>JALSJJ010000058.1 GCA_026989375.1 Rhodothermus sp.
GACGCAGCTTACCTTCGGCTACAGCCGCGATGATGCCGGCAAGTTCCTGCCCTATTACATCGAGCACAAGATCCTGAAGGATGATCCGTTCCAGACGCTCGACCCGGAAGGCGTCGGGCAACTGGTACGGATGGGCACCGAACGTGGCCGGGCCGCGCGGCCTTCCCTGAAGGTGGGCATCTGCGGAGAACACGGCGGAGATCCTGCTTCGGTGGCCTTCTGCTACGAAGTCGGGCTCGACTACGTCTCGTGCTCACCCTTCCGTGTGCCGATTGCCCGGCTGGCGGCCGCCCAGGCGCATCTACGGGCGGAAGCCCGCAAAGAAAAGGAAGTGGCCGAAGCAGAAGCGGCCGGTTGAGTCCGAGCAAACCAGACGCTAAAGGCCGTCGGGCCAGTGTCCGACGGCCTTTTTCTTGCCTTTCGACTACCGTCGACGCAAGCCAACAGTCCTCTACGTTCCGTTTCAGCAGGGCTACTTGAAGAGTCCTGCGAGCTTTGGGGCATCGCACCCGGCTGGTCGCCTTCCCATCGGGAAGTCTGCGGTGCGTAAGGGGGCAGTAGCCGGCATTCCAGTGGATCCAGCCGAGCTCCCAGTGGGGTGCGCCCACCACACCGCACCTCAACAAGCTCCACCAGCTCCTGTTTAAAAGCAGGTAGGCGTCTCCGCCGGACGACACCATACCAGCATAGCGAATCCCGCTATTGCCCAGCGAACCGAGCCTTACAGATCCTATCCGGTTCCTGCAGATCAGGAATCACCTGGAGAAGGCGGGGACGACCGCCCTTCGTGGGCAGCCGACTCATGGCCACCGGGAAGCGCCTTGAGCTGGCGCTCCAGCGCTTCGATGCGCGCCAGTAGCGGCCGCTGTGCTTCCTCGACAGCCTGTTGGATCAATTGCTGCAGCTCACGTGCCCCCAACGACGGTCCCTGCCGCAGCTTGAGTTTCTCGCGCCGATAGCTGAGCACCAGGTGTAACACAGCAAGCGGCAGCACAAACGTCACGGAGAACACGAATGCAAATTCCCAGAAATCCATGGTTCCTTTTGCGTAATCCAGATGGTCTTGAAGATACGTACGTTTTCGCTGGCGGGTTACGCCGGTTTCAACAAGACCTTACAGTCCCCTACTTTTTCTATGCCGAGGAATTTCTAAATTCCCTCTATGTCTGTTGACCAGTCGTGCCTCTCTACCGTTCGATCCATAAGAAAGTGAAAGCTACAATGAAGCATGCGCAAAGCCTTCTGGTCTTCCTGCTGTTGCTCCTGTCGACAGGTCCTGTAATGGCGCAGCGCCAGACCCGGGTTGGTCTGGGTTTCAATGCCCTACTGGCCAAGGCCGAAGGGGTGGGACTGGGCATACGTGCTCGTGCCGCTGCCCCGGTCAGTGCCGATCTTTCCCTGGCTGTGGATCTGGGCTTTACCGGATTTATCTTTCGGGGTCGGGATGAAGCCAGCTATGTGTTCGATCCGCAGCTTTCAGCCATCGTGACGTTTCCGCCTCGGGGTCGCCAGGCGTTCTACGTCCTTGGCGGCTTCGGAGCCTATGCCCCGCTTTCGAATCGCTACCGTGGCGAGCGTGGTCCTACCGTACATTTTGGCTTCGGCTGGGTGCAATTGCTGCGCGAAACGCAGGTTTTCTATGAGCTCAATCCCACGCTGATCGTCGGGGAGCGCACTGTGGACGTAGTGCTGCCCTTCCGCATCGGGGTGATTTTCTGAGTTACACTACACGGCGCAGGATGGCCTGCAACCGCTCGTGATCGTCGCGTAACAGGCGACTCAACACGCGGCCAGCTTCGATGAGCGCCTGCTCGCGTTCCACTTCGCCATGGCCGTTGTGAATCTGTCGGAGCACAGCGACCAGCAGATCGTCGACGGGGACCGCCGCGTCGGGGTTCTGTACAAGCGTGCGCAGAAAGTCGTAGGGGGGTCCCAGACGCCGGACAATCTCGGGTGGGCAGGCTTCGACGAACGCATGGATGTCGGCCGGATAAGGGGGCAACGTCTGGTGGATACGCCCGTTAGCTTCTTCGTAGGCCAGTACCTGCGCCCGAAATGTTGTACGGATCAGCTCCAGCACCTGAGGCATTTCACGGCGCAGCGCATCGCGCGAAAGCCCCAGCGCAGCCGGCCGCCGGCCAGGCTCTACGCTGCCTATCTCGACATGGCTGACCACGCCATAGATCGTCCACCCCCCCGGCTGTTTTACCTGCACCCAGCTACCGAAAGCGGGCGGCGATTGATTCCGATGCACTTCGGCCACAAACTGACGTGTGCTCGATTCAATAACTTCGCCTATAGCTTTCATAGTCCAGCCGTTGATTTCCTTTAGAGGACAGGCCGGCGCTTACTGGCCTGCTTGCGCGACTGTGTGACTGGCAGCCTCTGCTGCCTGAGCTGCCGGCTAATGAGCTCGTAGAAAACTTCGCGCTCGGAGGCGCGAATCACTGCTTGCTCATGCGCTTCGGTGAGTACCATGGGATAGCCTCCCCCCTTCTCGCATTCCTTGAGCAGCACGCCATGCACCAGATCGACCCAGTCTGAATTTTCGGCCACCCAGGCGGGAAACTCGACCCGGGCAATCTCGGCCATGCCGTACGGACCCGGTACGGCTACATAGGTATACACGATCCGATGTCTGGTATAAGCCTGCTGAATGTGCGACCCTGAGAGAAACAGTCCTGAACGCTCGCCCGGGCGAAGGAGATGGCCAAACAGTAGCCGGTCGGTCAATCCATCCAGTAAGAGCGCAGGAGGATCAGGCGAGCATTCCCCCCGTGCCACTCGGAGCAGGTTCACTACCTCGGCTCCACCAGGCATGCTGATGTACGAAGCGACCGGAATCCCGGCTTCCTGGAACTGCTCCAGCAGATACACATAACGGCGAACGAGCTCCTCTTCAAGTTCGCGCTGATGCAATCGACGAATCATCCAGCGAATCAGCGTACCATCAAGCAGAGCCACCAGCGGCCGATCGTCCCGCCGTACGTCCCGGGCCAGTTCCAGCAGCATCTCAAGTTCGAAGGCGTCCCGCAATGCCGAGACAATCTCGGCCGAGACCGTCTCCATCCGCTCATCCAGTAAATCCTGCACATCCTCCTGACGGAAGTAAAAACGCGGGATCGATTCCAGCCGAACCGGTTCGTAAGTGCCCAGTTGAAAGGCCACCCGCCCCACATTCAACAAAAAGCACGGAGGCTCTACGTGACGGTCCGGAAAAATTTGCGAGCCATCGGCGGCCACCACGGTCACCTGCGCAGGCCGCTCAGGCACGACCACGCGCTCCTGCAACCGCTTGCCCAGCGGTCGAGCAACCAGCCAGCTTGGCCGGACGCGATCAACCTCTGCCAGCAATTGCCTTACATCGTCCACCTGCTGCCAGGCATCCAGCGCAGCCTGCAGTTTCTCCTGCAGCCAATCGCGTCGTTGCTGTTGATAGGCCGCAAAACCACGTAACTGCTGCTGAAAGCGAACAAAATCAAGCATAGATGCTCACGGCTGGAATAGGGTGCGCCCTCCGGCGTTTAAGTTCACACAAAACCGTCGTTCATGCAAGCTCTGGACAATGGCCGGACTCTACCTTCATATTCCTTTCTGCAAACAGCGCTGCATCTACTGCGATTTTTATTTCGTTACGGGACAACGGCTCTATGCCACCTTCGTACAGTCGCTCTGCACCGAGATTGCGTATTATGGTCAGCTCTACGGTCGCCTCGAACCCATTGAGACCATCTACTTTGGCGGGGGCACGCCGTCGCGTCTGTCGTTGGAAGAAGTCGCGCAGGTGTTGAACGAACTGGATCGACATTTCGACCTGTCAGCGCTTCAGGAAATAACGTTTGAAGTCAATCCGGAAGACGCTTCGCCTGATTACCTGCGCGGTCTGCATAGCCTCGGCATCAACCGCCTGTCTATCGGCGTGCAATCGTTTTACGAGGCCGATCTGCGGTTCATGAACCGGGCGCATACGGCCGAGCAGGCTGAAGCTGTCCTCGAAAACGCCCGCCGTGCCGGTTTTGAAAACCTCAACGTCGATCTGATCTTTGGCCTGCCCGAACAGCCGCTCGAATACTGGATGGCCAACCTGCAAAAAGTTGCCGACCGCGACATCCCGCACGTTTCGACTTACAGTCTGACGATCGAGCCTCGCACAGTGCTCTCCAAGCAGGTTGAACGCGGTCTGGTACAACCGGCCGACGAGGAGACCTACCGAGCCTGCTACGACTTTGCCATGGAGTACCTGGAAACGCGCGGCTATGAACACTATGAAATCTCGAACTTCGCCCGTCCAGGCTATCAATCTCACCATAATCACACCTACTGGCGACACGGCAACTACCTGGGCTTCGGCCCTTCGGCGCATTCGTTCTGGTGGGGACAGTTGCCCGAACCGGGGGCCTACCGCTGGGCGAACGTCCGCAATATCCGACGCTACGAAGCACTGCTGGCTCAGCACCACTTGCCGCTGGAGTTTCGCGAAGGCCTTTCTTACGACCAGTTGGCACAGGAGTACCTGTTCCTGCGGCTGCGCACGGCCGAAGGACTGGACCTGGAC
Organism: Rhodothermus sp.; assembly: GCA_026989375.1. Lineage (GTDB taxonomy): Bacteria > Bacteroidota > Rhodothermia > Rhodothermales > Rhodothermaceae > Rhodothermus. The sequence goes on from JALSJJ010000058.1 coordinate 4,556, forward strand.
TATTATGCCGAACGCTACGGGGTAGACCTGCTCGGCGAACGGTTGGATGAACTGGCCGAACTGGAAGCCGAAGGCCTGATCGAACCCATCCGCAACGGAAAGCTTCGCTTGAGTCGCCAGGGGCGGCACGTCTGCGACGCCATCGTCACCCGTCTGCTCTGAGCGGCACCGCATTCGCGTCCAGCAGCTAAAGCTCTGACATACTTCGCCGATACCCGCAGAGAATCATCCAGGCCAGGCCCGTCTTTGCAAATAGCAACCAAACAACGGGATTACGGAGCAACCCATGCAACGCATTTTTTGCCTGTTGTCGATCGCCCTGATACTCTGGGTCGGTTGCGACCAGACAACCCTGGAGGAAACCGCCGGTATCGTCACACTAACCGGCCAGGTGCTTGATGCAGAAACAAACGATCCCATCGTCGGTGCTCTGGTCCAGCTACAGCCGCAGGGACTCATCACCGAAACCGACTCGGTGGGCCGTTACCGGTTTGAAGTAACCCTCGACAGTACCATGGAGCTGACGGTCAGCGCTACCAAGACCGGTTATAGCTCCGCTTCGCTGCCGGTGCTGGCGGTCCCCGATCGTTCGATTGAGGTACCCGTACTCCGGCTGACGCGCACAGCCACCGAGGAGCCCGTCTCCGGTGAAGCCGCCAATATCCTGTTGCTTTCACAGTCGGACCAGGCCATTGGCGTGCGCGAAAGCGGTTCGAAGGAGACCGCTGAACTGGTCTTTCAGGTAGCGGATTCGATGGGCCGTCCCGTTGTGCTTGAGCATGCAGTGCGCGTACGTTTCCGTTTCGGTGTGCAACCAGGCGGGGGCGAGTATCTGTTTCCCACCGAAGCCCTGACTGACAACAGCGGCCGCGTACGCGTGCATGTGGCCAGCGGCACGAAAGCCGGCGTCGTACAGGTTGTGGCCGAAGCCACCGTAGCTGGCCGCACGATCCGTTCTCAACCGGTAAGCCTGGCCATCCACGGCGGTCTGCCCGACCCTGACTTCTTCACGCTGGCCCCAACGCAATACAACTTCCCAGGCTGGGTAGCCTATGGCCTGGAGAACGAAATCAGCGTGATCGTGGGCGACCAGTACGGCAATCCGGTAAAGCCCGGCACGGCCGTCTACTTTACCACCACCCACGGCGTCATCACGGGCTCAGTCATGACTGACGAAAATGGTCAGGGTAGCGTCACGCTTTACTCTGCCAACCCCCTGCCCCCTGATGGCATTGCCATCATTACGGCCACGACCGCTGACCGTAACCAGCAGCCGGTCACCCGTAGTCTTCCCATCATCTTTTCCGGGCCTCCAGTAGCCGTGCTGTGCATGCTCGACGATCAAGGAAACTGCTTGCCACAGACGCCGGTGGCTACCCTGGATCAATCCTATCTGCTTCAACTCACCGATCATCTGGGCAACCCTCTGGCACTCGGCACAAAGGTCACGATCGAAGCCCAGGGCACCAAGGTGAAAGCCGTCGGCGCCATCGACGTTGAGCTGGGCGATACAGGCTTTCGCGTTCTGGGCGCCGAAACCACCTACGACGATGTAGTGCGCGGCCCCGGCATTACCGAGTTCTTCTTCCGCGTGGTCGAAGACCAGACGCTGGACGAAGGCGGCACGCCTACTGTGGAAGCGATCGTGATCAAAATCGACGGACCCAATGGCAAGCTCACGCTGGCCTTTGGACCGGATGCCGGCTCCGCCCGCATTCTCTCGGAAGACGGCGTCCTTCAGCTCGACGGGACCCGCCTGAAAGCCTTCATTCCAGCACCATAGCCAACACCGACTCCACTCGACAGGCCCTCCGGTACCGGAGGGCTTTTTTTTACGCAACCCTATCGCGAAAAGCGTATTTTTTGGAGACAGTCAGGATGTTCCATCCGCCCTAACCCGCTACCATCCATGCGTCTGACGGTCGCTCTGAGTCTGTGTTTGAGTATGTTGCTGTTACTGATGAGCTGTCGGCGTACTTCCTCGCCCCCTGCTCCTCCAGAACGATCAATTCCTTTCCGGGAGGACGGACAGCTGGCCTTCGTGCGGGATGGGGATACCCTGGTAGTCATTGCGATCGAGATAGCTGAAACCGACTCAGCCCGTCAGCGCGGGCTCATGGAACGCACGCATCTACCCGAACGCAGTGGGATGCTGTTCATCTTCGAGCAAGAGGAGATACAGGGCTTCTGGATGGCCAACACGCCGCTGTCGCTCGACATTATTTTCGTCAACCGCGATTCGCAGATCGTCTCGATCGCCAAGTACACACGCCCTTATTCATCTGAAACAATCTCCTCGCAGTACCCCGCCCGTTTTGTGGTCGAAGTGCCTGCCGGTTTTACTGATACCTATGGCCTCCTCGAAGGTGATCGAATCCGTTGGCGCCGCCACCCACAGCCGCTAACGGCCACACGCTGATCTACAAAAAAACCCGCCTGTTCAGGAGAACAGGCGGGTAGAGCGGAAGACGGGACTCGAACCCGCGACCTTCTGCATGGCAAGCAGACGCTCTACCAACTGAGCTACTTCCGCTCGTTGCCAGCGGGTTTCATGATACGACTTTCTGCGCGACCTGTCAACCCGCTGGCAAGCCCTTTTATCGCTGAAGGGGGCCTTCAGGTTTCCAGATGTCAGCCTTGAAAATCCGTCAAAGGAATGGTCAGGGTGATTGAAAAGGGACGGGCCTGTTGACGCTCCCAGAAAGCCATCCCTTCGCGGTTGGCCGCCAGCACACCCAGCCGCAGCCGTACAGCCCCGATTTCCTGAGCCCAGGCGCGTACGGCGGCCACCAGTTGCGCTCCGATGCCCTGACGGCGATAGTCCGGTCGCACGTACAGCTCATCGATATAGACTTCCAGTTCCTGTCGGTAGATCGGGGGCGGACTCCACTGGTGGGCCGAGATAAAGCCGATCAGCTCGCCGGCATGCTCTGCGACCAGGAGCCGGTGCATCCGATCGCGCACCCACAGCACAAAATCGTTCCGCCAGCGACGGCGAGCATCTTCAGCAGGCGCGAATATAGGGTCCAGGGCAGCCTGTTCTTCAAGCAGCTTCCACCAGAGCGTCTCCAGGGCTTCGGCATCATCCCGGCATGCCGGTCGGATCGTTACCTGCGCCATATCGGATCGTTGTCCGGGGCTCTCAGGCCTCGACAACGGCGGGCGTGCGGCGCGGTTTCAAGTAGCCCTGATGCACCAGCAGCTCGGCGTTGAGTACTGCCCCACCGGCTGCCCCGCGAATCGTGTTATGCACCAATGCCACAAACTTCACGTCGAATATCTCACAGGGACGAATGCGCCCGATCGAGACGGTCATGCCGCGTCCCAGCTCGGCATGGCGCCGCGGCTGGGGGAAGTGGGGTTCGTCGAACACGTGCAGGAACTGGGCGGGCGCTGTTGGCAGGCCCAGCTCAGCGATCGGGCTCTGGAAGGTATGCAGCACGTCACGCACTTCGTCGGCCGAGGCTGGCTGCGTCAGCTTGACTGAGATGCACTCCAGATGCCCTTCGAGTACCGGTACCCGGTTGCATTGAGCACTGATCTGAAGGGGAGCCGGTTCGATACGCCCTTCCACCAACCGGCCCAAGATCTTGCGCGGTTCGGTAGCCATCTTTTCTTCCTCACCGCCAATAAAAGGAATCACGTTGGCCGTTGCATCCAGAGAGGGCACGCCTGGATAGCCGGCACCCGAGAGGGCCTGCAACGTGGTGACCTGCACCTGCTCGACCCCGAACGTCTTAACCAGCGGGTAGAGCGCGCATACAAGGCCCACCGTCGAGCAGTTCGGGTTCGTGACAATGAAGCCACCCTTTGTTCGCCAGGGTTGTCGTTCAATCAGGGCCGTGTGCTCGGGATTGATTTCCGGAATCAATAACGGCACGTCCTCCCGCATCCGGTAGTTGCGGGCGTTTGAGATGACCGGATAGCCAGCTTCGGCCAGTTGACCCTCAATCTCGCCGGCCACGCTGGCGCTGAGCCCGGAAAACACAAAGTCGCAGTCAAGGTCCGTTGTAATCGGCACTACTTCCTGCTCGGCCACCTGTGGAGGAATGGGCCGGCTGCCAATCCAGTTGACGGCCTCGCGATAGCGTTTGCCTGCGGAACGTTCTGAAGCAGCCAGCACGCTGATTTCAAACCAGGGATGATCGGCCAGCAGTTCGACAAACTTCTGACCAACGGCGCCGGTAGCGCCGAGAATACCTACACGAAACTTAGGGGGTGCCATGGATGCATTTCGGTTTTTGGGTTGAACAGGACCAAACTTTCATCCGACCAGGGTCTGCGGGGTATCGGCTGGCAGCAGCCAGGTGCCTGGCCGTTCGGGCGTCATGGTCGAACGGATATGCACCGGGATGCCGGCGGCCACCAGCGGATCGAGTGCTTTGCGATGCATGCCCAACCTGCCAGCATGGTTCCAGGCCCAGGCTTCTTCGAGCACCAGCGTCTGGTAGCGACAGGCGTTGGGATATTTACGTGGATCTTTCGTATAGAGTCCGTCCACGTCCGTCCAGCGCTCCAGCACCTCGGCTCCGAGCAACGCCGCCAGCAGGGCGGCCGAGTAGTCGCTTCCGCCGCGCCCCAGCGTGGTGGTACGTCCATCGGGCGTGGCCCCGATGAAGCCAGTAACGACGGGGACGACCTGTCGGCCGATGCTGGCAAACCAGCGGTGCAGACGTTCGCGCGTAGCTTCCAGCCGGACGTTGGCCTCCCCATATTGCGCGTCGGTGCAGATCAGCGCGGTAGCATCCTGCGCGAACGCCTTCAGTCCGCGTGCTCTGAGCAGGGCCGCCAGCAGCGGCGCCATCAGTCGCTCACCGGTGGCCAGCACCTCATCGCGCCAGGCCGGATCCGCATCATACCGGGCTATCTCCAGCACACGGGCCAGCCGCGCCAGCGTTCCTTCCAGGGTGACCAGGTAACCGCGCCGCGAGGCCGGATGCTCCCTCAGCACCTGCGCCAGCAACCGATGACGCCGGCGTAGCTGGGCCAGTAAGGTGGCCACGTCCAGCGTCCCCTGCTGCAGCGCCTCCCAGGCGGCAACCAGCTCGTTGGTGACGCCGGAGGCTGCCGATACCACGACCACGACCTGATGTGTGGCCGACGCCTGAGCGATCAACTCAGCCACACGTGCAACCAGTTCGGCCGTCCCGACCGATGTTCCGCCAAACTTGAGTACTTTCAGGCGGTGGTCGGGCTGGAAGGCCAGGGACTGGGCGTCGCCTGTACCGGAACGTTTGCGGAGATCCATTCGCGTAGCACTTCGTTAAGGGTTTGCGTTTCAATCAGGAACGCATCGTGTCCATGGGGCGAGTGTAGCACGTAGAGTGAAGCATTGGGCAGATGCGTTGCCAGTTCTTCCTGCTCGGCCAGCGGATAGAGTACATCGGAGTCGATCCCGACAACCAGGGCAGGTTGGCGCACCTCGGCCAGCACCTCCGGATATGGTCCCCGCCCACGCGACACATCGTGCGCGTCCATCTTCTGCGTAAGTCGCACGTAGCAATTTGCATCAAACCGGCGCACCAGCTTTTCGCCCTGGTAGTGCAGATAGCTCTCCACCGCAAAAAGCGTTTGCCCTGCCCGAAGCATACGGCGACGGCCAAAGCGCGCTGCAAAGGATTGATAAGAGCGGTACGAGATCATGGCGATCATCCGAGCCGTAGCCAGGCCATGCACAGGCGGGTCGTTCGGATCATAGTAACCGCCACGCCAGCGCGGATCGGCGTAGATGGCCTGGCGCTGGGCTTCGCTCCAGCCGATACACCAGGCTGAATGACGTCCTCCCACGGCAATCGGAACGATCGCCCGTACAAAATCGCCCTGAAAAGCCCACTCCAGCACCTGCATGCCCCCCATGGAGCCTCCCACGGCGACGGCCACCTGTCGTACGCCCAGATGCTCCAGCAGCTTGCGATGCAGGTTGACCGTGTCTCGGATGGTGACCAGCGGGAACTCCGGTCCGTAAGGACGCCCGGTGTCCGGGTTAATCGTCAACGGAGACGTTGTGCCATAAGGAGATCCCAGTACGTTGGCACACACGACAAAAAAACGCTCCGTGTCAAACGCGCGTCCGGGCCCCAGTAGATCGCTCCACCACTGGTCAACGTCCGCGCTTCCGGTCAACGCATGACAGACCACCAGCGCGTTGGTGCCTTCCGCATTCAGGCGCCCCCAGGTCCGGTAGGCCACCTGCACCTGGCGCAGCACCTGGCCGCTTTCCAACTCGAATTCAGGTAGCACGAACGTTTGCGTCATGGCCGTTCCGAGGCGGGGGGGTTCAGGTTCAGGCTGCCGCTTTTTCCGGAATACGGGCCAGCGCCTGCGCGAAGTCTTCCTTGATGTCTTCAATGTGTTCGATGCCCACCGAGACGCGCACCATGTCGGGCGTCACGCCAGCAGCCCGTTGCTCTTCGACGGTTAGCTGCTGGTGCGTGGTAGAAGCCGGATGGATCACCAGCGTTTTGGCATCCCCCACGTTTGCCAGCAAGCTGGCCAGCCGTACGTTGCTGACAAAGGCATGTCCGGCTTCATACCCCCCTTTAAGGCCAAAGGCCAGCACGGCCCCGAAACCGTTCCGCAGATACTTTTTGGCCCGTTCGTGGTAGGGATGGTCTTCCAGCCCCGGATAGCTTACCCAGGCTACCTGCGGCTGCTCACGAAGCCAACGGGCCAGTTCCAGGGCGTTGTCGCAGCTCCGCTGCACCCGGAGCGACAGCGTCTCGAGCCCCTGCAACAACAGAAACGCGCCAAAGGGATGCTGGCAGGGCCCAAAGTCGCGCATGCCTTCGACACGCGCTCGGATAATAAAGGCCACGTTGATCCCCAGCACACCATTGGGGCCAAACGTCTCCCAGAAGTTCAGGCCATGATAACCGGGCGAGGGCTTGGTGAAGCTCGGAAAGCGGCCGTTATTCCACGGAAACGTTCCCGCATCGACAATCACGCCCCCGATCGTAGTGCCATGCCCACCGATCCACTTTGTAGCCGAGTGCACGACGATGTCGGCGCCGTATTCGATGGGGCGGCACAGGTAGCCGCAGGCCCCAAACGTGTTGTCCACCACCAGCGGTACACCGTGACGATGGGCAATCTCGGCCAGCCGCTCGAAGTCCGGAATGTTGAAGCGCGGATTGCCGATCGTCTCAACGTAGACAGCCTTGGTGCGCTCGTCGATCAGGCGCTCGATAGAATCCGGATCATCACCTTGTGCAAATCGCACCTGAATACCGATCCGTGGAAAAGCAACTTTAAACTGGTTGTAGGTGCCGCCGTAGAGATAGCTGGTCGATACGATGTTGTCTCCCGCTTCGGCCAGCGTGGTCAGTGCCAGAAACTGAGCGGCCTGTCCGCTGGAGGTCGCCAGCGCTGCCACTCCACCTTCCAAAGCCGCCACCCGACGCTCAAACACATCGTTGGTGGGATTCATGATCCGAGAGTAGATATTGCCGAACTCCTCCAGGGCAAACAGGCGGGCGGCATGATCGGCATCTTTGAAGACAAAGGAGGTCGAGGCATAGATAGGCACGGCACGGGCACCGGTTGCGGGATCGGGTTCCTGACCACCGTGCACCTGAAGGGTCTCAAAGCGAAAGTTGGACGGCTGACGCATGGGCCTGTGGACGGTTGGTTGGTGAGACTTCCGGCGCAAACCAACTCACCCTGAAGGCCGGATGGGCCACAGGCCCATGCACGACGGACGGCATGCCAGGTGGTTATAAAAAAACCTCTCCCGCACGCCCATCCGCGGAAGAGGTCCACTGTTCATGGCATCGCCTTGAACAGCTCATCTCCCCTCGCGGTCGTGCGAGGCAGGAATTGGCACCTTTTCCCGAATCGTCTCCCGACGATTAACGGGACGGTTGCCAGGGCTTCACAGGGCCTGGTCCCTCCACCCTTCTGGATGAGCTGGTAAGAACATCGTTGTTGGGGCCGTTCTACGGACCCTCGGCAGGGGGGTTCCTCACCGGAACCGGTTACAGTTTATGAAAAACCGATCAAGGGTAGGCGCCCTCTGAACCGATGCATAGCCAATGCGCCTATCAGGTGGGCAGCGAGTCTCTCAACGCTACCAGCCGTTGAAGCAATGTATAGATCTGGCGACAGGCCTCTTCGATGTCGGTCACCGGTCCCTCCAGTTCCGGATCGCCGCCCCGCATGCGAAGCAGCTCCTGCAAAAACTGCGCATTGCCTGAGATAATCGCCAGCGGATTTTTCAGGTCGTGGTTGAGCCGAGAAAGCGCCTGCCGCACATGACGGAGCTGTGCAGCCGTCGAGGTGGCCCCGGCCTCAGTCAAGCGCTGCGCCCAGGCCTGCACTTGCTCGGTCTGGTCCGGGGCAGCCGCTGTCAGCCACCCTGCCTGTGCCAACTGCACCGCCTGACGTACCGCTGCTGCTTCGGTAAGCAGCAGCACCGGACGCGCTGGTGCTGCTCCGAGCGTCTGCAGACAGGTTGCTTCCCGGTCCGGATGCACCCGTACGATTACTCCGCGCACATGCGCATGCGCCAATTGCCGGGCCATCTCCTCCGGCAAACACCGCTGCATCCTCCAGCCTGCACTGGCAAGGAGGCGGGTGATCGAGGAAGGCACCGTGGTTTCGGTGACCAGTAGGATTGTCTCGGATGCGTCTGCTGCCTGCATGATTCAGAAGATTTCGGTCAGCGGACGTGGATGTACTGCTGCAACTTCTCGCTCCGTACGCTTGAGACTGACGACCGCCACTTCCGGGTCGTGCTCAAAGAACAGATGCCAGCCGTTTGCTTCGGCCCGATCCAGAAAAGCCAATTTCTCCTCGATAGTCACCAGCGGCCGAACGTCGTAGCCCATGTTCCAGACAGGCCGCATATGTGCTGTTGTCGGAATCAGATCGGCCACGAAGACGAGCGTTCCCTCCGGCCCTTCGATACGCACAATCTGCTGCGCTTCGGTATGTCCATTGACCACCTCCACCGTAATGCCCGGAAGCACTTCCCCCGGTCCTTCCAGTAATCGGAGCTGCCCGGAAGCTTCCAACGGCTCCAGATTTTCCGGCAAAAACGACGCCCGCTCGCGCAGATTGGGATTACGCGCCCACTCCCAGTGACGCCGTTGCACATGGAAGGTGGCATTGGGAAAGGCCACTTCCAACCGATCCCCCAAGCGGCGCGTGCTGCCGCCGCAGTGATCGAAGTGCAGGTGCGTCAGGATAACGTCGGTGATGTCGGCGGCTGAAAAGCCCAGTTGATGCAGCGAACGATGCAGCTCGGCGTAGTCATGATCGACGGCATAGATGTCGCGAAACTTGGCATCCAGTTTATCCCCGATGCCGTTGTCAATCATTATCAGGCGACCGTTGCCTTCCAGCAACAGGCAACGCATGTTCAACAGAATACGATTGCGTTCGTCAGCCGGGGCATAGCGCTCCCACAAGGGTTTGGGAATGATGCCGAACATCGCGCCCCCGTCTAAGCGGAAACGACCGGTCTCTACCGTATAGAGCGTATAGCATCCAATGCGTGGCATTGTACTACTCCGCTACTTCGATGGATCAGAGGTTCTACCTTCTGGAAAATGACCGTTCGACTGCACCCGCCGTCGCACCATTTCCATTTGCTCCACCTGCGGCAGCAGTCGTTCCAGATGCGCCACAAGATACGCTATGCGCTCGTTTTCTGTCAGCAGCTCCAGCACTTCTTGTTGCTGCTGGAGCGTGAGCCCGGCATTGGGAGCAATGACGTAGGAAAGATAGCGTACGTTCTGATAGAGTGACGGGCGCACGGTGCGGCCGACCAGCTCCAGCAGGCGCATATGCTGGGTGATCAGGCGTTCGCGCAGGGCCTGTTCCGGGGTCTCCCAGGGTTCAATGATCCGCTCAACATCGGCTGTCAGATACGGCTGCCCCGAATAGAGCTGTGCGATCCGAAAACGGTCCTCCCCGGTCACCAGAATGTCCATACGGCCGTCACTATAGCGGGTCAACACCCGGGTAACACGTGCCAGCGATCCTACCTGCGCCAGCTTGCCCGCCTCGGCCAGCACGATGCCAAATGGCTGATCGGCTTCGATACAGCGGGAAATCAAGATGCGATACCGAGGCTCAAAAATGTGCAATGGGAGTTGTTCGCCAGGATACAGCACGATCTCCAGCGGAAAAAGGGGTAAGCGTTCAATCAGCATGACAGCAGAGGTTCCTCTCTTCCCCGCACCGAAAAACACCTAATGAACAGCTAACCGTACGGGTTTCCACTCCGGGAACAGTTTGATCGGGATTCCTTGCAATGAGCTTGTATAAAGCAGCCTCAAATAGGTGTGTCAGCCATGCAGTTCCGTCTCTACTGGATCACTGCTGGGTGGTTACTCCTGAGCATTGGGCCACTTCAGGCGCAGACGCTCTGGCAGCCATTTCGTTTTGGTTCGGCCGACGATCCGGCCGAGCAGGTGCAACACGTCTGGTGGCGTCGCGTCCAGCAGTTGGAAGGGTGGGGCGGCACCTCGCTGATCGGCGCCCATTGGCGACTGGGCACGCGCTGGGTACTTACCTTCGTTACCCACTCCATCACGGGCCGTCTTGATGCCGCGCTGCGCACCGGTCTGTACGGCACCTACCGACCGGACTTCGACAGCCCCTACGATGCGCTGCGGCTGATCGATTTTCTTCGCTATGAGCCGCCACGCTATCGCCCCATGCACTTGCGCCTGGGACCACTGACCCGCACGCGGCTGGGCACCGGACACGTGGTGGATTTTTTCAACACCACAACGGCCTGGGACGATCGCACCATCGGTCTGGAACTGGGCTGGTCCGACCGCTTCTTCGATCTGGAATTTTTTACAGCCGATCTGTTGACCGATCAGGTGGCCGGCCTGCGTATTGGCCTGCGTCCTTTCTTCTGGGCTACCGATTCCCGCACCCAATCCTTCACGCTGGGCTTTAGCTACGTGCGCGATCCGGCCTTTCGTTCGCCTGCCCGCTTCGAGGCGTTCAATGTGGATCTGACTTTCAACACGCTGCAGGCCCACTCCTTCGCCTTGATGCCGTTCGTCAGCCTGGCTCACTACCGCCGTTACGGCAGCGGGCTACGCCTGGGCACCGCCTTCCAGAGCCCCAACTTCATCGATCTGATGACCTTTCAGCTTCGCCTGGGTCTGGATTACGATGGCGAAGCGTTTCTGCCTGGCTTTGTCGGTCCTTTCTATCCGGTGTACAACCTGCAGGCCCGTATTCTGGCGTCCGACGCCCCTCCAAGCGTCAACCGCTACGCCGGCATTGCGCTCGACGAGGCGCGAGGTGGCAACGCGTTTTTTATGGAAATTCACCTGCTCTTTCCTTACAGCTTCGAGCTCTGGTACTTTTTCCGTCGTCATTATGGTACCCAGCGCCTCAGCACGTTCCACCTGAGACTGTTTCTGCGCACGCGTGAACTCCAGCTTCAGACGGGGATCAGCCGTGCTGGTCTGAGCGACTTCTTCTCCCTCTTACAGAAAATGGGTGATCAGAGCTGGCTTCTGTTTGAGGTGCGTTACCGTCTGGGCCGTCTGCTCTGGCTGCTGATTCACGCACGCTATACGTTCGAACGTCTGCGTTCGGCTCCTGATGGTACCCGACGCTACCTGGTACAACGCCGTTTTGAGCCCATGGTAGGCTTTCGCTGGACTCTGTAGCTACCGGATGTCCCGGCTCATCTCCAACATGCGCAGAATTGGACGCAACGCCCGCTGCCGGAGCTCCTCGTCCATAGTGATTTCAGGCTGTTCGTAGCGCAGCGCCAGGTACAGCTTTTCCAGCGTGTTCAGACGCATGTGCGGGCACTGACTGCAGTTGCAGCCGTTGTCGGGCGGTGCCGGGATAAATGTCTTCTCCGGGCAATCCTTGCGCATCTGGTGCAGAATGCCCTCCTCGGTCGCCACAATGAAAGTCGTGTGTGTACTTTCGCGGGCAAAGCGACGGATGGCCGAGGTCGAGCCGATAAAATCGGCATGCTGCAGCACGGCTTCCTCACATTCTGGATGGGCCAGCACCAGCGCGTCTGGATAGCGCGCCTTCAGTTGCAAGATCTTTTTTTCACTGAAGGTCTCATGCACGATACAGACGCCTTCCCAGAGCACCATCTCACGACCGGTCTTACGAATCAGATAGCGCCCCAGGTTACGATCCGGCGCAAAAATGATGGGTTGCTCGGGGGGAATCTGGCGGATGATGTGCTCAGCATTCGACGAGGTGCAGATAATGTCGCTGAGTGCTTTGACAGCCGCCGAGCAGTTGATGTAGGACACGACAATGTGATCCGGATACTGCGCCTTGAAAGCAGCGAACGCGTCGGCCGGGCAACTATCGGCGAGCGAACAGCCAGCGTTCAAATCTGGAATCACCACTTTCTTATCGGGATTGAGAATCTTGGCGGTTTCGGCCATGAAATGCACGCCGGCAAAGACGATCAGGTCGGCGTCGGTTTCGGCCGCCTTACGCGAAAGCCCCAGCGAATCACCAATATAATCGGCCAGGTCCTGGATGATCGGCTCCTGATAGTAGTGCGCCAGGATGATTGCATTTTTCTCTTTCCGGAGCCGGTTGATTTCTGCAATCAGGTCCAGCGAGGGATCGATGGGAACGTCGATATACCCGACCTCCGGATCCAGTACCACCGATTCGGCCATGATGCTTTCACAAGCAATCGTCAACGTCTCGGTCCGTTTTTACGCCAGGTAGGCCCAGACGTTCAGGAAGGGATCGACTCGGGGATCAGGCGTCCCTGTTCGAGGCGCAGTACCCGGTCGGCCAGGGCTGCCAGCGCCAGATTGTGCGTGGCGATGACAAATGTCTGCCCGACTTCCCGACTCAGGCGCAGGATTTCATGGTGGAGGGTTTCGGCAGTGCGCACGTCGAGGTTGCCGGTGGGTTCATCGGCCAGCACGACGGCCGGACGGTTCATGAGCGCCCGCGCTACCGCGACGCGCTGCTGTTCCCCTCCGGAAAGCATCGACGGCCGATGATGGGCCCGATCGGCCATGCCCAGCAGTGCCAGCAACTCCAACGCACGGGAGCGGACTTCGCGGAGCGTTCGCCCCTGGATAAGCGCCGGCATGGCTACATTTTCCAGCGCAGTAAACTCTGGTAGCAGATGGTGAAACTGAAAGACAAATCCGATAGTCTGGTTGCGGAAAGCAGCCAAGGCTTCGTCGTCCAGTTCAAAGATGTTGCGTCCTTGGTAGCGCACCTCGCCCCGATCTGGTCGATCCAGCGCCCCCAGCAGGTGCAGCAGCGTGCTTTTACCCGTGCCACTTTCCCCTACAATGGCCACGACCTCACCGGCTTCTACGGTCAGTTCCAGCCCCTGCAACACCTGCAAGCGCTCACGGGCACCGGTTGGATAGCTCTTCCACAGGTCGATGACTTCGAGCAGGGGCATGGACCTTCACGCTTCGCGCTGAATGCCATACTTGGCCAGCTTGTTATACAGATGCGAACGCTGAATGCCGATGGCCTCGGCCGTCTTACTGATGTTCCAGCCGAATTCGCGCAGTTTGTGTTCCAGAAACAACTTTTCGGCCGCGTCCCGAAACGCTGCAAATGTCGGATAGCGCTCGATCAGTTCCTGGAGCGATCCCGACCCTGAACTACTCCCTGGATGTACGTAGCGCTGCACGTCGCGCGCCGTGATCGTCGGCCCGTCACTCAAAATCAGCAGCCGCTCCACGACATTGTACAGTTCGCGCACATTGCCTCGCCACTCATAGCGCTTGAGTTGCTCTAACGCAGCCGGTTCAAACTCCTTCGGCGGCATACCGTTACGGCGCGCCAACCGCTCCAGCGCATACCGGGCAATGATCGGGATATCATCGCGCCGCTCCCGTAGGGGAGGTACGTGGATGAGAATGACGCTCAGCCGATGGTACAGGTCTTCGCGAAACCTCCCTTCCTCAACCAGTTGCCAGAGATCTTTGTTTGTGGCGGCCACCACCCGTACGTCGACCCTGATGGATCGTTCACCCCCTACCCGCTGAATCCGATTTTCTTGAAGGGCTCGGAGCACCTTGGCCTGCGCTGCCAGGCTCATATCACCGATTTCGTCAAGGAACAGCGTACCGCCATGGGCCTGCTCAAACTTACCTATGCGCAAGCGGGTCGCTCCGGTAAAGGCCCCTTTTTCGTGCCCGAACAGCTCGCTTTCAATCAATTCGCTCGGAATGGCCGCGCAGTTCACCTCTACCATGGGCCCTTCCTTTCGACCGGAAAGATGATGCAACCAGCGCGCTACCAGCTCCTTGCCCGTACCGGGCTCGCCCGTGATGAGCACGCGCGCCTCGGTCGGCGCTACCCGGTGGATTGTCTCAATAACCTGTTTGATGACCGGACTCTCCCCCAAGATGGGCGTCAGCTCGCCTTCCCAGCGCTCGGTCAATACCTGCCGGATGCGCCGATTTTCGGTCTGGAGCTGCCCGCGTTCCAGCGCATTCCGAACGGTCAGCAGTAGGCGGTTCAGATCCGGGGGCTTCTCAATAAAGTCGAAGGCGCCCAGGCGTGTAGCCTCGACCGCCGTTTCAATGGTGCCATGCCCTGAGATCATCACGACAGGCAGCTCAGGTTGTTCGGCTGCCAGCGTGCGCAGCACTTCCATGCCGTCGCGGCGTGGCATCTTGATGTCGAGCAGCACCAGATCGTAGCGTCCTTCACGCAGCTTTTTCAGCGCCTCCTCGCCGTCGACGGCTTCCTCAACGGTATAGCCCTCATATTCCAGGATCTCGCGGAGCGTACGCCGGATGCTGCGTTCGTCATCCACAACCAGAATAGTGGCCGCCATAGCGACACGCAGATCGGCTCAGGATGGCTGCGAAGCCCGCGCGGCAATACGGGCCAGGGCGATCTCGGCCTCGGTAACCTGTGCAGCGTCCGGATAGCGTTCCCGTAGCGCCTCATACATACGTCGGGCCGCCTCCAGATTGCCGGCGGCCTCGTAGTTATGTCCGGCACGCAGCAGGTAATGCGGGGTTACGACCGGATTGTCGTAGCGGTCGGCCGCCCGGCGATACAGTTCAGCAGCGCGTGCGTACTCTCCTTTATTTTCATAGACGGCCGCCTGTCCGGCCAGGGCGGCTGCCGCCAGCATGGGATCATCGCTGTCGAAAGCCTCCCATAATTCCAGCGCCTGGTCATACTCGCCCAGACGATACAGAGCATCGGCCGCGTAGAAACGGGCCAGGTTGCCCGCGTTCGTGCTGCCGTAGGCGCGGGCCAGCTCCAGCAGCCCGGAGTGCCCATCGGCACCATCCAGCGCCTCCCGGTATTTGCCCTGTTCGTACAGAGGAAGCACCTCACCCAGAAGCTGCTGAGCACGCTGCTCCTGCTGTCGCTGGTAGTACGCGTAACCAATGCCCCCCAGCACAGCCACGACAACAATCGCCAGTCCCACATAGAGCTGCTTGCGATGGCGGTAGTAAAAATCCAGCCAGCGTGCATAAAGCGTGACCACTGTATCCTCACGCAGCCCCTTACGCTTCGAACTCGCCGTACGCGAAGCAACAGCCATGTCGATCCTCCGAACTTGATTTTTGTAATGTGCTAAAATAGCTGTCGTCGGACAGATAAACAACGGACGCTGCTTCAACGCTGGCCTGAGCGAACGTTTCCCTGCTTTGTTACACGTATTTTGCTCAGATTTTCGTTAAATTCCGTCAAGCCTTCGCCTCCGAGGGCCACTTTGCGCTTATCCTTAGCAAGAGGCATCCCCGTAACCTGTACAACCAATGGAGAACGGAACGATGGCGATCAAGCTGGGCATTAATGGTTTTGGTCGTATCGGACGGCTGGTCCTGCGCTCCATCCTGGAACGAAAACTGACGGACCAGATCGACGTGGTGGGCGTCAACGACATCACCGATGCGGCTACACTGGCGCATCTGTTCAAGTACGACTCCATCCATGGCCCCTTCCCGGGTGAGGTCCGCGTAGAAGGCGACGAGCTGGTGATCAATGGGGAGCGGTTTCGCGTCTTCAGCGAACGGGATCCCAGAAATCTGCCCTGGGGCGAGCTGGACTGCGATGTGGTAATCGAATCGACAGGGGTTTTCCGCTCTCGCGAAAAAGCAGCGCAACACCTGGAAGCCGGCGCTAAAAAGGTTATCATTTCGGCGCCGGCCAAAGGCGAGGTCGATGCAACCATTGTAATCGGTGTGAACGATCATACGCTGACGGGCAAAGAGCAGATCGTTTCGAATGCAAGCTGCACGACGAATTGCCTGGCTCCCATGGTCAAGGTGCTCGACGACACGTTCGGCGTGCGGCGGGGCTTTATGATAACTGTGCACGCCTATACGGCCGACCAGCGGCTTCAGGATGCCCCGCACAGCGACCTGCGTCGTGCCCGTGCAGCAGCGCTTTCGATCATCCCGACCACCACCGGCGCCGCCAAGGCGGTTGGCCTGGTGCTGCCCCACCTGAAAGGCAAGCTCGATGGCTTTGCGCTGCGCGTGCCTGTGCCCGACGGCTCCATCACCGACTTCACGGCCGAGCTGGCACGGGAAGTAACTGTCGAAGAGGTCAACGAAGCCTTCCGTAAAGCAGCCGAGCATGAGCTGAAAGGCATTCTGCAGTATGTTGAAGATCCGATTGTTTCATCGGATATTATCCACAACCCCCATTCCTGCATCTTCGACAGTCTCTCGACCATGGTTATTGAAGGCAACCTGGTCAAAGTGGTGGGCTGGTATGACAACGAGTGGGGATATGCCTGCCGTACTGTAGATCTGGTCGGCAAGTTGATGGCTGTTGCCGAAACGGCCGGATGAGCCTCCTGGGCGAAACGGCTTTGGGGAGAACGGGAGGACCGTCCGGTCGTCCTTCCGTTCTCCCTTTTTCGTGCATCCCCGAATCAAACCCCTGCTGGCCATGTCAACGCTCCGTAAACTGACGATCGACGATCTGGACCTTAAGGGCAAGCGCGTGCTGGTCCGCGTCGATTTCAACGTCCCGCTGAAGGAAAATGAGCAGGGCAATCTGATCGTTGCCGACGACACGCGCATCCGGGAGGCCCTGCCCACTATCCGCGCCCTGATGCAGGCTGGTGCCAAAGTCATTCTGATGAGCCATCTGGGCCGTCCTAAAGGTCAGCCTGACCCCAAATACAGCCTGGCACCGGTAGCCCGCCGCCTGGAAGAGTTGCTGGGCGTGCGCGTTCGCTTTGTGAGCAATATCGTAGGCGAGCTCGTCCGCCAGGCGATCCACAGCATGCCTGAAGGAGGCGTGCTGCTGCTGGAGAATACGCGCTTCCACCCGGGCGAAACCAAAAACGATCCGGAGCTGGCACGTCAGTTGGCCGAACTGGCCGACGTGTACGTCAACGATGCCTTTGGCTCGGCGCACCGCGCACACGCCTCCACCGAAGGCGTAGCCCATTATGTCAGGCAGGCAGCTATGGGCTACCTTATGAAGCGAGAGATAACGTACCTGAGCCGTCTGCTCGATAACCCCGACCATCCATTCGTGGCCATCCTGGGTGGCGCCAAGGTCTCTGACAAAATTGGTGTGATTCGAAACCTGCTGCCGCGTGTCGACCGGCTGCTCATCGGCGGTGCCATGAGCTACACGTTTTTAAAAGCGCTGGGCCACAGCGTAGGCGCTTCACGCGTGGAAGAAGACCGCGTGGAAGAAGCACGCCAGCTCTATGAAGAAGCTGACGGCAAAATCCTGTTGCCCGTCGATCACGTGGTTGCCCCTGCGTTCTCCAACGAAGCACCCTCCCAGGTGGTCGAAGGAGATATTCCCGACGGTCTCATGGGCCTGGACATCGGGCCAAAGACCGTCGAGCGGTATCGTGCAGAAATCCTTCAGGCTCGCACAGTGGTCTGGAACGGTCCCATGGGTGTCTTTGAAATGCCCAGCTTTGCCAGAGGGACCTTCGCCATTGCCGAGGCACTGGCCGAGGCGACCGATCACGGAGCCCTGACCGTGGTGGGCGGAGGCGATTCGGTGGCGGCCATTACCCAGGCGGGCTACGCCGATCGGGTCAGCCATGTCTCGACCGGCGGTGGTGCCATGCTGGAGTTTCTCGAAGGGAAAGAACTACCTGGTTTGGCAGCATTGACCGACAAAAAATAAAGCCCGTGGTCACTGCATTTCCCCTGCTGTTGGCTGGTTCGTTGCACGCGGAAGCCCTTCCATGGGGACCATGATCCCGGCCGCCTCGTTCGATACTATCCGCTCCGTGTTTGCGCGTGTAACCCGCCTATGGCTCATTCCGAACACTGGCCCCCTCCATGCAGCGCCTGGTGCGTCCGGGCGAGCAGCTCGGGACCAGGCCGCATCGGCAGCACGCGCTCAAGCATCGATACCCGGACAAAATTTTTTTTCTTTGCGGCGTACCATCTACGTGCCGCAAGCGTACAGGCTACCCCCTGTCGGATTCAGGCTGTAACTTTCAGGCAAAAGGCCTCCGCTAAAAGAACTGCTTGAACGGAATGGAACCAATGGTTTACTGGGAAGCCGACCAGCTTGACTTTACCGTTGAAACGACGCCTCCGATGCCTCCTCCACGGCAGGTGCTCATGGTGTCGCCCGACTACTTTGACGTAGTGTATGTGATCAATCCCCACATGGAAGGGCATGTTGGTAAGGTGGATCGGGCGCTGGCCTCTCGTCAATGGGAAGCGCTGCGCGACACCTACCAGCAGCTGGGCTTTGAGGTGCACGTGTTGAAAGGCGTGCCCGGGCTACCCGACATGGTCTTCTGTGCCAACCAGACGCTTCCTTTTCGAGGGGCAAATGGCCAGCGTGGCGTTGTGCTCAGCCGCATGCATGCTCCCCAGCGACGTGCCGAAGTTCCCCACATGGCCCACTTTTTCGAGCGACAGGACTATGTCCTCGTTTCTATCCCCGAGAGCGTATCGGGCAGCTTTGAAGGCATGGGCGACGCGCTCTGGCATCCAGGCCATGCCCTGCTCTGGGGCGGCTACGGCTTCCGTACCGATCGGGCCATCTATGCATGGCTTGCTCAGACGCTGAAGATCCACGTTGTCGCCCTTCGCCTGATCGACCCGGACTTCTATCATCTGGATACCTGTCTGAGCCTGCTCGACGCCGGTACCGCCCTTTACGTACCGGCTGCTTTCGATGACGAAGGACGTGCCCTGCTGCAGCGGCTGATTCCCAACCTGATAGCAGTACCTGAACACGAAGCCCGCAAACTTCTGGCCTGCAATGCTCACTGCCCCGACGGTCGTCATGTGTTGATCCAGCAGGGTTGCACCGAAACCGTTGCCCGGCTCCGCGCAGCCGGCTTCGAACCAATCGAGTTGGACACCAGCGAGTTTCTAAAATCCGGCGGCTCTGTCTTCTGCATGAAACTGATGTTTTTCTAAATCATGATTGAGCGGATTACGATCTGCGGACTCGGCCTTATCGGGGGGTCACTGGCAATGGCCTGGAAGCGGGCACGGCCGACGCTGCACCTGACGGCTTTCGACCGCCGTGACGTGCTTGCACAAGCCCGCACCCTCGGCATCGTGGATGCCACGACCGAAGACATTGCTGAGGCCGTTGCCGAAGCCGACCTGGTTGTGCTGGCGACTCCCCTGCCCGGCATTCTATACCTGCTGGAAGAGATCGGCCCTCACCTGAAACCGGGCACGCGAGTAACCGACGTCTGCGGCGTCAAACGCCCGATCATGGCCCACGCCCGTGAGATGCTGCCCGAAACCGTTTTCTTTATCGGAGGTCATCCCATGGCCGGTTCCGAACAACGCGGCCTGGCCAATGCCGATCCGTTTCTGTTTGAGAATGCCACCTATGTGCTGTGTCCTCCTTCCAGCTATTCCGCTACAACCCTTCAACAGGAGCACAGCGATCTGCTGGAGCTGATCCAGCTACTGGGGGCCCGGGTGCTTTTGCTTGATGCTGAACGCCATGATGCCATCGCAGCCGCCGTCAGTCACCTGCCGCAGCTACTGGCCGTGCTCCTGGTCAACACAGCGGCCGAACGGAGCAAGGGCGATGCAACCTTTTTCCAGTTGGCAGCCGGTGGCTTTCGCGATATGACGCGCATCGCCTCGTCGCCGTTCGACCTGTGGCGCGATGTGCTCTTTGCCAACGAAGGCCCCCTGCTCGACACACTGGGCCACTTTGCGGCCAACCTGCAACGCCTGCGCAACCGCCTCATCGAAGAAGACGCGCAGGCGCTCGAAGCCGCCTTCGAGCTGGCCCGTCAGACGCGCGCCCGCATTCCCCGCGATACCAAAGGATTTCTGCATCCGCTGGCCGATATCTACGTGCGCATCGAAGATCGGCCGGGCGCCCTCTATCGGATCACCCGTGCCCTCTACGAGGCAGACCTGAACATCCAGGACATCGAACTACTGAAAGTGCGAGAAGGCACTGGCGGCACTTTCCGCCTGGGTTTCGCTACCGCTATCGATGCCGAACGCGCCTGTCAGGTGCTCCGACAGGCCGGCATCGAAGCCTTCCGTCCCGACCATGAAAACCATTCCTGAAACCCTAAGCCATTGATTGTGCCATGGCCGAAACCACCCAGAAACGCACACCGCTTTATGACCGCCATGTAGCACTGGGTGCCCGCATGATGGGCTTTGGTGGCTTTGAGATGCCCGTCCAATACAGCGGCATCCTCGACGAGCACCTGGCCGTTCGTCGCACAGCCGGCCTGTTCGACGTGTCCCACA
>JALSJJ010000059.1 GCA_026989375.1 Rhodothermus sp.
AATAGACGCCAGTGGCCGTGTAGTCCGCAAATGGAATAAGCGGGCTTTCAGCCGTCCAAGCATCCGGAAGCATCCACTGAATGATAAAGTAAGCCAGCACTGCCATGACGAACGCCGCCCCGAATTCGCCCTGGTTCAATGCCTTCTGAGGATTTCCGCCTTCTTTAACCTTTACAAAGAAGGCCCCGATAATGGACACAATGATACCGGCACCGGCCAGAATCATCGGGAGCAGGATACCGGCCAGGGGATGCACCCCTTCCATCTGCTGAAAGACCGGCACGAACGAGGCACCCAGAACGATGGTCCCGATAATCGACCCTACATAGCTTTCAAACAGGTCGGCGCCCATACCCGCCACGTCGCCCACGTTGTCGCCCACGTTGTCCGCAATGGTGGCCGGATTGCGCGGGTCATCCTCCGGGATACCTTCGTACACCTTACCGGCCAGGTCAGCGCCTACGTCGGCTGCTTTCGTGTAGATGCCACCACCCACGCGGGCAAACAGGGCAATCGAGGAGGCGCCCAGGGAAAAGCCAGAAATCACATTCACCACTTTGAGATAATCCCAGGCCAGCACCTCCGAATACAGCAGAAAGAGTAAGCTAAGGCCCAGCAATCCCAGCCCGACCACGCTCAGCCCCATGACAAGCCCTCCAGAGAAGGCTACGTTCAGCGCCGGTCCCAGCCCCGTTCGGGCAGCGTTTGTCGTGCGCACGTTGGCCCGCGTGGCGACGGTCATGCCAATAAAACCAGCCGTGGCCGAGCAAATCGCCCCCCCCACAAATGAAAGCGCAATCAGCCAGGATGAACCTGGCTGTCGTGCATTAAAAATGGCCAGCAGAATGGCCACCACAATAACGAAAATGCTCAGTACCCTGTATTCACGCCGGAGAAAGGCACGGGCGCCTTCCGCAATGGCTGCCGCGATCTGCTGCATCTCCGGTGTGCCCGGATCCTGACGGCCGATCCAGCGTGCACGTACAAAGGCGTAGAGCAACGCCAGCAATCCGGCCAGTGGCACAAGGTAGGTAACCAGCATCTCCATAGGCGTCTCCTTCGGATAACTTCTCGCTTCGGAATGATCGCTAAGTATTCAACTTACAAAAGTTGTGGGCTCGAAAGTTACGAACAGGCATAGTTTGTTGAGGAAAAGCAATGGTAGCCTCTCGCAAAAAGTATGTGAAACTTTGCCTACAGCGAATTTTCGGTCCGATTGTAGCGATTCATTGCGGCCTCTATCCCCTCACAGGCAAACGTGACAGCCGCCTGGCAAGCGCGTTCGAGTGCCTTCTCGATCTGGGGCCACTCTGCTTCGTCGAATGGCGAGAGCACATAGTCTGCCTGGCGCCCTCGCTCGAAGTTATTGCCGATCCCGATACGCAGACGGGGAAAGGCTGTTGTACCCAGTGCCCGAATGAGGTCTTCAACCCCGTTATGCCCACCGGCACTTCCTCCTGGCCGCAATCGAATCCGTCCGGGCGGCAGATGAATATCGTCGTACACGACCAAGAGTCGCTCCAGCGGAATACGGTAGTAGCGGACGATCTCGGCCACCGCTGCACCGCTTCGATTCATGTAGGTGAGGGGCTTCATCAGGCCAGCCGAGCAACCCTCCAGTTGTCCCCATCCCAGTAGCGAAGGCCCACGCTCCGACCGCCAGGTAATTCCATAGCGTCGGGCCAGGCGGTCAACCACCATGAAGCCCGCATTATGCCGCGTAGCCGCATAACGAGCCCCCGGGTTGCCCAGCCCGACAATCAGGGCACGCACTGCCATAGAAACCGATCAGCTCAGGCACTCGTGCCGGTGCCCGCTTCAGCCGCTCCGGCTTCACCTTCAGCGCTTTCTTCCTCTTCAACACCTCCGACCTGGGGTGCCGCGATAACTACCACTGTCTGATCCGGAGCGTCCTCGAATTTCAGCCCTTCAAACTGAAGGTCCCCCACGTGCACCGCATCGCCGATATCCAGATTGGTAACGTCGATGTCGATGTGGGAAGGAATGTCTTTAGGCAAGCAGGTCACCTCCAGCTCGTGCGTTACCAGTTGCAGCACCCCACCACGCTGCACTCCGACGGAGGTGCCCACAATCCGAACCGGTACCGTAACCGTAATCTTTTCCGTCTGCTGGAGTACCTGAAAATCGGCATGAATGGGCCGATCGGTCACCGGGTGAAACTCCACGTCTTTCAAAATACAATCCCAGGTCTTGCCGTTAATCTGGAGCTTGACCAGGTGTGTTTCGGTCGTGTAAATCAGCGGCCAGAGCTTTGATTCAGGAATCTGAAAAGGAATAGGCTCCACGTGGTGGCCGTAGAGAATGCAGGGAACCCATCCCTGTCGCCGGATGGCTCGGGCCACCCGCTTGCCAGTCTCCCGTGGTTGCGCTTCGATGGTAATAGTCACCATAGGTCTATTCTACCGTTTAGCGTTTTTATTCAACAAACAGGGTCGAAACCGACTCATCGGTGTAGATTCGCCGAATGGCGTCGGCAAAGATCTCCGCTACGCTGACGACTTCGATTTTATCGGAGGGCCGTTTGAGCGGAATCGTATCGGTCACCACCAGCCTGGTCAGTTCTGACGACTCGATACGTTCATAGGCCGGGCCAGAAAGCAAGGCATGCGTGCAGGCTGCATAAATCTCTTGGGCCCCGGCCTCTCGCAGAGCCTTCGCTGCACTGGTCAGCGTACCTGCTGTATCCACAATATCGTCAATCAGCAGGACGTTGCGTCCTTTGACTTCGCCGATGATGTTCAACACCTCCGCTTCGTTCTGGCGAGGACGACGCTTGTCAATCAGGGCCAGCTCTGCCTGCAGTCGCTTGGCATAGGAGCGGGCCATTTTGAGTGCGCCTACGTCGGGCGCTACTACCACCAGATTCTGAATATTCAACCGCTGCACATATTCGGCAAAGGCGGCTGATCCATAGAGATGATCAACCGGTACATCAAAAAAACCTTGAATCTGCGGCGCGTGCAAATCCATGGTCAGCAGCCGATCGACGCCCGCCGTTGTGAGCATGTTGGCCATCAGCTTGGCCGCAATCGATACACGTGGCTGGTCTTTACGCTCCTGGCGGGCATATCCAAAATAAGGAATAACGGCTGTAATGCGGGCTGCGGAAGCCCGCCGCGCCGCATCGATCATCAGCAACAGTTCGATCCAGTTCTCTGCGCCCGGATGGGTACTCTGAATGATAAAGACGTCGGCGCCACGAATGGACTCCTCGTAGCGCACATAAATTTCCCCATCCGAGAAGTTCTTTATGGTCACCTGGCCCAGCTCCTGACCGTAGGCCTCCGCAATGCGGCGAGCCAATGCCGGATTCGATCGGCCGGCAAACAGGGCAATGGGGCGCTCGTGCCGGTAACTCGGTAGCATAGAACGGGGACGGGCTATCATTCGCAGTTATTCAATAAAAAACCTGCACCCTTGGTGCAGGGGAACTACGGCTGCACAGCGTCACGCTGCTTTAGCTGCCCGGGGAGGATTCGAACCTCCACATACGGCTCCAAAGGCCGCTGTCCTACCGTTAGACGACCGGGCAACATGCCCTGCCAGATTATGGCTTTGAGCGTATAGAAACTAACCCGTCCAGGGCGTTGCAGTCAACGCTCAGACGGCCCAAGGGATCCGCTTTCGTGGGGCTTTCATTGAAGGCGACCATATTTCCGCAGCAATTCCTGCACGCGGTCCAGCGGCAACGCTTCAACCCGCCCTCGATAGCCTTCCATCGTCTCGGCCCGAAACAGGGCATTGTAAATGGCCTCCTCGGTTGCCTCTACCACGGCCTGGAAAAGCGGCGACATGCGCTCATTGGATAGCTCCTGATAGGTGCCCACACCACGCCGGCGCTCGGGCGTGCGTCGCACTTCAGGAGCCGTGGAGAAGGCGATTGCATAATCCCCAGAGCCATTCGTCATGGGCGAGCCGGTTCGCGCTACGCCCAGGAAAGCACGCCGGGCCAGCCGCGTCAGGTTCCGATCCGAAAGAGGGGCATCGGTGGCAATCACAATCATAATGGACCCATCGGCCGAGGTGTCTTCGACTGCTTCTTTCAGATAGTACTGGCCCAGTTCCTGGCCCACCGGGACCCCCAGGATATGCAGCACACCGCCAAAATTCGCCTGCACCAGCACTCCCACCGTGTAGCCTCCCAGCGCCTCGGGCAGCACGCGCGAGCTGGTGCCGATGCCGCCTTTCCAGCCGAACGCGATCGTTCCGGTACCAGCGCCTACATTTCCCTCAGGCACCGGGCCGGTCGTTGCCTGCTCAATGGCTTGCAAAATCTGGTCTGCCTTCAAGACCCGC
>JALSJJ010000060.1 GCA_026989375.1 Rhodothermus sp.
CTTTAACGCTCCAAGCTGCTTGAGCGCGGGACGCGCCCACGACTTTTTGGGCACTTCAGCGTCCGACATCAATCCTTTCTCTTTGGTTTAACAGGCAGGTTCAAAGCTAAATTTCGTCCACCATGGATTAATCCAAAAGATTATTTTTGCCCTTTCAACATAATCTTTTGGCGCAAATAAAAAAAGGCGACACCTTCTCTCCCAGGCATCGCCTTTTTGGCTGTTTGGAAGCAGAGACTTACCGGCAGACGCTTAACGTAGCATAAACGTCCCCCCGTCCGTTTTGCTTGTCCCCGAGGCCTACTACAGGGTAGCAATGACCACTTGCTGTTACCTCTCCCACCTTACCATGAACGACCAGGGTGGGAGCATTCCACGTACGCTTGCTTTTCATCGCAGCACCTTGTGTTTTGTTAATCTGAAAACACCCGTTTACAGGATCTCAAAAATTGTGAGCTTTTACATACGTGTTCTGGAACGCCCGTAGTGCGCCTTTGGCGCATGCGGCTATTCAACCTTGGCGCCCGCTGATGACAACCGCTTCAACCAAGCCTCAAGAATCAGGAGCAGATAGAGGAGGAAATCCGCATTACCATTCTGCTCGGACGGACGCTGGGCTTGTTGCCAGAGCATTTCCAGGGATTCGGAAGTAACAAATGGGCTCAACAGAGCAGGATCCTGCAGCAGGGCTTCGATACGCGCGCGTTCATGACGAAGCAACCCCTGGTAAAATCCGAATCCGATATTTGACTTACCTGCACGCCACTGCACTTCAGAAGGCAGAATCCCTTCGAGTGCCACGCGCAGTATATAGCGGGGCCACCCTCCCCGAAATTTCATCTCAAGAGGAATACGCACGCTCAATTCAATCAAGCGCCGGTCGAAAAACGGCATCCGTTCTTCAATCCCCTGCAACCCATGGAGCACGTCTGAAAATTCCAGTGCCCACTGCCATAATCCTCGGGTTAGCCCCTGCCAGTGACTTTCGGCGAAGGAGTTGGACACTGATCTTTTCGACTCTCTATTTTGCCGTATCCAAGCTGCTACTCGTGGAGATAATACCAGCGTTTCCACGGACTTCCGCCCACGCCGGCGCTGCCACCATTGCATAAGCGGTTCAGGAACATGAGCCCACAGGCCATGAATACGCAACAGCTCAAAAGCAGGCAAGCCATACCGCAGTCGCAACCACCAGACGCCATGCACCAAACGCAACCAGCGATACCGTCGTCCCCAGTTAGTTAGCACCGGTCCCGCAAACTGACGCACGATGCTGGCTGGCGAGCTGCCCAGATGCGTGGCAAAAAGTTCAACTTCCTGTGCAAAATTATCCCATGCTCCTTCTTGAAAAAGAAATGCCAGTCGCTCCCACCCGTGCAACACCACGCTGTCACCATCGATGCCACTCAGCATTACGCGTACGTTATCCCGACGAGCCATCTGTGCAAAGCCCCATACGAAGTGATAGTTCGCCGAAAGAAAGGGTTGATCGTAATGTGCCAGGAAATTTTCTAAGGCAACCAGCGGACTTTCAAACTCGGGACGAAAAAAGTGGGGCTCAATATTCGCATAACGTCGGTGTACAGCCTCCGCATAAGCTCGCTCGTCCATCTGCGGTCGCTGCTCCTCGGGCAACTCGGGAAAAATGGCCGAATAGGTATGCAAGGGCTGTCCGCCCAGCAACCAGGCGGCCATGCTGGTCACGGAAGAGGAATCCAGCCCCCCACTGAGCTGTGATCCAATCGGAAAGGCGCTTCGCAATCGGCACCAGACAGCCTCTTCAAAACAGGCGCGAAAGGCCTCCACATATTCGGTCTCTGTGCGAAAGCGAACTTCCTGCTCCAGGTCGGGCTGCCAGTAACGCCAGAGACGCAATCCCCGGGCATCCACCTCCAGCGCATAGCCGCCAGGCAATCGTCGGATTGCCCGGTAGAATGTCCGCTCTTTTTCCTGATCCAGGGTACGCGTCAGAAAGCCCAGGATCAGTTCCTCCTCGACATCCTGCGGCACGTCGGGTAGCAGCCGCACGGCCGGCAGGAGCGTGGCAAAGGCAAAGCGGCGTCCGTCGTGCAGATAGTAAAAGGGCCGCACGCCCATGCCGTCGCGTGCGGCAAACAGTCGGCGCGCCCGTCGATCCCAGAGGGCAAACGCAAAGTCGCCGATAAGACGATCCGGACAGGCAGTGCCCCAGCGGCGATAGGCGGCCAGGATCAGCTCGGCATCCGTTATCGGTCGCTCCGCATTTGATCGAAGCCGCAACGCTGCCAGCAGTTCGTTGCGATTATCAATGCGGGCATCGGCCACCAGCACCAGGTCCCCTTCGGGATCTACAAGCGGTTGTTGTTCATGGAGCGATTCTGGAGTTGTGTGCAGCATCCAGTGCGCCAGGAGCACCGGCCCCTCCTGCCAGCGTCCCTGTCCGTCCGGCCCCCGATGCGCCAGCACGTCCAAGGCCGGCCGCAACGACTCGATCGCGATGGGTTGTCCATCAAAGTGAATCAGTCCAAAAATGGCACTCATGCAACCTCCAACTGATGCTGCACAAACATTTCCAGCGCAGCCACCACGTCAGGCATTCGTTCCAGGCCCGGTGGGCGTTCCAGCGCCATCACGGGAACGTAGCGCGCCAGATGGCCTACCTGCCGCAGATGCCGGGCCGAGGTCTGCGTCTGCTCCAGCAGTACCCGTGTGTAGGTATGCATCAGCAATTCCAGAAAAGCTTCCTGGCCACGCAGCGTGCGCATCTGAATCGTATTGCCCGGACGCAGCGCGAACAGCGCTGCCAAGGGCAGGGGCCGATCGACGCCGGCCGACAACCGCGCCACCCGTTTTTCGATAGCCGGGTGCACACGCGGTAGTCCATCCGGTTCTGACTGCATCACCTGCCGCAGGGCTTCCGGCCAGAGCTTGAGCTGCGGATAGGAAGGCAAAACCAGTGGCGGGCCGTCGGGCTGCTCGTCCAGTACGAGCACATCATCGGTGACCAGCGGATAGCCGCGCGCGTACAGTGCAGCGGCCATGGTGGATTTACCCTGCCCTTTCTCGGCGATAAATGCCACCACACGGTCTCCTATGGCCACCGCGCTGGCATGCAGCACCAGATGCCCCCGTTGATGCATCAGAATGCCCAGGCCAATGCCCAGAAGGAGCACGCGGAGGGTTTCGTCCGGCACTGCCGGCAGGACCTCGAAGGCCATATAGCGCCCCTCTCTGAGATGCAACAGCCCTACTTCGTCGTAGATCAGCAGCGCCTCGGTCGGCGTCACGCGCAGCCGGTTTCCGATGCGCGTCAGCCCCGCAGCCTGCGGCGTCAGCCGGTCGCGATAGATGTACACATCGCCCGGCGCTGCTGCGACCGGCTTTAGCTCGGGCAACGGCACTTCGGAGCAGACATGCAACCCGTACACCGTATAGTGATAGGGCCACGTCCGCTGGCCCTCAGGTGCTATGTCGCCTCCGGACAGATGGTACGTCATACAGACCTTTGAAAACTGCGGTTGCGTTTCACGTTAACGTATGACAAACTCAGGCTTCAGGGGTGCGCCACTGGCGCATTGAGCGGACAAGTTTCGGCATTATCTGAAGCCCGACGCCAGCGCAGGCGTGCGATTACCGGCCGATGATCCGAAAGGCCGGCAGCCGGTACCGACCCTTCCAGCACTTCCCAGGCGGAATCGACCAGAATGTGATCGATGCGGACAAGCGGCCGTTCTGCCGGCCAGGAAGGCGCTGCGATACCGCTCAGCCGCCCGGCTGACCGCATGCCTCGAGCCAGCGTGCCATAGAACCACTGATCCGGCGTGCTGTTGAAATCGCCGCTCAGGATGACCGGCCATCGCTCCTGCGCAATCCATGCGCGGAGCTGTCGCACCTGATGCGCTCGCTGCAATATGGCGCGGCGATAAGCCCCCAGCCATCGTCGCCAGTTTGCTGGATGCTTCCAGCCATCCCCTCGAAGCAATTCCCAGGGCTTGACAGGACCGTACGATTGCAGCCGCACATTGTAGTGTACAAACGGACGGCCCTGCCAGCATAGCTCGCTGCGGACGACCTGGTAGATCAATCCTTCCGGTCCACGCTCCAGCGGACGCATTTCCTGCCGCACGACCGGCAGGCGCGTCAGCGTCACCACCTCACCAAACAGGGGGCCTCGTGCCGAATCGGGCTTTGAAAACTGATACCCCTGGCGTTCCACCAGCGGCCGCAGATGGCCGATCAGCCGCACGGTAGAAGGACGTCCGCGCCTTACGTATCGCCAGACACCCACCTCCTGAAAGCCA
>JALSJJ010000061.1 GCA_026989375.1 Rhodothermus sp.
CCTGGACGGAAGATGGGGTGATCATGGGGCTGCGCCATCGCACCTATCCGATCGAAGGCGTGCAGTTTCATCCGGAGAGCGTGCTTACGACCGAAGGACCGCGCCTGATCGCCAACTGGCTGCGCCGGGCGCAGGCATGGCATCAGGGACGTGCAACGTCGATCCCGCAAATGCAACGATAAGGCGTCATGCAACCGTACCTGACAGCGCTGGCCGAAGGCCGCACGTTGACGCAGGAGGAGGCCGAAGCGGCCATGCATCAGATGATGCGAGGGGAAGCTTCGCCTGAGCAGATCGCCGGCCTGCTCATGGGACTGCGGGCGCGGGGGGAGACGCTGGACGAACTGGTGGGCTTTACGCGCGTCATGCGGCAATATGCCGTGCCCGTGCGCGTGGACGACCCGCACGCGATCGACCTGTGCGGGACGGGAGGCGACCGCTCCGGCACGTTCAACATCTCGACGGCGGCCGCCTTTGTGTGTGCGGGAGCCGGGGTGACCGTGGTCAAGCACGGCAATCGTTCGGTGTCGTCACAGGCCGGATCGGCCGACGTGCTGGAGGCACTGGGTGTGGCCATTGACCTGGGACCGGAAGGCGTCGAGCGATGCCTGGAGGAGGTGGGGATCGCCTTCGCCTTTGCCCCACGCTTTCATCCGGCCATGCGGCACGTGATGCCCGTACGGCGGGCGCTGGGCGTGCGAACGTTTTTCAACATCCTGGGGCCGCTCTGCAATCCGGCCGGTGTGCGTCGGCAGCTTGTGGGCGCGTTTCGCCCCGACGTAGCGGCCACGATGGCGGCCATTCTGGCACGCCTGGGCGCCGAGCACGTGGTGGCCGTCCATGCCGAAGACGGCCTTGACGAGCTCTCGCTGTCGGCGCCCACGGCCACCTACGAGTACCGGCAGGGCGACGAAGCACCACGCGCCGGACGCGTCGCGCCAGAGGCGCTGGGATTGCCCCGCGTGTCGCTGGAGCACTTGCGGGGTGGAGACGCCGAAACCAATGCCCGCCTGCTGCGCCGGGTGCTCGACGGGGAGGCCGGACCGCACCGCGACGTGGTGCTCTTGAATGCCACCTACGCGCTTTATGTGAGCGGCCGCTTTGGAACCGATCTGCACGCGTGTCTGGAAGCTGCGCGAGAAAGCATCGCCAGCGGCGCGGCGCTGGAACGGCTGGAACGACTGATTGCCGTATCGAACCAGATAGCCCGTGACGTTACCCGTCAACCTGCTGCATAGTGCCATGGAGCAAGCAGCATGCAGTTACATCCTGGAGCCCGGCTCAATGGGACGACACACCTGCTACGATGAACGATTTAGCGGACGACGGGCCTACTACTGGCCCCGCCGGGGGCCAGAAGCAGGTTTGTATGCGATCCGTTTGGTTTCGCTGCATCGTCGTCTGAAATCGTTCACCGTAGCCAGGAGGAAACAGCCATGACGCTCTTAGAACAGATAGTCCGTTCCGTACGCGAGCGCCTGGAGAAACGCAAGCAGCGCGTTCCTGTCTCGTTGCTGGAAGAGCGTACCCATTACCAGAGTCCTACGCTGCCGTTGGCACCCGCCCTGCGCACCGACGAACTGGCTATCATCGCTGAAATTAAAAAAGCATCCCCTTCACAGGGGATGATCCGGCGGGAGTTCGACGTGCCGGAGCTGGCACGCCAGTACAAATGGCATGGCGCGCAGGCCATCTCGGTGCTGACCGAACCCGATTACTTCCAGGGTAGTCTGGAGCATCTGGAAACGGCACGACGCACCGTCGACCTGCCTTTGCTCCGGAAAGATTTCATTCTGGATCCCTACCAGCTCATTGAAGCCCGGGCCTACGGAGCCGATGCCGTGCTGCTGATCGCGGCGCTGCTCGATCCGGTCCAACTGCACGAGCTGTATGCCCAGGCGACCGAACTGGGCCTGTCGTGCCTGGTGGAGGTGCACACGGAGGCGGAGCTGGACCGACTCGATCTGGATAAAATTGAAATCCTGGGGGTCAACAATCGTGACCTGCATACGTTCGAGGTAGACGTCAACCGGGCGGTGCAGGTGCTGCGGCATGTGCCCGACCGGATTGTTCGGGTAGCCGAAAGCGGCCTGCGCACAGCCGACGAGCTCGTATATCTGCGCCGCCACGGTGTGGATGCCGTGCTGATCGGTGAGACGTTTATGCGCGCCTCCCATCCAGGCGAGGCGCTTGAGCGGCTACGCCAGGAGGTGCGTCGGCGGCTTGCCGCCCCGGATACGCTACGCCTGGTGGTTTAAAAGGCGAATCCCATGCTCAAAGTCAAAATCTGTGGCATTACGAACCTGGAGGATGCACGCTACTGCGCGGCGGCCGGCGCGGACTTTCTGGGGTTCATTCAGTACCCGGAAAGTCCGCGCTACGTGGCTCCCGAAGTAGCGCGGGAAATTATCGAATGGATTCATGGCCCTGAAAAAGTGGGGGTGTTCGTGAACGTCCGCCCTGACGAGGTGAACCGGGCCATCGAAACGGTGGGGTTTACCATGGTGCAACTGCACGGCACGGAGCCACCCGAGTGGTGCGCCGAGATCGACGCGCCGGTCATCAAGGCCATCCATGTGGTGCACGACGCTTCGGCCGAGCAACTGCGCGCACTCATGGAACCCTATCGTCCGTGGGTTACCTACTTTCTGCTCGACACGCACAAAACGAACCTGTGGGGCGGCACGGGTGAGTCGTTCAACTGGCGGCTGGCCCGCGAGCTTTCGGCCGACTATCCAATCCTGCTGGCCGGGGGAATCGGCGCGCACAACCTGGAGGAGGCCGTCCGCACCATGCGCCCGCAGGGCGTGGACCTGTCGAGCAGCGTCGAAGCCGCACCGGGCAAAAAGGATTTCGACAAACTGGCCCGCTTCTTTGAAGTGTTTCATGCACTCCGCAAACAACTCGAAGCGGAGGCGATGGAATAAGCGGTTATCCCATTTCTATGGCAACTGCTAAATCCGAGACCCTGGAGCGCTACGCCGCGCCGGATACCAGTGGCCATTTTGGCCCGTATGGAGGGGCCTTTGTGCCGGAGACGCTGGTGCCGGCGCTGGAGGCATTGAAGACCGCCTACACCGAAGCGCGGCAGGATCCAGACTTCTGGGCAGAGTACCACGCGTTGCTGCAGGAATACGTGGGGCGACCAACACCGCTGACCTTTGCGCCCCGACTCAGTGAAGCGCTGGGCGGTATGCAGGTCTATCTGAAACGGGAAGATCTGTGCCACACCGGCGCCCACAAGATCAACAACACGATCGGCCAGATCCTGCTGGCCCGGCGCATGGGCAAGACGCGCATCATTGCCGAAACAGGAGCCGGACAACATGGTGTGGCGACGGCGACGGTGTGCGCTCGCTTCGGGATGCAGTGCGTCGTGTACATGGGGGCCGAGGATGTGGCGCGTCAGCATCTGAACGTGCTGCGTATGGAGCTGCTGGGGGCCGAGGTGCGTCCCGTCGAAAGCGGAAGCCAGACGCTCAAGGATGCTACCAACGAAGCCATCCGCGACTGGGTAACGAACGTTCACAATACGTTCTATCTGATCGGCTCGGTGGTGGGCCCCCACCCGTACCCGATGCTGGTGCGCGATTTCCAGCGGGTGATCGGTGAGGAAGTGCGGCGGCAACTGGCCGAGCATATCGGCCGTGAAACGCCTGATGCGCTGGTGGCCTGCGTGGGCGGTGGCTCCAACGCCATGGGGCTTTTCTATCCCTTCCTGAACGACCGGCACGTGCGCATGTATGGTGTCGAAGCGGCCGGCGAAGGGCTTGACCGGCGGCATGCTGCTACGCTCACCTGCGGGCGTCCCGGCATCCTGCACGGGGCGATGAGCTACTTGCTGCAGGACGACGACGGACAGGTGCAACTGGCCCACTCCATCTCGGCCGGGCTGGATTATCCCGGGGTAGGGCCCGAACATGCCTATCTGAAAGACCTGGGCCGCGTCACCTACGTGGCGGCCACCGACGAGGAGGCCCTCGAAGGCGTGCGCCTGCTGGCGCGCACCGAAGGCATCATTCCCGCGCTGGAGACGGCCCATGCCATCGCCTTCCTGCCCCGTCTGGCGCGTGAACTGGGACCAGATGCCGTCGTGGTGGTCAATCTGTCCGGCCGCGGCGACAAGGATATGGAAACCATCGCACGGTATCTGTAATCGGGTTCACCGTGGATCTATGCGAAAGTAAACAGTGGGGCTGGGA
>JALSJJ010000062.1 GCA_026989375.1 Rhodothermus sp.
GATCGGCCTCGAAGAGGGCCTCCAGGAAACCATCGCTTGGTACCGCCAGCAGGGCTGGCTGTAGCCCCTTGACATTGTTTTTTTTTGCTTAGCTTTGCAAAAAGCTGATCCCCTTATGCGTGTACTTCGTCGCATCCTGTTCGCCGGCCTCGCTGCCATGGCCCTGCTGCTCTCAGGGGCCCAGTTTACCGGCCGCATCACCACACAAGCCGCCTGTGCCTCAGGCGGGACCTGTACCGATGCAGGGTGTATAGGCGGATGGATTCCGTGTTATATTACGCCGGACGGGGGCCTCTGTCTGACCGAACGAACCAATCCCAGGTAATGGGAAGGGGACGTACGCTGCTGTTCAGATGGGCGCTATGGGTATACCTGGGGCGTGGCTTTTTGCCACTCCCCGGGTATGCCCAGGAGCCTGTACCGCAACAGCTTCTCTCCCGTACTTTTCGGGAGGGTGTTTTTCAGCAAATGGAGCAGGTGGGTACAGATGAACTGTCGGAACTTCCATTCTATCAGGCCATCGCGCTCCAGGTGCTGCCTCAACGATTGAACGAAGTATATGTGCTCGACTTTGACGCTGCTGTCGTGCGTCTTATTCAGTTCAATCCTCCTCGTATCATTCGTACATTCGGTCTTGGCAAAGGTCAAGGACCTGGAGAGCTTGCTAATCCTACCGACTTTAAAGTAGACGACTCATTGCACATCTGGATATGCGATCTGGCAAATAGTCGGATTACTATTTTTGCTCCTGACGGTTCACTGAAACACACTCTCCCGGTACAACATCCTCCTCTACGCATTGCACTTCAACCTGAGCACTTCGTTGTCCATAGCATTCCTTCGATAAATGGACAGTTATATCAATACACACAAAATGGTCAGTTTGTACAATCTTTCGGCAAATTCTCAAATGATTTATCAAATGCAATGGCTTACATGGGATGGATTAGTTCTTCAAAAGATGGTTATGTGTTTTTTGCAGGTTATTGGGCAGGAATATTAGCAAAATTAACTCCTAATGGAACACAGATATTTTATCGAATGAATATCGATCAAACACCACCTCCACGTGTAAAAACAGACGAAAGGGGAGGGCGCTTTGTTGACCGCAGGGCCCCTGTGGCAACCTATACATTTAACGTATGGGGTAACTATTTGTATTTACACACAATAAAAGATAAAACCAATGTCTTAGACGTATACGACACACAAAGTGGAGATTATCTGTTCTCCTATCGTCTACCTGATCACTTGACCCTGCCCTTCATGACAGACACCTTACTGTATGGCATTTACCAGGACACGCTCCTGACACGATGGCGTTGGATACCTGCGCGCCCTTGAAGGAACTACTCGTCTACCGCTGAAGCTTTCAGGGCAGGTTCAGGGAGGCCGTAGTCTACCACCAGCGCCATTCCGACCGAAGCGCCATGCCGTATCCGGCCCAACCGTACCTCAACCCTTTGGTTCCCTTCGCATAATCGAAGAAAAAGATCCACCCTTTAAAAAGCAGTCAGGCGCACCGTTAACGATTCGCTAACGATCCGATAATCACCGGATAACAGGCCACGGCTACTTTAGCCAGTGATTTCAGAAAGAGAACCATGCCTGCTTATGCAGCGCCTGCTTCTACTGGCTTTTCTCACACCGGCAGTTTATCTGGCGCAGGCTCAGACGGGGCGCATTGCAGGAACAGTGGTCGATGCCGAAACGGGCGAGCCGCTTATCGGCGTGAACGTGTTGGTAGTAGAAAAGGGCACCGGATCGGCCACTGACCTGGAGGGCCGCTATGAAATTGTCAATCTCACCCCGGGCACCTATACGCTGCGCTTCTCCTATGTGGGCTATGTAAACCAGATCGTCCAGGGCGTTGTGGTGCGCGCCGGGGAGACAACCCGTCTTGACCTCAGCCTCGTTCCGGAATCGGTAGGCCTTGAAGCAGTGGTAGTCGAAGCGCGTCTGCTGCGTAACACCGAAGCAGCCCTGCTGGCCGAACGCCAGAAGGCTGCCGCTGTCAGCAATGCGATCAGCGCTGAAAGGATCAGCCGCACCGGCAGTAACAATGCGGCCGATGCTTTGGAAAAGGTAACAGGCGCTTCGGTGCTCGACGGCAGGTACGTCTACGTGCGTGGCCTTGGTGAACGCTACATAAATGCCCGGCTCAACGGACTGGACCTCCCCAGCGCTGATCCCGACCGGAAAGCGGTACCCTTCGACCTGTTCCCCGCTTCTCTGCTGGACCATATTGTGACCGTCAAAACGTTCACGCCCGATCAGCCGGGCAGCTTCACCGGCGGCAGCGTCAACCTGAGCACGCGCGCCTTCCCCGATGCCTTATCCATCAGCTTTTCTACCTCGATCACCTATCGTCCCCAGATGGTCGGCTTCGGCAATCCAATCCCGGCCGTACCCGGCGCTAATCCGGGCACCTGGGGCCTTCGCGCTGATCGCCTCGACGTTCCTTCGCTTTTGAAAAGGTACCGATTCGAAAACATTCCTGCACTCAGCCAGGCTATCCTGAATGCTGAAAAAGCTCGACTTTTGGACCAGCTCTCACGGGCACTTGCGCCCGAGATGACGCCCATCTACCGGCCAGCTCCACTCAACCGGAGCTATACGCTCTCAGCCGGCAACCGCTTTGAGCTGGGCGGCGACCGGCTGCTGGGGCTGATAGCCAGCTTCAGCTACCGACGGCAGGCTACCGCCTATGACGACGGCATCTGGGCCCGCTATCGGCTGACCGGACGCGATGAAGCGGTCCTTTCCGAAGACAACTATCTGCGTACCCTTTCAGGCACCGATGAGGTCATCTGGGGCAGCCTGATCCATGCTTCGCTTCGCTTGCATCGGCAACATGAACTGAGCTTCAGCCTCATCCAGAACCATAGTGCCGAAAGCACCGCCCGCTATCAATGGGGCCGCTTTTTATCCCAGCTCCGCCCCGAAGATATCTACGAAACGCGCTCGCTCATCTATATAGAGCGCAACATTCGCACCTACCAGGTCCGCGGCAAGCATGTCCTGGGCAATCAACTTCAGTCCGCCACCTTGCACTGGGACTTCGCCACCACCCGCACCCTGCAGAACGAGCCCGACCGCCGCTTTTTCACCAATCATTACCGTCTTCGTCCCCGCAACGATGGCACAGTGGATACCCTTTACATAATCCGGGCCACCACTCCCCCTCAGCGCTATTTTCGCTACCTGGAAGAATCCAACCAGGTAGGCAATCTGGCACTGGAAGTGCCCCTTGCGACCAACTTTCGCTTCAAAGTAGGGGGCTACCTGGAGCACAAGGCACGCACCTACCGCGAGCGCAAATTCGTACTGCGCCAGCAGCGGGGCCTTCGCTACGACGGCGATCCGGCTACCTACTTTGGCCCGAATAACCTGGGCATCATTCAGGAGCGTGATCTGAATGGTGATGGCTCCCCGGATCTGTTCACCTTCGGTCTTTACCTGCAGGAAGACACGCAGCCCTCGGCCAACTATGACGGCACCCAGGACGTCCGAGCAGGTTTTGCCATGATCGACTGGACGCCTGTGCGTCGGTTGCGTGTCATCACGGGTCTGCGTTACGAGACCACCGACATCGAGGTGGTCAGTCACGACACCACGAAGGATGTCGGACGCCTGCAGCATGCCGACTGGCTCCCGGCTGCCACCTTCATCTACCAGCTGGCCAACAGCATGAACCTGCGTCTGGCGTACGGTCGCACGCTGGCCCGGCCGGTCTTTCGGGAGCTGGCACCCTACTCGACCTTCGAGTATGTGGGAGGCTATCTGCTCACTGGCAATCCCAACCTGCGTCGCACGCTTGTGGACAACTTTGACCTGCGCTGGGAATGGTTCGTTCGGCCTGGTGAGTTGCTGGCCGTCAGCCTGTTCTTCAAGTACTTCGACGATCCCATTGAGGTGGTCTATCAACCTTTTGCTCCCAACGACAATCCCGAGGTGCAGTATCGCAATGTTGAAGAGGCCACCCTCTATGGTTTAGAGCTGGAGTTGCGCAAGCGATTGGACTTTCTGAGCAGGCCCCTGCATCACTTTGAATTTAGTACCAACGTAACCCTGGTGCACTCAAAAGTACGCGTGCCGGCTGAAGAGCTGCAATCGATTCGGGAGCTAAGGCCCAACGCACCGGCCACACGCTCGCTGCAGGGCCAGTCGCCTTACCTCATCAACGCCGACCTGAGCTACGTGGACGAGCAACGCGGAACGACGGTGAGCCTCTACTACAATGTGTTTGGCCCCCGCCTGAAGGAAGTCGGGCTGGGCGGCACACCCGACACCTACGAGCGACCGCGCCACACGTTGGATCTGAACATCAGTCAGCGCTTGCTGGCGAACCTGTCGCTCAACGTATCGGCGAAAAACCTGCTGAATACCCGCTATCGGGTCTCCCATTTCTACAGAGGACGGGAATATGTAACACGCGATTACGGGAGCGGGCGATCGTTTTCTGTTGGTCTACGCTTTCAATACTGAGCGAAAACAATCCCTGACACAGCGAAGCGGCGGCCCTCGGGCCGCCGCTTCGCATAAGTACCCGCCGTTAACAAACCATAAACTCAACGTAATCCCACCATGAACACACGCTTTACCACGCTGCTGTTTCTGCTGACGTGGCCACTCCTGGGCCATGCGCAGCCTGTGGTGATCGTCACTGATGCTGACATTGGCCCGGGCGATCAGGTCACCTGGACCAGTGACACCATTTACGTGCTGGACGGCTTCGTCTTCGTCGAAGAAGGGGCCACGCTTACTATTGAACCCGGTACCATCATCAAGGGAAAGCCCGGGACCGGCGAAAATGCCTCGGCCCTCATTATTGCCCGCGGCGCACGCATCTATGCCCAAGGCACCCCTGATCGTCCTATCATTTTTACTGCCGAAGCTGACCCGCTCGACGGGAGCTTCGACGCTTCCATCCGCGGCCAGTGGGGCGGTCTGATCCTTCTCGGACGCGCCCGCACTAACCTGGCTAACGGCGAAGCCAACATCGAGGGCATTCCTTCCACCGAAACCCGTGCCCGCTATGGATGCGTGCCAAACAACACGACCCCTACCACCGTCGATGACTGCGACGACAACGACAATTCCGGGGTGCTCCGCTACGTCTCCATTCGCCACGGCGGCTCCAACATTGGTGCCGATAATGAAATCAACGGGCTGACGCTCGGTGCTGTCGGCCGTGGCACCACCATTGAATACGTCGAAGTGTTTGCCAATGAAGACGACGGCTTTGAATTCTTCGGCGGTACCGTCAACACCCGCTATCTGGTAGCTGCCTTCTGCGGCGACGATGCCTTCGACTACGACGAAGGCTTTCGGGGCAAAGGGCAGTTCTGGTTCGCGATTATGTCACCCGACATAGGCAACCGAGCCGGTGAGCACGATGGCGGTCGCGATCCTGAGGACGGACAGCCCTTTGCCATTCCCCTTATCTACAACGCTACCTACATTGGGGCAGGCGCCAGCTCCGGCAACGCCGACAACGACGCCTTCGTCTTCCGCGATAACGCCGGCGGTAAATACTTCAATTCCATCTTTACTGAGTTCGGTAACATTGGCATTGAGGTTGAAGACGTAGCCAACGTCAACGTCGATAGCCGTCAGCGCCTTGAACAGGGGGATCTGGTGCTGGCCAACAATATCTGGTGGGGCTTCGGTGCCGGCAACAACCTGGCCGATTTTGCCCCACAGGACTTTGTACAGCAACACCTGCAGGCCAACCACAACTTTGTCGAAGATCCCATGCTACGCAGCATCAGTCGCACACCTGACGGTGGTCTGGACCCGCGGCCGCGTCCGGGCTCCCCGGCCCTGACCCGTCCCCGCGCCTCTTATCCTGAAAATGACGTTTTCTTCACACCCGTAGCCTACATCGGTGCCTTCGGACCCGACAGCCTGTGGATCAAGGGTTGGACAAAGCTTGCGCAACTGGGCATTCTGACAGGCTTAACGCCCCATACCCGAACACGTCCGACCGCCATCACCCTGCTGCCCGGATATCCTAACCCCTTTCGCTTCAGGACGACCCTGACCCTTGTGTTGCATCAAACGCAACATGTGCGCCTGGTCGTTTACGACCTGCTGGGACGTGAAGTCGCCCGCCTCGTCGAAGGCGTCCGCCCATACGGCACCTATCGGCTCACCTTCGACGGCACACATCTGGCGGCCGGCACCTACCTGGTCCGCCTCGAAACCGAATCGGGCGTGCAGGTCCGAACGCTGACACGCCTGCCCTGATGCTCAACCCGCTTAAGTAAAGCAGGGGGTGTGTGCCTGCCCCCTGCTTTGCTTTTTGTGAAGTCGCCTACGCAGACCGTCAGCGTAACGGTTATTTGAGCAAGATCTCCCGGTCGAAGCTGACAGGCGCTCCGCTGCGTCCTTAAAGTGTGCTGTCCGCATTTCGTCGCCACGTAGCCCGAATCCCCGATAAAAATGCAATCCCCTCTGGCTGTTGTCCGTCAACCCATTGCGCAAGCCGATGCCCGCCGGTATCTTTGGCGTTGCGTATCTGCATGGAGAACGCTGCACGCTATGCGCAAATATCGGTGGGTTCGCCGCCCCCTGGCTGATCCGGATGCCGTGGCCACGTTAATGGCGGCGGCACGCTACCTCCCTGAGCCCCTGGCCCGCGTGCTGGTCGCCCGGGGTATTACGACGGTGGAAGCGGCCCGTGCCTTCTTTCGTCCGCGCCTGGACCAGTTGCACGATCCCTTTTTGATGGCCGATATGGAGGCGGCTGCCCGTCGCCTGGCCCAGGCCATTGAACACCGAGAACACGTGCTGGTCTATGGTGACTATGACGTGGACGGCACCACGGCTACGGCGCTCATGACGTCGTTTCTGCAAGCCCGTGGCGTACCCGTCCGCTATTTCGTACCCCATCGCTTCCGGCATGGCTACGGCCTTACCCGGAAAGCACTCGAAGAAGCGCTGGAGGCTGGCACCCGGCTGCTGATCGCGCTGGACTGTGGCATCACGGCCGCCGAAGAAGCGGCTTATGCCCGCGCCCGCGGCGTCGATCTGATCATCTGCGATCACCACACGGCCGGCGCCACGCTCCCAGAGGCCGTGGCTGTGCTCGATCCCAAACGCCCGGACTGTCCTTATCCGTTTCCCGAACTTTCAGGCTGTGCGGTAGCTTTCAAGCTGGTGCAGGCCACGCTCCAGATACTGGGCGAATCGCCAGAGACAGCCTATACCTATCTCGACCTGGTCGCCCTCTCGACGGCAGCCGACATCGTGCCGCTGACCGGCGAAAACCGCGTGCTCATGGCCGAAGGGCTGCGCTACCTGCGCCAGAGTACTCGCCCGGGCCTGCAACAACTGGCTGCCCGGGCTCGATGGCCGCTGGAGCAGCTTACCATGCATGGCATCGTGTTTGGGCTGGCCCCCCGCATCAACGCAGCCGGACGCCTGGGCGACGCCAACCGGGCCGTGGCCCTGCTGCTGGCCGAAGATCCGACCATGGCTGAAACGCTGGCGGCCGAGCTGGACACGGCCAACCGCGAACGCCAGCAACTTGACCGCCAGACGCTTGAAGAAGCCATCGCCCAGGCCGAACGCCAGATCTCCGCCCGCGACGATCGCTATGCCCTGGTGCTGTACCGGCCCGACTGGCACCTGGGCGTCATCGGCATCGTAGCCAGCCGGATCGTTGAGCGCTTTTACCGCCCCACAATCCTGCTCTGCGCCGTCGATTCTATTCTCAAAGGTTCAGCTCGCTCGATTGCCGGCGTCAACATCTATGAGGCCCTCCGTGATTGCGAGGACCTGCTGCTGCAATTTGGCGGCCACACGTATGCCGCCGGCCTGGCCCTGGAAGAAACCCACCTCGAAGCCTTCCGCGAACGCTTCAACGAGGCCGTAAGCACCCGCCTAACCCCTGAGCTACTGATTCCCCGCCTGGAAATCGATGCATTGCTTGACCTGCACACGCTTGATGTGCGCTTCTGGAGGCTGCTTCAGCGTTTCGGACCGCACGGCCCTGAAAACGAAGAACCTCTGTTTATGGCCCGTGATCTGGAAGTGGTAGGCGAGCCCCAACTGGTAGGCGGTGAGGGCAAACACCTGAAGTTTTACGTGCGCCAGCGCGCTCACCCCGATGATCCGCCCAGCGAAGTCATTGGCTTCGGTCTGCAACGACTTCTGCCGGTAGTGCAGCACAGTCGCCGCACCGGCCAACCGCTTGCGCTGGCCTTCACGCTTCAGGAAAACTCCTGGCAGGGACAAACCCGCCTCCAACTTCGACTACGCGACCTGAAGCTGCAACGCGTCGAAGCTCCGGCCAACAAAATTTCTTGAAGAGGAAACCCAGCCAACGACAGGCGTTGCATTTTCTCGTAAAAACATTTAGACTATGTCTAAGCAAAAGCTATCGGCCGGAGGTTGAAAGCCATGCGGAGTGATGCGGCCCCCTTGACCTGTTTCCAGAAGGGGCAGTACGTGCAGATCGAATGGCTGGCCCTTGAGGAGGAGCATGCGCAACGGCTTCGCGAGCTGGGCGTGCGCGAAGGCTGCCGCGTCTGCGTGATGCTCAACGCTGACAAGTGCATTCTGGGACTCGGTGCCTGTCGGTTAGCCCTGCAACGTGAAGTAGCCATGCGGCTGTTTGCCGTGCCTGCCTGAACAATGGTAACCCTGCGCGATCTCCGGCCGGGCGAACGGGGCCGTGTGACAGGTTACGTCAGCGACCGCCTTCCTCCCCGCATCTTTGAAATGGGCCTGTTGCCCGGTACCGAGGTCGAGGTGGTCCGACTGGCTCCTCTGGGAGATCCTATTGATCTAAAGGTCCGTGGCTTTCACCTCTCCATTCGTAAGCATGAAGCGGAATTGATCCAGGTGGAACGGCTATGAGTGGAAGCTGCCACGAACCCGCCGTCGCATCCCGGCCCCCTCAAGCACCGGCCATTGTCCAGCGCATCGCGTTGGCCGGCAACCCCAACGTGGGCAAAACCACGCTCTTCAACCTGCTGACGGGCCTGCGCCAGAAAGTAGCCAACTATCCGGGCGTAACGGTCGAACGCAAAAGCGGTCGGCTGGTGGGGCACGAAAGCATCGAGGTGATTGATCTACCAGGCACCTATAGCCTGAATCCCCGCTCTATTGATGAACGCGTCGCCTACGAGGTGCTGGTCGGGCGTATGCAGGGCGAGCCGGCGCCGGACGTAGTCGTATGCGTGGTCGATGCCGCCAATCTGGAGCGCAACCTCTACCTGGTCACCCAGATTATGGACCTGGGCCTGCCGGTCGTGGTGGCCCTCAACATGATGGACGCGCTGGCCGAAAACGGTCTGGAGCTGGACGTCAAAGGGCTGGCACAGCGGCTGGGCGTACCAGTAGTGCCCATGGTAGCCCGCAGGGGGCAGGGTATCGACCGGTTAAAGGAAATCCTGCTGCGCGGCGTGCCACCCCCGCCAGCCAAGCGGCGCTGGACGCTCATGCCGGCCGTGACTTCGGTCGTCGAAGACCTGGCCCGACAATTGGGCGAAGAGGTACCGGACGTGCCCAAACAGCAGCGCTTCTTCGAGGCGCTCAGTGCCTTGACCAGCGATACGCTGCTGGAGGTCTGGAAACGCCAGGCGCCCCGCTTCTACCAAGCCGTACTGAAAGCCCGTCAGGATCTGGAAGCCCGCAAAGTCCCCTATCGCCAGGCCGAAATGATCGGCCGCTACGGCTGGCTGAGTCCGCTCGTGGCCGAAGTGCTGCGCAGGCGACCAAACGCGCAGGAGCGCACGCTCTCGGACCGGATCGATGCCGTACTTACGCACCGCATAGCCGGTCCCCTGATCTTTTTCGGCCTGCTGCTGCTCATCTTTCAGGCTATCTTCTCCTGGGCCGTGCCGTTCATGGACGCCATCGAAGCAGCCGTCGCCTGGACCGGCGAGCAGGTGCGTGCCGTTTTGCCCGATGGCTTTCTGGAAGACCTGATTGTTGACGGCGCCATCACGGGCGTCGGCAACGTGCTGGTCTTCCTGCCCCAGATCCTGCTTCTGTTTTTCTTCCTGGGGATTATGGAAGACACCGGCTA
Source organism: Rhodothermus sp. (assembly GCA_026989375.1). Lineage (GTDB taxonomy): Bacteria > Bacteroidota > Rhodothermia > Rhodothermales > Rhodothermaceae > Rhodothermus. The sequence continues at coordinate 10,043 of JALSJJ010000062.1, forward strand.
TATGGCCCGCACGGCGTTCATCATGGACCGCCTGATGCGAAGGCTGGGCCTGAGTGGTGCCTCGGTCGTTCCCCTGCTCAGCGGTTATGCCTGCGCGGTGCCCGCCATTATGGCTGCCCGCACGCTCGACAACGAGCGCGACCGGATCATTACGATCATGGTCACGCCGCTGATGAGCTGCTCGGCCCGCCTGCCCGTCTACACGCTTTTTATCGCAGCCTTTATTCCCAACATTCCCGTACTTGGGCCGCTCAATGCGCAGGGGCTGGCGATGTTCAGCCTTTACCTGCTGGGGACTACCATGGCGTTTGTGGCCGCCTGGGTGCTGAAAACTTTTGTCTTCAAAGGAGAAAGTGCCTACTTCGTCATGGAGCTGCCCCCCTACCGGGCGCCTCAGCTTAAGCAGATCCTCTACCGCATGATCGACCGCGCCAAGGCGTTCGTCACCCGGGCCGGCAAAATCATCTTCAGTCTGAGCATTGTCATCTGGTTCCTGGCCAGTTTCCCCCGTGCTGAACTGGACCCGGCGCTGGTGGCGCAACGCCAGACCCTGGAAACCTGGTATGCCCACGCTCGGGACAGTCTGGAGGCGGCCGGCGCTTCGGCTGCGGCACTTGCCGAACTGGAGGCGACCTACGAAGCGCGTCTGGCTCCTATCGCCGACGCCGAGGCTGCCCGCCAGATCAGCCAGAGCTTTATTGGCCGTCTCGGACATGCCCTGGAACCCATGATGCGGCCGCTGGGCTTTGACTGGAAAATCACGGCAGGGATCATTTCTTCCTTCCCGGCGCGTGAAGTAATCGTAGGCACCATGGCCACTATTTATGGGGTGGCACATGCCGGTGAAGACGAAATCATCCTCCGTCAGGTGCTGCGGGCCGATCCGGCCTTCTCGCCCCTGGTGGCCGTCAGCCTCATGGTCTTTTACGTGTTCGCTTTGCAGTGCATGAGCACGCTGGCCATCGCACGCCGCGAGCTGGGCACCTGGAAGTGGCCGGCCGTCATGTGGGCCTATATGTTTGCGCTGGCCTACCTGTTTTCCCTCCTGGTTTACCAGGGCGGTCGCTGGCTGGGGCTCGGATAAGGCACTTCAGGAGGCATGTACTTAACCATATGTAACCCTTAGCCGATTTTTTGCAAAACTTCACCTGGACCTTCCGGTAAACAGGGGCAGCCACTACAACGATCATGACCCGCATCCGCGTCCATATTGCCCCGTCCGTCAGCCGGCTTATGCTCGGCCTGCTGGCGCTTTTCCCGCTGGGGCCGCATACGTTGACCGGCTTGCTGCTGTGCATTGAAGCCGGCGGTCGGGTTCATGTCGAAGGCGTGGCTGATGGTGATTGTGCCTCAACTGAGCTGCTGGCCTCATGGGAAGGACACCCTGTTCTTCCTATAGCAGCGATAGCATCAACCACGCAATGGCAACGCCTGGATGAAACGGCACCGTGCATTGATGTGCCGCTCCTGATCAGCCCCACCGACGGCTATGGCCAACTAACGCGGGGGCAGGCCGTCGTGCTGGTAGCGGCGGCAAGCATGCTGTGGATTCCATGGGGTCTGGTTTCAGGCTGGATTTCTCCCTTGCATCTGCCCCTGCCGTCTTTCCTCTTTACACGCCCTATCGCTTCACTCCGTACCGTCATCCTGCTCCTCTGATTCCCTTCAGGAACGGCGCACCTGGGCTTAAAACGTGCGCCTTGCTTCAACCGACCTTCCGTTAACGGATGGTTTCGGATCTGTCGGTCAATGTTCCTGGAGGGTTCCTATGGTTTATGCTATCCGTTCGTATCTGTGGATTGGTGTACTTTTGTTATTGGGATTGGGCTGTGCCGCACCCCGTGATCTGGCCTGGCAGCCGCCTCGTCCTCTGGCCGCAGACCAGCCGGCCTATCGGCCGCCCAAGCGTCCAGTTTTCGACGCCGAAGTCGATACCAGTCGCACCGTAGCTCAGCTTACCCTTGAAGCAGCGCTCCGCTACACGCTGCGCTTTAACCCTGAATTGCAGGCCGCCGCCTGGGAAGTTCGTGCTCGCGAAGCTCGTGTATTACAGGCCGGACTCTGGCCCAATCCAGAACTTGAATCGGACATAGATGGCGCAGGCGCTACAGGCCCGGGACTGGATCCACAGGACCGGGAAATGAGCCTGGTCCTCACCCAGGAGCTACCGCTGGGCGGGGATCAGGGAGCAGCCCGTCGGCAGGCGATGCAGGAAGCGCGGCTGGCCGGCTGGAACTATGAAGCGGTGCGTCTGGAACTGGTAGCACGTACCCGTCAGGCGTTTGTCGAAGTGCTCACGGCCCAGGAGCGGTTGCGGCTGGCCGATAGCCTGTTGCAGCTTGCGCGTCGTTTCGAGCAGGCCGTGCAGGCACGCGTGTCGGCTGGCAAAGCGCCCCCGTTTGAGGCACGCCGGGCCATGGTGGTGCGGGCTAATGCGGAGCTGGCGGCCCGCGAAGCCGCTCAGATGCTGGAAGCTGCGCGTCGTCAACTGCAAAGCCTCTGGGGGCCCGCAGGTCCTCGCTTTGATCAAGTAGTTGGCACCTTAAGTGAAGTCGATCCGGTACCCTCGTTCGCTACCCTGCGTCCTTTGCTCACGCAGCACCCGGCCCTGGCGCAGTTCGCAGCCCGCCGCGCCTTACAGCAATCAACCCTGCAACTGGCCCGGGCCCGACGAATTCCCAATTTGAATCTGGTAGCCGGCCTGGTCCGCTATGGCAACACCGGGACCCAAGCCTTTCGCCTGGGGCTGCGGCTGCCCCTTCCATTGTTCGATCGACAGCAGGGCAACATCCAGGAAGCCCGGTACCGTCTGCTGCAGACCGAAACCGAAGCAGAAGCGGTTCGCCAGGCCCTGATCCGACGCCTGGCGCTGGCGCATGCACGCCTGCTCACTTCCTACCAGGCCGTCCAACAACTGCAACAGGAGGTGCTACCTGCCGCCCGAGAAATCTTTGCCGTCATCGAGCAGGGGTATCGCGAAGGCAAATTCGACCTGCTGACCGTGCTGGACGCGCAGCGCACCCTGCTGGAAACGACCCATCAGTATCTCGATGCACTGCGGGATTATCACCAGGCGCGGGCAGAAGTCGAAGCGTTAATCGCCCAACCTTTGAATCGTCTGTCCCACTAAAACGAAGCTGAGAAAAGTGCCATGTGGATCAATAAAGCCTATATGCTGGCGTTTCTGAGTGCCGGGTTGTTGTTGATCGCTACCGGCTGTCAATCTGGCGACGCGGACCCTCCACCCGAAAGCACCACAGAGGCGAATCATTCGGAGAGCGAGGCTGACCATCTCGAAGCGGTCAGCCTGGAACAGGTTGATCTGGAAGACTTCGCTATCGAACTCGACACAGCAGGCCCGGGAACGCTGGCCTTTACCAAAACCTTCCCGGGTGAGGTACGCGTCAACGAGGATCAATTCGCGCACGTGGTCCCTCGGCTGTCCGGGATCGTACGCGAGGTTTATGTAACGCTGGGCGACCATGTGGAGGCCGGCCAGCTCATGGCCGTCCTCGAAAGCCGCGAGCTGGCCGAACTGAAGGCCAACTATCTGGATGCGTTGGCCCGCCTGGAACTGGCCCAGGCCACTTACGAACGGGAAGCCCGCCTGTACCGAGAAAAGGTTTCCTCGGAGCAAGAATTTCTGGAAGCCCGCCAGGCGCTGGCGGAAGCTCAGATCGCACTGCGTTCGGCTGCCCAGAAACTGCTTGCATTAGGGTTCTCCCGGCGTTATATCGAAGCGCTACCCGACCAACCCGACAGTCTGCTGCGCATCTATGAATTACGCGCTCCGATCCGGGGTACGGTGGTCGCCAAGCACATCGTCCAGGGTGAAGCTGTCGAAGCCTTTACCACCGTCTTCACGGTGGCCGACCTGTCCACCGTCTGGGTCGATCTGTCGATCTATCAGCAAGATCTGGCCCGTATCCGCGAAGGCCAACGGGTCACTATCCTGGGCCTGAATCATCAAGAAGAAGGCATCATCTCCTATGTTCAACCGCTGGTTGAAGAAGACCGGCGCACCGGTCTGGCCCGCGTGGTCCTGCCTAACCCCCACGGGCTCTGGAAGCCGGGCCTGTTCGTCACCGGCCAGATCATGATCGGACGGCAGCGCTATGAGGTGGTCGTGCCGCGGGGTGCCATTCAGACGATGGACGATCATCCCATCGTCTTTGTCCCTACGCCCGAAGGGTTTGTGCCTCGGCGTGTCCAGATCGCAGCCGAAACCGACAGCCTGATCGCACTCGCCGATGGGTTGGCGCCCGGTGAGCCCTATGTCGTGCAAGGCGCCTTTACTCTGAAAGCCGAACTGGAAAAAGAAGAAATCGGCGAGGGTCACGGCCATTAACGCTCCACCCCGTTAAACTTCCGACTTGGAAAAGCTATGCGTAAGCTGATAGATTTTGCCCTGCGGAATCGTCTGCTGGTGCTCTCGCTGGGCCTACTGGTGATGGGCGCTGGATGGTACGCCTACACGCGCCTACCCGTCGATGCTTTCCCGGACGTTTCCCCCTCGCTGGTCCAGGTGTTCACGGTAACGCGAGGGCTGGCCCCCCAGGAAGTTGAACAGTACGTCACCTATCCGATTGAGCGGGCCATGAGCGGGCTGCCTCGGCTGAAGCAGATCCGCTCGGTCTCTAACTTTGGCCTGTCGGTCGTCAACATCTACTTTGAGGATGGCACCGACATCTACTTTGCCCGACAGGTGGTCGGGGAACGCCTGCAAGAAGTGCGCGAACAGATCCCGCCCGGCTTTGGTGAACCCCAGATGGGGCCTATCTCCACGGGCATGGGTCTGGTCCTGTTCTACTATCTGGAGGACACCACGGGCCGCTATTCCCTGGAGGAACTGCGCACCATCCAGGACTGGGTCGTCAAACCCTTGCTCGAATCGGTGCCGGGCGTGACCGAAGTGCTCGGCATCGGCGGTTTTGAACGTCAGTTCCAGGTCAACGTCGATCCGAACGCCCTGCTGCGCTATGGCGTCACGATGGCCGAGCTCGTCGAGGCCATCGAAGCCAACAACCTGAACGTGGGGGCGCAATTTATCGAGCAGCACGGCGAACAGTTCGTCATTCGCTCCGAAGGTCTGGCAACCGGCATCTCGGATATTGAAAACATCGTGGTCAAAACCGTCGATGGCACGCCCATTTACGTGCGCGACCTGGCACGCGTAGAAATCGGGGGGGCGATCCGTCGCGGGTTGCAAACCCGTAATGGCATAGAAGAAGTCGTCGCGGGCATGGTGATCAAGCTCTACGGCACCAACGCGTCAACTGTCATTGCCCGCGTCGAAGAAAAACTGGCGCAGATTGAGGACGTATTGCCGCCGGGAATTCGCATCGTCCCCTATTATGAACAGAAGACGCTGGTCGAGGCGGCCGTCTCTACCGTCACGAACGCGCTCTGGCAGGGCATCCTGCTGGTGATTCTGGTGCTGGTCGCGTTTCTGGGCTCCTGGCGGCCCAGCGTGGTGGTGGCTCTTTCCATTCCTTTCTCGGTGTTGCTGGCTACGCTGTTCATGGGTCAACTGGACATCTCGGCCAATCTGATGTCGCTGGGTGGCCTGGCCATCGCCATCGGAATGATGGTCGACGGCGCCATCGTGATGGTGGAAAACGTGGATCGCCATCTTCGCCAGGCTGCACCCGACGAGCCCCGCCTTCATGTCGTCGCCCGCGCCTGTCTGGAAGTAGCTCGGCCGGTCGCATTTGCCATTGCGATCATTGTGATTGTTTTCCTGCCGCTGTTTACGCTGCAGGGCGTTGAGGGTAAAACGTTCCGACCGCTGGCCTATACCACCGCGCTGGCCATGTTCGGCTCGCTGGTCTTTGCGCTGGTGGTGGCCCCCGTGCTCTCCAGTCTCGTCATGCGTCGGTCCTCCTCAAACCGCACGCCCATTGGAGAACGCGTCATTCAGCGACTGTTGCACTTTTACCGGCCGCTGGTCACGTTCTTCGTGCAGCGTCGCACCTGGGCCATTGCCCTGGCCGGTGGACTACTGCTACTGGGCGCTACCGCCTTTCCGTTTCTGGGCAGTGAATTCACGCCGACCCTGCAGGAGGGGACTATTGTGCTTCGTCTGACCATGGCACCCTCCATTTCACTCACCGAGGCCAAGGCCACCACGCAGCGCGTCGAGCGCCGCCTCATGCAAATCCCCGAAGTCATTGGTGTGGTCACCCGGATCGGCCGCGGTGAAGTCGGCGCGCACAGCGATCCCATCAACTCGGCCGAGATGTATATCCTGCTGAAGGATCGCGATGAATGGCGTGTAGACAACCAGGAGGAACTCCTAACGCTCATTCGGCAGGAGCTGGGCACCCTGCCTGGCGTCCTGACCAACTTCACGCAGCCCATCCAGATGACCGTCGATGAACTGCTCGAAGGCGTGCGGGCGGAGCTGGCCGTCAAGCTTTTTGGCGACGACCTCGAAACGCTTAAGCAAAAGGCGGACGAGATCGTGGCCGTGCTGCAGACTATCGAAGGCGCCCGTGACGTGCAGGCCGACCAGATCACCGGCACGCCCCAGATCCGCATCGTGGTCGACCGAGCTGCCATCGCCCGCTATGGGATTAATGTGGCCGACGTGCAACGTACTGTTGAAGCGGCCATCGGAGGCGTAGAAGCGGGACTGGTCTTCGAGGGCGTGCGCCGCTTCCCTATCTACGTGCGCTATCAGGAACCCTACCGTTCAACTCCAGAGCAGATTCGTCAATTGCTCATCCCGGCGCCCGGTGGCATCCATGTCCCGCTGGCAGAACTGGCCAGCGTGGAGGAAGTCATTGGCCCACGCCAGATCACGCGCGAAGATCTTCAGCGTTTTATCACCATCCAGCTTAATGTAGAAGGCCGAGATATCGGTTCGTTCGTGGCCGAAGCCCAGCGGGCTATCCGCGAACGCATCGAACTACCCCCGGGCTATTTCATCACCTGGGGAGGGCAGTTCGAGCTGCAACAGCAGGCCAACCGACGTCTGATGCTGGTGATTCCCATTACGCTGCTGATCGTGCTGGTACTGCTTTACAGCACGTTCAACTCCGTGCGCAACGCCGCACTGATCATCCTCAACATCCCGCTGGCGCTGGTAGGGGGCATCTTAGGCCTGTGGCTGACCGGCCAGCACCTGTCGGTTCCAGCCTCCGTAGGCTTTATCGCGCTCTTTGGCATTGCCCTGGAAAATGGCCTGGTGCTGGTGTCCTACATCAATCAGCTTATCCGGGACGGTTGGAGTATCGATCGCGCAGCCATCCAGGGCGCCTTGCTCCGGCTTCGCCCCGTCCTCATGACGGCCCTTACCACCTCATTGGGCCTCTTTCCGCTGCTATTCTCTCAGGGAACCGGCGCGGAAGTGCAGCGACCCCTGGCCACCGTGGTGGTTGGGGGCCTGTTTACCTCCACCATCCTGACCCTGCTGGTCCTACCGGCCCTTTACAAGTGGTTTGCGATTCGTCTGCCCTATGACCAACCCTCGAAGTCCTCATGAAACTGGTGTATGCCTACATCAAGCCCCACAAACTGCAAGCCGTCGTCCTGGCCCTGCACCGCGTACGCGGCCTCACGGGCCTGAGCGTCAGCAACGTGGAAGGATTTGGCCGGGGATGGTTCAAAAAGGATACGCCGCCGGCCTCCCCGGCCGAAGTAGTTGATTTCATTCGACATGTTCGGCTGGAGGTCTTCTGCCGCGACGAGCTGGCCGAACAGGTCGTGCAGACCATCCAGCAGGCCGCCCATACTGGCCTCCGAGGCGACGGAAAAATCTTTGTGCTTCCGGTAGAAGACGCCGTGCGCATCTCTACCGGGGAGCGCGGCCAGGCCGCCCTGTAGGGACTTCTCAGCCTGGGGGCTGCTTTGTATCTTTGGAGGGCACTGTGCATCTGCTAACACGGACCCTCCACCACGCCATGCTGGGGATGAGTATCCGGCTATTGCTGATCAGCGGCCTTGTTTTTGGCCTGCTGACACCTTCTGCGGTGGCCCAAAACGGTGACGAACCGATCACGGTCACCGATCTGCTTCGCATTCGTCAGCTTGAAAGTCCGACGGTCTCCCCCGACGGCCGCTGGCTGGCCTACATCGTGCGCCAGATCGATACGATCGAAACCGAACCGGAGGTGCGCTATGCCTACCGCACCCATCTGTACCTGCTCCCCACTGATGGAAGCGCGCCGCCCCGAGCCTACACGCACGGCGACCGGACGGCCCGCCAACCTGCCTGGCATCCGGAAAGCGACCGCCTTGCGTTCGTCCGACCGGTCAACGGCAAACCGCAGCTTTTTCTGATGCCGGTCTTTGGGGGCGAAGCCGTGCAACTGACCGATTTTCGGTACGGGGCAAGCCGACCACGCTGGCACCCCGATGGCTCGCTCCTGCTCTTTACGGCTTCGCTTCCGGAAAAAGACGTGCGTCGCGCCGAAGGTACGCCCCCCTGGCCGGACGAACGCCCGGCCCGCACAGCAGCCGACACGGCCGGCGCCCACCCGAACCCCGACGGATCGCTGGCCGAAATCCGCGCCTGGCTGGCCCAAAACGAAGCCAAAGGCAACCCGCGCGTCTTTCACCGGCTCGACTTCCAGGGAGAGCTGACCCTGCAGCCGCAACTGCGCTTCCAGCATCTGTACGTCATCGAACCGCGTCCGGGCGCGAAGCCCCGGGCCCTGACTTCTGGCTTTTTCTCCTTCTCCGGCGCCGAATGGCTACCCCATGGTCAGCAGGTCGTAGCGGCTGCCCGGCTCGACTCTACCCGCCACCCCGACCGCACCCGGGGCAGCGCCCTCTACCTGATCGACGTCGATACCAGCCGCATCCGGCTACTCCTGCACATTGATGGCTACGCCCTTTTTGCCCCTACCCCCTCGCCCGATGGTCAGTGGATTGCCTTCCTCGCTTCACCGCTGGCCGACTCGGGCTACGCGCAGACCGAAATCGGCCTCTTTCGTCTGGATGGTCGACGCCCGCCCGAGCTGCTCACGCTCCACTTCGACCGATCCGTGCGCAACCTGCAATGGTCGCCCGACATGCGTTATCTCTACTTCGTAGCCCCCTCCAACGGTGGTTTTCCCCTCTACCGCATCGCGTTCTTCGACCTGCATCCGCCCCGGCCCGCGCAGGCTACGCCCGAAGACACAACCGCTGCCTCTCGCGCTCGTTTTGCCACCCACGAAGTGGTGCAGCTGAGGCCCAAAATCGAGCGGCTACTGGATTATGAAAAGGGGGTGCGGGCCTATGCGCTCAGTGAAGCCACGATTTACTACGTGCTTACTGAACCCACCAATCCCTATGAGCTCTATGCAGCAGACCTGGCCTTCAAACGGCCCCGCCGCCTTACCGATCACAACGCCTCCTGGCTGCGCACAAAGCGGCTGAGCCGCCCGGAATCCTTCACGCTGCGCCGCGACACGCTGGAAATCCAGTACTGGGTGATGAAACCGGCCTTTTTTGAAAAGGGCCGACGCTATCCCATGCTCCTGGAGATCCACGGCGGTCCGGCCGCCATGTGGGGACCAGGCGAAGCCACCATGTGGCATGAATTCCAGTTTTTTGCCAGCAAAGGCTTCGCGGTTGTGTTCTCCAACCCCCGGGGTTCCGGGGGCTATGGCCGCGCCTTTCGACGCGCCAACTACCAGGACTGGGGCGACGGCCCGGCCGGTGATGTGCTGGCCGTCGCCAGCGCAGCCGCCCGCCTGCCCTGGATCGATCCGAACCGTCAGGTCGTCACCGGAGGCTCTTACGCCGGCTACCTGACGGCCTGGATCGTGGCCCACGACCATCGCTTCAGGGCCGCGGTGGCCCAGCGCGGCGTTTACGATCTCCAGACGTTTCTGGGCGAAGGCAACGCCTGGCGGCTGGTGCCCTGGCATTTCGGCGGCTATCCTTGGGACCGCGAAACACCCGCACGCCTGCAGGGCGACACGGTGTCGGTGCGCGAGGTCATCCTGTACAACTCGCCGATCACCTGGGTCCACCAGATCCGCACGCCCCTGCTCATCCTGCACAGCGATCAAGACCTGCGCACCGGCGTCATCCAGAGCGAAATGCTTTACAAAAGCCTGAAAATTCTGGGACGTCCCGTCGAGTACGTGCGCTACCCGAAAGAAGGGCATGAATTGTCTCGTTCAGGCGATCCAAAGCGGCGCATGGACCGCATCCTCCGGATCTACGAGTTTTTTATGCGCTACCTGCCGGCCGAGCGGCCTGCAGCGTCGGAATGAAGGGCTCCTTTGCGTCCGAAGCCCGGCGTCTACGCCGGGCAATCCGCCAGCTCGATCGCCAAACCGTGGTGGTCCTGCTGGCCGCTCCCTTATTGGCTTACCTGCACCTGCTGATCGGCCGGCGTACGTTCTATCTCGATACGCTGGCTCCTGCGTTAAACTTTCCTGAAACACCCCTGGCCGCCTGGGCCTGGTGGACGGGCCTGCAGGGGATGCTGGGCTTTGCCGTGCCGGTGCTGCTGCTCCGACTGGGCTTCCGACGTCGTTTCTCCGAAATCGGACTGCACCCTGGCGACCTGCGCTTCGGGCTGCTTGTGCTGGCCCTCTACGTGCCCGTTGTGCTCGTCGGCACCTGGTTCCTCTCGGCCGATCCGGCTTTTCAGGCCATCAATCCCCGTCTTCGGGCTGCCGCCTACGACTGGGGTCTCTTTCTGTTGTACGAACTGCTGTTTCTCGTGTACTGGATTGGCTGGGAGTATCTCTGGCGCGGTTTCGTGCTGTTCGGAACGGCCCCGGTGCTGGGTCTCTATGCGATCTTTGTGCAGATGCTTCCTTTTGCGGCCCTGCATTTTAACAAGCCGCCGGCCGAAGCCCTGCTTTCCATTCCCGGAGGTCTCTTGCTGGGCGCGCTCGTGTGGCGCTGTCGCGCGTTCTGGATCGCCGTTCCGATCCACTTCGTGCAGATGCTGGCGCTGGATTTCTGGTGCACGCTCCGCCTGCGCACCGGCCTCCAGGGCCTCGATCCGGCTACACTATGGCACCTGCTGCAGGAGGGCCTATGATCCGAACGCTGTCCATTGTAATGGCAGACCGGCCAAACAACAAGTGACTTTCAAACAACGGCTCAGGCGTCAGCACTTCTCTCCCCATCCGATCGCAAATAAACATCTGTATTCCACCTCTTTTGTGGTCCTCTCCATTGGGTAGTGGTTATGGTGCGAGGTGAGCGCATGTCCTGCAAGCGCTTACTGGACAACCTTAAGCCATACTGGAGCTGCCTGGCGTGGCAGCGCTCCTTCAGGCCACCTTCGGCATGGCATCGCTTGCGCCCCCACCCACCCTAACCGCACGCATCCTCTTGATCGCGAGCCGTCAGACACCAGCCGTGGTCAACGGACAAAATTTCAGGTCAGGGTTCGGTTGAGATCCATCCCCCGAGCTACCCATCAAAGTTTGGGCGGCATGCAGCAGCAATGCCGACAATTCATGGCCCTGACCTTCCGATACAGCCCGTCCCATCCGGAGCACGCAAATTGAGACCGCTCCCAGCGGTCGTGCCGGTTGCGGAGGATTCGAGATGCCCTTATCCTCTGTCTGTCTCCAAAAGCCATCTTCCGCCGGCCATGCTGCATCTTCTGCTTCTTCTCATCGGGGTCGCTATCGATCCCACGTTTACGCCGCGTTTTCTGATCAATCATGTGGGCTACGAAGCGCACGCTCCCAAGCAGGCCCTCCTTCAGGGAACGGCTGCGTTGCGGCCTACTTCCTGCGCCCTCTTCCGGGAAGACACCCGCGAACGGATCCTCCCGATCACTCCAGAACCGCTCGGACGCGTCGAAGACTGGCCGGCCTGGCACTTCTGGCGTCTGGATTTTTCCTCCGTGACCGAATCGGGCTTCTACCGGCTGCACTGCGAGACCAGTCAGGGTCCGGTGACGTCTTTTCCTTTTGAGGTGCGGGACAATCTGCTGGAGCGCCGGACGCTTTCGGACGTGCTTTTCTATTTCAAAAGCCAGCGCAGCTCCGGGCGCTACGACCGTGCCGATCGCTGCCGCCCTTTTGAAGGAGGCTTCCGGAAGGGTTGCGTGGACGTACGCGGCGGCTGGTACGACGCCACCGGCGACTATGGCAAACACCTATCGCATTTATCCTTTTCTACCTACTTCAATCCCCAGCAGACGCCATTGGTCGTCTGGGTTCTGCTGGAAGCGTACCGGTTACTCTCCGAGCGGGACGATTCCAACTTTCACCAGTACCGGCGACGCGTCCTTGATGAAGCCCTTTACGGGGCCGACTTTCTCGTGCGCATGCGCGATCCCTATGGCTCGTTCTTCCGGTCGGTGGCCGCCCCGGGGCCAGAGAAGCGCCCGGAAGATCGGGTGATCGCGGCCACACGGGCGGCGTATGCGCTGGCCGATCCGACCACCCGGACCAAGCAGGAGCAGGTGCTGGCCGTCAACGACTCCATTGCCCTGTACGATGTCAGCTACCGGGCGGGCGGTGGGTTGGCCATTGCTGCGCTGGCCCGGGCCAGCACGCTGCCCCTGCACGGCGATTTCGATCAGACGGTCTACCTGCAGGCCGCCGAGGCCGCCTTCGCCTTTCTGGAGCGGCACAACCGCCAGCTTACCAACGACGGCCGCGAAAACATCCTCGACGACTACAGCGCCCTCATGGCAGCCACCGAGCTGTACCGGGCAACCGGTAAAGCCGTCTATCGCGAAGCCGCCCATCGACGGGCCCGTCGCCTGATGGCCCGCCTCACCACGTGGGGGCCCTACCGGGACTACTGGCGGGCCGACGATACCGACCGTCCGTTCTTTCACCCCTCCGATGCGGGATTGCCTGTGGTCAGTCTTCTGAACTACTTGACGATCGCCGATTCGGCGCGCCGCGCAGCGGTGCTGGACGTCGTGCGGCGGGCGCTGCGCTTCGAGCTAACGATCACGCGCGAGGTCACCAATCCTTTCGGGTATGCCCGGCAGCTTGTCCAGGACACCACCGGGCGTCGCTACAGCACCTTCTTCTTTCCCCACAACACCGAAGCGGCCCCCTGGTGGCAGGGCGAAAATGCCCGGCTGGCTTCCCTGGCGACGGCTGCCCGCATGGCCGCTCCCTTCTTTGCCCCCGACACGACCTTCTATCAGCAGTTGCACCAGTTTGCCTGGGACCAGCTCCACTGGATCCTCGGCCGCAACCCGTACGATGTGTGCATGCTGAAAGGGGTGGGACGTAACAACCCGGAGTATCTGTTTTTCAATAGCTATGCCTACACGAACGCGCCGGGCGGCATCAGCAACGGAATCACCGGTGGACTGGAGGGAACAGGGGGCATTGCCTACAACCTGGGCTATGCCGTTACCGGACAGGACACCGACTGGCGCTGGACCGAGCAATGGCTGCCCCATGCGGCCTGGTACCTGTACGCCATTGCCCTGCCGCATGCCGCGCTTCCCTGAAATTGGGCGTTTTTTTCGGGTGCCTCTGGGCAATGCGCGGGATAAGCCCCAACGCGCTGCGACCCGAAAGCCCAGAAGCAAAGGCCTGATTCAGTCCGCTCTATTGTGTCTATCCCCCGCCACTGCCAGCAATGACAGGCGATTGCCTGCGGGTAACCTCGCAAGACGAACGCGGCTTCCTCACCTGAAGCGCGTGGTACCTGGCTCAGGGACCAGGCCATAATTTCTCGGCTGTAAATATTCCGCTTGAAGGCCGGCTGCTTGCCCGTTGCTGCGGGGCTTTTTTTCTTCAGACCTGGAGCACACCCACAAAAAGCAAACGAGACCCATGCGCACCGAACACTATCGAAAGCTGGAACGCATGTACCAGCAGGCACCCATCAATGCGTATTTCCGACCGGAGTTGCGCGTAGCCGAGCGGCAAGCCACGCTGACGCTCCCGATTCGGCCGGAGTTTTTTCACGCGGCCGGCGCAGCGCACGGGGCTGTTTATTTCAAGGCGCTGGACGATGCCACATTTTTCGCGGCGCAATCGGTTGAAGCGCGTTTTTTTGTGGTGACGGTAAGCTTCACCATTTACTTTTTGCGTCCGGTCGCTTCAGGCGTCATCAAAGCAATTGGCCGCGTTGTCTATCGCTCGCCTCGCCTTGTGGTAGCGGAAGGGGAGCTGTATGATGAGCAGGCGCATCTTATCGGACGGGGCAGTGGCACCTTCATGCCCAGCAACATTCCTCTAAGTCCGTCCATTGGCTACAGGTAACAGATGCCGGCCTCAAACCTGATCTTTATACGGGATACGGGGGTGTTTTGCTTTCATCCTTTCTGGAAGGCGTCTTTACTACCGATTTCTTTCTGCAAAGACCAGCGCCACAGAGAGCATGTGCATCGGGGGCAGGCCGGCGTGCTCAAGCCGAACGGCATAGCCTGCCTGGAA
>JALSJJ010000063.1 GCA_026989375.1 Rhodothermus sp.
GACTCGCCTTGCTATACCCGCAGGCGCGTGCCGCAAGCTGTAACCCTATGTGCGTGTTGTAGTACGGGAAGGTTTTTTAGGATTGCAATAACGGAAACATTCCAGACTCCCCTGCATCCGCCCAGAATTTACAACAAAATCGCTACACTCACCAAAACAATAACGAACAATCCACCTACCCTCTCGCTTTCTTTTCGTTCCCCTCCAAACCATTCACACCCGACACGTAATCAAGCCCTCCTGCTGCAAAGCTTCCAGAAAAGCGCGCACCTGCCGCTCAGCCTCTTCCTGTGTCACTTCATAATTGGCCACCAGTGCTTCCACCAGCTCCTCGACCGTCTGCCGCCCGGCCTCCAGCTGCTCCCAGATAAACACCCCCGTATCATTTAACGTGTAGTACGACCGGGTCTCCAGATGCAACAGCACCCCTTCCCCTTCGTCAAACCGTGTAAAGTTCACCCGCGGATCCGGCTCGTAGCGTGCCATGATGATTATCCTTCAGGCGGTTGAACCCGTGGCTTCGTTGGATATAGCAATGGATATAGCAATTGCTCCAACTGTTCCGGCCGATCGAACACATCCCGACCAAGCTGCAACAGATAAGCCGGCGCCTGCTGAACCAGCCGGCGCATAATTTCCAGCAAACGCCGTTCCGCCGGATCATTTGCCCCCCCGAACATCAATCCGGCCTGTAACAATCGCACAAAGGCCTCACTACGCCGAAGCGACCGTAACCGACTCTGCGCAGCACGCGTGCGCTCCGGAAAAACCAGCAGCGCAGGCCGACAGCGTGCACAGAACCTGCCAGCATATAAGCGATCCATCGGAATACGCCGTTTATTCGGATCCGTAGGCTGCCGATCCGAACAGGCTGCCAGCTCGGGAAAATACCGCACACATTTCGCATCGAGCCCGAAGTCTTTTCGAAAGGAAACGGCTTCGATCCCGTCGCTCCCCTGATACACCATCAATGCATCATCCGTCAGAAAATGCCAGCCACAACGCACCAGACTGTAGGCCAGCGTCGACTTGCCCACTCCGCTACGTCCGACCAGTAGCACCCCCTTCCCCTGATAAACCAACCCGGCCCCGTGTAATCCAAACCAGCCTTGCTTCCGCAATAACAGACACACAGCCAACATCAGCCCGTATGCAAAGTCGGGGAGCTTTTCACATCCAGCCGGTACATAGCCCATCCATTCCGAGCCGCTGCCCGCAAACGCCACCTCCCCATACCGAAGCCAGTAGCCTGCCTTCCCGGTCCGCAACCGACACGATGCGGCCTCAAAGGCAATGGGCCAGGCGGGCTCCTCCGGCACCTTCACAACCAGACGTATCGTCCAGTCCGGAGATGCCCCGTCCCCAACAGGCCGAAATCGATGATACCGCAGCACCTGATCGGCACACCCCATCAGTTCCTCTGCATCGCTCTCCAGGCGCAAAGCAAAGGTTTCAAAACGATAGGTCATACACGCGATCAAAGCGTATCCGGTGGATGCGTGTAAGTAATGGCAAACAATTGTCGAGGATCGCGAGCTTCAGCCACCGGTCGATCGTTCCACTCTACCCAGGCATGTCCGCGTAACTGACCATTTTCCCGCGTAACCCCGAATCGAATACAAACGGGCTTACCGGCCCTGCGGTAAAAATGGTACAGCAATAATGCCTGTTTCATGCAGAAATCCCGTCCATACAGCCGCCGAAGCACTGCCAGTGCCAGGCGTTCCAGGCGCTGGAGTTCCTCTTCTGACAGACAGGTTGCGCTCGGCTGCGGTTCAAACAGGGCCAGCAGGGCCGGTAGTGGAAGCCGGTGCTGATGCCACTCAACCCGGGCAATCAAGTGAAAGATCTGCCAGAGCCGTTTCAGATCGCCCCGTTGCCACTTGCGCCAAACCCGATGGTGCCAGCTCAACCGAAGCAATCGCCATAGCGATGGTGGCCGCACCATATCGGGCGTAGCAGGCGCCTGACGAACACGTCCCTGGTCCTGCGCTCTACGTTCAGACGTTCGCCTCATCTCATCAATGTCGGATGCCCAGAATCGGACGTACAGCGTAAAACAGACTCGACAGCAGCACGTAGCGCCACCGGGCCGTCAGATGCTCTCGAGATTGCAGATGAAAAATAAACCGCTGCCAGAAAGGCTGCCAGACCGCTGGCCGATACAACCCTTCCCACACGCGCCGTGCCAGCCTTTCCACCTTTTGGTCATACCCCATGCTCCGAAGCACTGACGGTGCAAGCGGTACCCCCAGTCCTTCGTGCGCCAACTTCAACCCCAGCCGCAACATGCGCACGCTCTGCCACTGGCGAGCCCATGACCACAATCGTTCCCAGTCCAGTTCCGGAAATGCTCGCAACAACGCGGCTATGTCGTTCATCCATTTCAGACTGCGCCATTGATGTTTGGCACTGTGCAGACACAGCAGTGGCAGCAACACCTCCGGTGCCAACGTCCATACCCTCTGTGAGCCCATTGGTACCGGCATGGCGTCGGTCCATAGCGAGGACATCGGTTGCACCGGTGCAAAGCGCCACGGAGCCACGCTCAGATGCAGGTCAACCATCAACATCTGATCCGGCGTCCGGTACGGGTGCTCCCGCTGAAAACACAGATACACCCGACGAACCAATCCCTGATGGGGCACGTCCCGCCGATAGCCCAGGGCCAGCAGAACGGATTCGGCCGATTTGAACGCTTCAGGCATTACCAGTATGTCAATGTCAGTAGCCGGGCGCAAGGCCGGATCGCCATAGGCCAGCTGCCCGAGCACCACTCCTTTGTAAAACAGGACGGGCACGCCAGCCATGGCAAATGCCTGCTGCAGTCGCTGCACTTCTCGAACCTGCAGCGCTGCCCGTGCAATCGCTGCCAGGTAGCAGGACCGCAGTACGCTGCGGATCTGATTGGGAACTTCCGAGGGGGGTACCGCCTTCAGCGCCCGGTACAGCAGGGCGCCCACCCCCTGCTCTACGGCCAGACGAGCCAGCCCGACGGGATCGTCCAGATCCGTCAGGTCGGGCAACGAATCGCCTTGCCAGTAGGCCCGAAGACAGGCTTGTAAATATGCCTGCGTGTCACGCAGCATCGGCCGTCCATGGTTTACCTGGGAGTCTAACATAAAGCTGTAGACGGGCCATTAAACAATCGCCTTTGGCGCAAGCTCTCCCGGACGATTAACGCGTATGTCGGCTTACCAGACATTGCTGACGGAGGACATCCACCGGGCCGCTGCCCTGATCCGCCAGGGTGAATTGGTCGCTTTCCCTACGGAAACCGTTTATGGCCTTGGCGCCGATGCCTTTAACCCGGCAGCCGTCCGTAAAATTTTTGAAGCCAAGGGCAGACCCTCAGACAATCCGCTCATCGTACATATTGCCTGCATCGACCAGCTCGATCGGCTGGTAACCGCGATTCCGGAAACCGCTCGCCGCTTGATGGCCCGCTTCTTTCCCGGTCCCCTGACGCTGGTGCTGCCACGCCATCCGGACGTCCCCGACGAAGTGACGGCCGGTCTGCCCACAGTGGGTGTCCGCATGCCGCGACACCCTGTCGCCCGGGCCTTCCTGGAAGCCTGCAACACGCCGGTTGCGGCCCCGTCGGCCAATCGCTCCGGACGTCCCAGCCCGACCCGCTGGGAAGCAGTCTATGCCGACCTACACGGACGCATTGCCTGCATCCTCCAGGGCGACCGCAGCGATATGGGCCTGGAATCGACCGTCGTGGATTGTACCGGTCCTGAGCCGGTCGTACTGCGGGCCGGTGCCGTTCCTCTTGAAGCCCTTCAGGAAGTTGTACCTGAAACACGCCCGGTCGGCGCGGATGAATTCCTCAAAGCACGCAGTCCCGGTACCCGCTACCGCCACTATGCCCCCCGGGCCCGCGTGGTGCTGATCGATCACCCGAACGAAGCCGTCCCTGATCCACGCCATGCATACATTGGCCTAACTCCCCCGTCTCACCCTGAAACGTTCGGTGTCTACTGCATCTGTCCAGACGTAGAAACGTACGCCTACGAGCTGTTTGACTTCTTCCGCCGATGCGATGCGCAGGGTTGCACACGCATCTATGCTCAGCGCGTACCCCCCACCGGGCTGGGCTGGGCCCTCATGGATCGGCTTGAACG
>JALSJJ010000064.1 GCA_026989375.1 Rhodothermus sp.
CTGGTCGTCAATGCGGCCAACATTGACAAAGACTTTGCCTGGATGCAGGCCCATAATCCCATGGGCGCCCAGCTGGAAAATCGTTCCGACGAAATTGCCCTGCTGGCCTTGCAGGGGCCGGCTGCCTTCACCATTGCCCAGCACTTTGTGCCCGACCTGGCGCCCGACAACCCGCGCTATTATCACTTTCGGGTGATGCCCCCCGGCGCGTTTCTGGGCTGTCGATGGGCCGTACTCTCCCATACCGGCTACACAGGCGAACCCGGACTGGAAATCTATTGCTACGCCGACGAGGCCATCCGCGTATGGGACGCCCTGCTGGAGGTGGGCGAGGCCCATGGTCTGAAACCAGCCGGGCTGGGGGCACGCGACACGCTCCGCCTGGAAGCGGGCTACTGTCTGTATGGCCACGAACTTGACGAATCGACCAACCCCCTGGAAGCCGGGCTGGGCTGGGTGGTCAAATTCGACAAAGGTGCATTTATTGGCCGAGAAGCTCTGCTACGGATTAAAGCAAGCGGTCCAGCGCGCCGTCTGATCGGATTAATCCTGGAAGATCGCGGAATTCCTCGGGCCGGCTATCCGATCGTCAATCTCGAAGGCTCACCTATCGGTCGGGTAACCAGCGGCACCCTTTCCCCCGTATTGCAGCAGGGCATTGCGCTGGGTTACGTGCCCAATCAGCCCGAGTACACGGAGCCTGGCCGCCGCCTCGACATACAGATCAGACGCCAGTTGCTACCGGCCCGCGTCCATAAACCACCATTCGTCGAGCTTCACAAAAAATAACCGTTCCCGGTACGCCGACGGCTCCGGAGTGTGTTGTAATTTTGCCTCTCCATAACAGCACCGCTGTCTGGAAGCCCCTGGCAGCGTAGAAAGCTAACCCTGGAGATGCACGTAGAGGTTTTTCTGACAGGCTATCAGATCGACGAGGAAGACGTTGAGAGACGGACCGTGGTGGTGATTGATGTGCTGCGGGCTTCCTCGACGATCATCGCGGCCCTGGCCAACGGTGCACGGGCCGTTATCCCGGTGGCCGACATGGACCAGGCCGGCAAAATTGCCATGAACCTGGATCCGAGCACCTATCTGCTGGGGGGTGAACGCGATGGTGACCGCATCGACGGCTACCACCTGGGCAACTCGCCACTGGAATACACGCCGGATGTAGTCAAAGGCAAAACGATTATCCTGAACACTACCAACGGCACGCGGACAATCTGGAATGTGCGCAATGCGCAACATCTGGTGATCGGTGGTTTTCTCAACGCAACGCGCGTCGTGCAATTCATCCGGGAGGCTGGTCTTGATGTTACGATTGTCTGTGCCGGACGTAACAACCGGGTAGCCCTGGACGATACGCTCTGCGCTGGCCTGCTGCTCTATCGCCTCTGGGAAGGCCAGGAGCCTGCATACGTAAGCGACGCTGCCCATATCGCCCTGACGCAGTATCTGCACGACCGTGATCGGCTGGCGGATGCCTTGCGCCACAGTAACCATGCCCGCTGGCTCACTGAAAAAGGCTACGGGGCCGATGTAGAGTACTGCCTGCAGCTCGATACCCTGCCCGTGCTACCCTATTACCGGGAAAATCGTCTGGTCCTGTACAATGAATCCGCCGAATAATCCAGGCGTACAGAAGGCTGGCGAGGCGTGGGCACGTGTCGTATCTTTGAAGCATGGCCACCACAACTTCCAGGCGTCGTCGCAAAACGCGCAAGCACAACGAGACGGCAGCGCCGGTCATCTCCCCGGCCCGCCGTCGAGAACTGCTGGGGCTGACGCTTATCATGTTGGGGCTCCTGGTCACCCTGGCCCTGGTAACCTATCAACCGGCCGACAACGTACTGGCACAGCGCTTCTCCTTTCAGGCGGCACTGGATCCGGGCAATAATCGGGCAGAAAATGCACTGGGGCTGGTAGGCGCTGCGCTGGCCTACCTGCTGGTGGCTCGCCTGTTTGGCTACGCTACCGTCCTTCTTCCAGGCCTGCTGGTGGCCTGGGGCTACGCGATCTTTCGAGGCCGTCGTCCACGTGCCCTCCCGCTGCTGAGCGGGCTGCTGTTGCTGCTTGTACCGCTACTGGCCGCCAGCTTTGGGTGGATCGGCGTGGTCTTCGAAACCGAGCTGCACTCCTGGTCCGGACAGTTGGGGCTGGCCCTGGCCGGATGGATGACCCGGGTCTTTGGTGCAGTCGGCACGATGGGCTTGCTCCTGCTGGGACTCACTTCGATCACGCTACTGCTGGTGGATCACGACCTGCAACGGTCACTGGATCGCCTCGAACATCTACTGGCTGTCATCCGCGGGCGCATACGACACCGCTGGCACACCTGGCGAGCACGTCAGGCGCAACGCCGCCGTGAACGAGAACGCAAACGCGCCCAACAGCAAAAACGACAACAACAGCGCCCCGCACCCGCTCCGCAACCGCGTCCGCCTTCGTCCGCTGCCACACACGCTCCTGCGGCCGATGCCGTCCCCCGTCATGAACTGCTGCGTGACCTGATGCAGCGCGACACCTCTCCGGAACCCCGGGCATCCACCCCGACCTCCCCCTCCCGAACCCTACCTGACGCAACAGACCAACCAGCATTGATCGTCCACCAGGGCATTGAAGAAGAACGTGCCGATCACATCGAGCGACCCACCGAGTTGCCCGCTCTGGCTACGATGCCTCCCTACAACCCGCCGCCCATTGACTTGCTCGACGAGCCGGAGGCCCACGAACGCCACATCGATTATGAAGAGCTGGAAGAAAACAAGCGCATCCTGCTCGACAAGCTGGCCACCTACAATATCGAAATCACCTCCATCAATGCAATTGTCGGACCTACCGTCACCCTCTATGAGCTGACCCCCGCACCCGGCGTCAAAATCAGCAAAATCACTGCCCTTGAGGACGATCTGGCCATGGCCCTGGCCGCGCCGGGCATTCGCATGATTGCTCCGATTCCGGGCAAATCGGCCATCGGAGTGGAAATCCCTAACCGGCATCGCGAGCTGGTGCGCCTCCGCGACGTAATCGGTACGGCCCGCTTCCGCGACGCGCAGATGGAACTGCCCATTGCGCTGGGTAAAACGATCGAAGGCGAAGTCTTCCTGCAGGACCTGACCCGTTTGCCTCACCTGCTGATTGCCGGCTCGACGGGCTCCGGTAAGTCGGTCGGACTCAACTCCCTGATCACCGGCCTACTCTATGCCTGCCATCCGGCCAATCTCAAGTTTGTGATGATCGACCCCAAAAAGATCGAACTGCAGCAGTACGCTACGGTAGTTGATCACTTCCTGGCCATGCCAGAAGGCGCCGAAGAACCCATCATCACCGATTTTGCGCAGGCACTGGCCGTTCTGAAAAGCTGTGAGAAAGAAATGGAACAGCGCTACGAGCTGCTTTCCAGAGCCGGCGTACGCAGTATCAAAGAGTACAATCGGCGACTACAGGCGGGTAAACTCTCACCGGATGAAGGGCATCACCATCTGCCCTACATTGTGGTCATCATCGATGAACTGGCTGACCTGATGATGACCGCCGGCAAAGATATTGAAGGACCTATCGCCCGTCTGGCCCAGATGGCACGCGCCGTGGGCATCCATCTTGTGCTGGCTACGCAACGTCCTTCGGTGGACGTAATTACCGGACTGATCAAAGCGAACTTCCCGGCTCGGATCGCCTACCAGGTAGCTACCAAAGTGGACTCCCGCACCATCATTGACCAGAACGGTGCCGAAGGCCTGGTGGGCAATGGCGATATGCTTTTTATGATGGGGAGCCAACTGGTGCGCCTGCAAGGGCCATTTGTGTCGATCGACGAAGTGGAACGCGTGACGCAGTTCATTGCCGCACAACCGGGTCCGGGTCCTTACTGGTTGCCTGACATTGACGCACCCCGCAACGGAGATGCTGCCGAAGAAGAAAGCGGTGGTAGTTACGATGAACTCTTTGAAGAGGCAGCCCGCCTCATTGTTCGTAGCCAGCAAGGATCGGTTTCGCTTCTACAGCGCAAGCTATCGATCGGCTATACGCGAGCAGCTCGCATTGTGGACCAGCTTGAAACGGCCGGCATCGTCGGACCGTTCGAAGGGTCCAAAGCGCGCCGCGTGCTGGTGCAGAGTGAAGCGGAACTCGAAGAACTTCTACGCACGCTTCGTGCCACTTCTTAAGTGTGCCCTTTGAGGGCTTTTCGTTTGGATATCCGGAGGGACACCTGTTATCTTCCGCGCGAGCCTGCGCATGCAACCTGACAGGTCTGGCGTGGCAACCTTGCAGCAAACGGTTCCGGTTATTGGTATTCTGGGTGGTGGTCAGCTTGGCCGCATGACCGCGATGGCCGCGCTTCGGATGGGGCTCCAGGTGCGCTTTCTGGTGCCGAAGCCAGCCGACGCGGCCAAAGGCCTGGGCGAGGTGATCGTGGGCGACTGGAACGACCCTGAAGTGCTCCGCCGCTTTGCCGAAGGTTGTACGGTAGTAACCGTCGAAAGCGAATGGGCGCCGGCCGACGTGCTGGAACCGGTTCTGCCTGAAGGAACGGCCCTCTGGCCCCGTGCCCGGACCGTACAGATTATCCGCGATAAAGGCCAGCAGAAGCGGATGCTGGCCGAGGCCGGTCTCCCCCTTCCGGCGTTCGCCTGCTGCGCGACGCTGGAAGAGGCCCAGGCAGCCGCCGAGCGTTTCGGTTATCCTGTGGTGCTCAAACGTTACCGGGGTTCTTACGACGGCTACGGTAACTTTACCGCCCATACCCCCGAGGCTCTCCTGGCCGGATGGAACCAGTTGGCCCAGGAAGACGGACTGCTCGTCGAGGCCTGGGTGCCGTTTGTGCGAGAGCTGGCGGTACTGGTCGCGCGGAGTCCCGGCGGCGAAGAAGTCCTCTATCCGGTGGTTTACACCAGGCAGCAGGATCACCGCTGCTATCTGGTGCAGGCGCCTGCCGCAATCGATCCGGCTGTGGCCGACGAAGCCCGCCGCGTAGCCCGCGCTGCCGTCGAAGCGGTTGACGGCGTCGGCATCACCGCCGTGGAACTGTTTGAGCTGACCGACGGACGCCTTCTGATCAACGAACTGGCCCCCCGCCCTCACAACACCGGCCACTATACGATCGAAGGCTGCTACACCTCCCAGTTCGAAAATCACGTACGGGCTGTGCTCGACTGGCCTCTGGGATCTCCCGAGCTACGCGAGCCGGTGGCTGTGATGGTTAATATCCTGGGACGACGGAGCAGCGACCGACCGAACCTGCGCGGCCTACCTGAAGCGCTCCGCACACCGGGCGTGTCCGTACACCTGTACGGCAAAACGCAGGTGCGGCCCGGACGTAAAATGGGCCATGTCACTGCCACGGGCTCCGATCCGGAAGACGTGCGTCGTCGGGCCGAAGCGGCCGCGGACCTGATTGCACGCTATCTTTAACCCAGCCTTTATGCACCATGCCTGCTTCTGCGCAGCCACTGGTGGGCATTGCCATGGGCAGCGAATCGGATCTGCCCGTGATGGAGGAAGCTGCCCACGTACTCGAAGCCTTCGAGGTACCTTATGAGATCCGGGTACTTTCGGCCCACCGCACACCGCACCGCATGCTGGAATACGCCCGAACCGCACATACCCGTGGTCTGAAAGTGATCATCGCCGGAGCTGGCGGCGCCGCCCATCTGCCCGGCATGATCGCTTCGGCCACCCCCCTGCCCGTCATCGGCGTACCCGTCCCCACGCGCCATCTACAGGGGCTCGATTCGCTCCTGTCCATCGTCCAGATGCCCGGTGGCGTGCCTGTAGCCACCGTAGCCATCGGCCAGGCCCGCAATGCCGGCCTACTGGCCGTGCAAATTCTCGCAGCCAGCGAACCAGCGCTGCTTCAGCGCATCATCGCCTACAAGCAGACGCTCATCGAAAAGGTTGAGCAGATGGACGCTCGCGTACAGGAACGCTTTGCGCCGGGCACCTGACGGCTGGTGAGATCAGGCCGATTGCTGCGCTTCATCCCAGACGATCCGAGCAAAGCGCCGCTTGCCCACCCGTAACACAAAAGGCGCCTGTCGGGCTAGATCGATTACCAGGTGCTCGTCAGAGATGCGCTCGCCGTCGATCGACACCGCGTTCTGCCGCACCAGACGACGCGCTTCGCTTTTGGAAGCAGCCAGGCCGGCCTGAACGATAAGGTTAACCAGCGCAATGCGGCTCCCTTCGTCCGGCGTCGGTTGGAATGGCTCCAGATCTTCCGGCGCTTCCTTTCGAATGATCGTACGCTCAAAGTGCGCGCGGGCGCGGTTGGCCGCCTCCTCTCCATGGTACATGCGCACAATCGTCCAGGCCAACTCGTGCTTGGCATTGCGCGGATCACGCTCGGCAAATTCCTTCTTGGCCGGCAGCAGCTCCGTCGGAATATCGGTAGCCAGCTCGAAGTAGCGATAGATCAGATGATCGGGAATCGAAAGCACCTTCCCGTACATCTCCTCAGGGGGCTCGGTAATCCCGATGTAGTTACCCAGCGACTTCGACATCTTCTCGACCCCATCGGTCCCCTCCAGGATCGGCATAAGCAGGCACACCTGGGGTTCCTGACCGTAGGCCTGCTGAATATCACGCCCTACCAGCAGATTAAAGCGCTGGTCGGTTCCTCCCAGCTCAATATCGGCGTGAATTTCGACGGAGTCCATCGCCTGCGCCAGCGGATACAGGAACTCATGAATCCCGATGGGCTCACCGGCCCGGTAACGCTTCTCAAAGTCGTCGCGCTCCAGCATGCGCGCTACCGTATATCTGGCTGACAGCTCGATCACATCCCGGAAGGTCATCTTGCCGAGCCATTCCGAGTTGTAGCGGATGATGGTACGCTCCGGGTCGAGAATCCGGGATGCCTGCTCAAAGTAGGTGCGGCCATTGGTGCGGGTTTCTTCGAGTGTAAGCGCTGGACGCGTCTTGGAACGGCCAGTCGGATCGCCAATCATGGCCGTAAAGTCGCCGATAATCAGCACGGCCTGGTGACCCAGGTCCTGAAATTGACGCAGCTTACGCAGTACCACAGCATGGCCCAGGTGTAGATCCGGCCGGCTGGGATCACAGCCCAGCTTCACCACGAGCGGTTTCCCGGTGCGATAGGAGCGTTCCAGCTTTTGCACAAGCTCCGTTTCCGGGATGATTTCGACGACCCCACGGCGAATCTGTCGGAGCTGTTCTTCGACGGGTGGGAACGACGGCATAGGACTTCCAGAGTTTATCCTCGACGACTCTTAAGTACCCGTTCCAGACGACGCCGGGCTTCTCGCTCGGCAATATCGGCACGCCGATCATACAGCTTCTTACCACGCGCCAGTCCGATTTCCACCTTGGCCCGGCCGTTTTTGAAGTAAATTTTCAGGGGAATGATCGTGTAGCCCTTTCGCTGCGCGGCCTGCCCCCAGCGTTCAATCTCCCGTTTATGCATGAGCAGCTTACGGGGCCGAAGCGGATCGTGATTATCGTGGGCGCCGGTATTCCGATAGGGTGAAATGTGACAGTTCAGCAAGTACATCTCACCCTTTTCGACGGTGCAGTAAGCGTCCTGCAGGTTAACCCGCCCCTCTCGGAGCGACTTGACTTCCGTCCCTTTCAGCACCAGCCCGGCCTCAAGCGTATCCTCAATGTGGTATTCGTGGCGCGCTTTGCGATTGGTCGCCACTATCTTAATGTGATCCGACATACCGGGCAAGATTACGTTCAGAGCAGCGGCACTTCGTCTTCGTCCTCCTCTTCGTCCTCTTCGTCTTCCGGGATCGTGTACAGGGGGAGATCCGGGACTTCGTCGGTAATCTGGAAATAAAACAGATATTCCCGGAACTCAGTCAGGCTGGCCATCGCCAGGTCATCCAGGCGCAGGCGCAGGTTTTCCAGAAAGTACGCGTGCAGCTCCGGGGTCATCTCACGGGTCTGCGCCCAGATTTCCCGCTGCGCTTCAGCCGCCCGCGCCAACCGCCGCAACGTTTTTACCAGTACCGGATTCCCTTCACCTTTGCGCACAGCAAACAGTCCCCAGACCATCGGGTAGTTGGCCAGTTCGTACCATTCCTGGCCCAGATCGAGCGTCAACAGACCGGTCTGTAGCGCCGGCACGTCGTTGCCGACCAGCAGGCAGGCGTCTTCGTCGCCACGCAACAGTTCATCGCGCGTGGCGTCTTCATAGGCTACCGGCTGGGGGGTCTGGCCGTAATGCTCCTGGAGCACAACTTGCGCAATAAAAGCCTCCTGGGCATAACGCGGATCCAGCGCCAGTGACCCTATCTGCATAAACCCCTGACGCAGCACAATCCGAGCATAGGGATGCTTCCATGAAGAAAGCGCTACAGCCGGTAGCGCATCCACTTCGTCGTTGTGCAACAATACGTCGAGCGTGGGCACCAGAGCCACATCGACCTCGCCGCTCAGCAGCCGCTCGAGCGCTTCCGGAGCCGAACAGCGCACGATCTCAAGCGCTACAGGCAACCGCACCGCACCGGCCGACAGCCCCGAAATAAAAAACTCGGCCGGCAAAGTATCCCAGATAGCCAATCGCACCATAGCTTTCCCCTTCTCCTAAGTGTGTTCAGTATGCTGTCAATAAAAACCGCCGGCCCGGAACTCCGGTCGGCGGTCTGGCCTGCGTCGTTTACATAACCTCCACCCGTCGCGCCAAAAACGGGGGACTTTTTTCACATGCACAAGCGGACATCTGCTCGACGCCGCGCGAGCACACATACGCCCGGCTTTACATCCGGGCGCCTCTCACGTATTCAAACGTTTAAACGCCCGCAGACGGACCGGGCTCCAGGCATTACCCCTGCTCTTCGGTAGGCGCAATATAGCGCTTCTCCTTAATGCGGGCTGATTTCCCAGAGCGCTGACGCAGGTAGTAGAGCTTAGCGCGGCGTACGTGTCCCCGGCGCAGCACCTCGATCTTGACGATCTTGGGCGAATGTAGCGGAAAGATGCGTTCCACCCCTACGCCATTGGAGACCTTCCGCACCGTAAAGGTTTTCCGGGTGCCCCCCCCCCGGATCGCGATCACCACGCCCTTGAACTGCTGAATGCGTTCCTTATCGCCTTCAACTACACGAATATGTACGTTGACCGTATCGCCCGGACCGAATTCCGGGATGTCCTCCCGAAGTTGTGTGGCTTCGACAAGGCGAATAAGTGCGTCCGACATAATGAATCTCCTCCGTTTTATTCGTCGTGAGTCGTTGACGCTTCGATAGCTTTCAGTAGATCCGGGCGACGCTGGCGCGTCTTCAGCAGGCGCTGCGCCTCACGCCAGGCGGCAATCCGCTGATGATCCCCTGAGCGGAGCACTTCGGGCACGGCCATGCCGCGAAAAACGGCCGGCCGCGTATAAACGGGGGCATCCAGCAGCCCGTCCTGGAACGAATCGGTGAGCGCCGATTCGGCATCGCCCAGCACGCCCGGAATCAGGCGCACGATTGCATCGACCACGACCAGTGCCGGCAGCTCGCCGCCGCTAAGCACGTAGTCGCCAATGGACAGCTCCATCGTCACCAGCGCATCCCGCACCCGCTGGTCTACCCCTTTGTAGTGTCCGGCCAGCAGAACCAGGTGCTGGCAGAGTGAAAGCTGGTTGGCCAGCTCCTGGTTGAACACCTGGCCATCCGGCGTCAGGTAGATGATCTCGTCAAGCTGGCGTCCTTCGCAGGACGCCTCCTCCTGAATCGCCTCAATGCAGCGGAAGATGGGCTCCGGTTTGAGCACCATGCCCCCGCCCCCGCCGTAGGGGTAGTCATCTATCTGTCGATGCCGGTCCGTGGTATAGTCGCGCAGGTCGTGTACGCGGATGTCCACCAGGCCGCGTTCACGTGCCCGCCGAATGATGCTATAGGCCAGCGGACCCCGGACCATGTCCGGGAAGGCTGTCACGATGTCAATGCGCACGGCTCTCTGCTATGGTTTACCTTCCCCTCAGTCCAACAACCCTTCAATGGGGCGTATAACGAGCCGTCGCCCCTCAAGGTCCAGCTCCCGCACAAAGACCTCGACGTCCGGAATCATCGCATTCGGACGTCCCGGTCGGCGCACGACATAGATCAGGTGGGCCGGCATCTCCAGCACTTCGACGACGGTACCGACCGGCTCCCCGGCCTCGGTCTCGACCTGCAGCCCTACCAGATCGTGCAGGAAAAATTCTCCCTCGGCCAGCGGAGGCAGGTCGGCCTGGCGCGCATAGACGCGCATCCCCCGAAGCGCCTGCGCCGCATCCCGATCCGTAACCTCGGCGACCTGCAACAGCACAAGCAGGCCCCGACGTGTGGGCTGGTATTGCACACGCCGCAAGCGCACCGGACGGGCCGTGGCTGGCGACCGTCCGATGTAGATCGTCTCCAGGGTTTCAAAGCGCGTCGGATCGTCCGTTTCCGGGACAACCTTGAAGGCTCCCCGTATGCCATGGGCTCGGGCCACATAGCCCATCAGCAGCAGTTCATCCGGATCGATCCGCTCCATAGCCTCCCTGCTCCGGCAATCGTTGCGCACTCGCCGCTCAGGATGCCTTCTCCTCTTCGTCGCCCGCGGCTTTCCCCTCCGAGGCCTCCGGTTCAGCCGCATCTGCAGCCGGGGCTGCTGCCTCGGCTTCGGCTGCTACTGCGGTCTCTTCGGCTTCAGCGGCTTCAGCCTCCGCTTCCTGCTCGGCAGCTTCACGGGCCTTTGCCTCCTCTTCCGCCTGCTTTCGGGCCAGCTCTGCCTCCAGTTCGGCAGCCCGCTTTCGCTCAGCTTCCAGCGCAGCCTGCTTCAACTGCGCCACGGTTGGCTTAGCCTTCCGACGCAGCTTTTCGTACTGGCGCGCGCGATGCTCAGCCACTGCCTGCTGGATCTCTTCCTCCGACTTTCCCTTGCGGCGCAGGTGTAGCGCCAGCATAATACCCTCCCGCCGCAGAATGCTTGCCACCGTCTCGGTCGGCTGTGCACCGCGCTCCAGCCAGTACAACACGCGGTCTGCCTTCAACTCGACCGTAGCCGGCTCATGCAATGGATAATAGCGCCCCAGATCTTCGATAAAACGCCCATCCCGTGGCGCCCGTGCATCAGCCGCTACGATGGCAAAAATCGGAAGGTTTCTCCGACCCAGTCGACGCAAACGTAGTCTGACCGCCATAGGCCGTAATCGCTCCTTGGTTCGTTAAATGAGGTTATCTACCACATGGGTTACAGTCTGCCTCCCAGCAACTGGCGCAGATCAACCGTCCGCCCCTTACTCATCAGTTTGGACATTGATTTCATCATCTTCCGCATCTCCTTGAACTGCCGGAGCAACTGGTTGACATCGCTGACCTCCATCCCACTGCCCCGGGCAATCCGACGACGCCGACTCGCATCGATAATATCAGGATTGCGCCGCTCCTCCGGCGTCATCGACAGAATCATCGCTTCAATATGCTTAAAGGCGTCGTCGTCCACCTCCAAGTCCTTAACGTAGCGTCCAAGACCAGGGATCATCCCGATGAGCTCGCGCAGCGAACCCATCTTTTTGATCCGCTGCAGTTGCTCGTAGAAATCCTCCAGATTGAAATCGGCCGAGCGCAGCTTACGGCGCAGCTTTTCGGCCTGACGGGCGTCGTACTGCTCCTGAGCGCGCTCTACCAGCGAGACCACATCGCCCATGCCCAGAATGCGCTGGGCCATGCGATCCGGATAGAACGGCATGAGCGCGTCCAGCTTTTCGCCCGTGGAAGCAAACTTGATCGGCTTGTTAACCACCGAACGGATCGAAAGCGCCGCGCCCCCTCGCGTATCGCCGTCGAGCTTGGTGAGCACAACGCCATCAAAATCCAACCGCTCATTAAACGCCTTGGCCGTGTTAACAGCATCCTGTCCGGTCATGCTGTCGACCACAAACAGGATCTCATGCGGCTGCACGGCCTCCTTGATCTGCTCGACCTCCCGCATCATCGCCTCATCGATGTGCAGGCGGCCGGCCGTGTCGATAATGACAAGGTCACGCGCTGTGCGACGTGCCTCCTGGACCGCCTCACGCGCTACGCGGACCGCATCCTGGACCACCTGTCCATCTTCCTCAATCGAATAAACGGGCACGTTGATCGAAGCAGCCAGCGTCTTGAGCTGATCAACCGCGGCCGGACGGTATACGTCGGCCGCTGCCAACAACGGCGCCCGTCCCTTTTTCTTGAAATAAAGCGCCAGCTTGGCGCAGAACGTTGTCTTTCCCGATCCCTGCAACCCGGCCACCAGAATAACCGTGGGCGGATTCGGGCTCAAGTTGATGTCCACCTGCTCCGAACCCAGCAACCGAACCAGCTCATCATAGACGATCTTGACGAGCTGCTGTCCCGGCGACACCGACGTCAACACTTTTGTACCGAGCGCTTTTTCTTTCACGCGCTCGGTGAATTCCCGCGCCACCTGATAGTTGACGTCCGCCTCCAGCAATGCCCGCCGGATCTGCCGCATCGTCCCGGCAATGTTCAGCTCGGTAATGCGTCCCTGGCCAGAGACGGACTTCAGGGCTGCTTCTAATTTTTCGGTGAGGCTCTCAAACATCGCAAATGCTCGCCTGCTTACAGAAGCGAGAAAATAGGGCTTTTACGAACGGAATACAACGCGCAAAATGCAGACAGGATCACCCAAATGCGCTGCTGCGCTTCTCCTTTCGGTTATTCCGCCGGATTTTCACGGGCACGCAACAGATCCAGGGTCTCGACTGCATGCCGTAAATGTGGAATCACGATGGAACCTCCTACAACCAGGGCCACATTCATCGCGTCAAACAGCTCTTCATCCGAGCAACCCAGCCGCACACAGTTGATCAGGTGATAGTCAATGCAGTCGTTGCAACGCAACACCATGGACGCCACCAGCCCGAGCAGCTCCTTGGTCTTGCGATCCAGCGCCCCATCGTGGTAAGCTGTTTCATCTAAATGGAAAAATCGTTTGATACCCAGATGATTGGCCGCCAGAATGCGCTGGTTCATACGCGTCCGGTAGGCTTCAAAGGCGGCCAGGCGATCTTCAGCAACTTCTTTCCTCCTTTTCTCCATGGATGAAAGCAATTATTTTGTCGTTATTCGCCCTGAACAATATCTCACGCCAGACTCTCATGTCGCTGGATATTCTGCCGAGGCAGCTCAAGGAAACGCTCCGCAAGCAATTCCGAGCGTTTCGGGCTAGCCTGAGCGAAGAAGCCCACCGAAAGCGTAGCCGGGCGATCGTGCGTCAGCTTCAGGCGCTGCCCGAGCTTCAGAAGGCCCAAACCGTATTGCTTTACTGGCCGCTGTTGGAGCGCCGCGAGATTGACCTGCGTCCGCTGGCGAGATGGCTTCGGCAACAGGGCAAACGGGTGGCCCTCCCAGTTGTTGTCTGCACTGATCCGCCAACTCTCGAAGCCCGCCGTTTTGACGATCCGCGCCAGCTGGAACGCGGTCCCTGGGGCCTGCAAGAACCCCGCACGGCGCCACTCGTTCCACCAGAGACGCTCGACGTGGTGCTCGTACCGGCGCTGGGGGCCGGACGTAATGGCTATCGTATCGGCTACGGGAAAGGCTTTTACGACACCTTTCTGCAGGGATTGACGGCCTGCACCATCTGCCCGGTCTACAGAGAGTGCCTGGTCGACCTGATACCGCCCGAACCGCATGACGTCCCCGTACAGGTCGTGGTCACGGAACAGGAAGTCGTTCGTCGATCGTAACTTATTGTTGTGCCATGCGTAAGGCACAGAGCAAGAGGTTCATCTGGAGCTGACGCGAATTTCTATGGCTACCCGGACACGCTCCCACTCGATGCATCTGGAACCCGACGAAGCGGAGGCCCTGGAGCTGGAACAACTTTCTGATGCTGAGCTGGAGCAACTGCTGTTTGGTGACGAAGGGAGCACAGCGCGTTCCGATTCGGTATGGAATCTGCCCACGGTGGCGGGCCTGGCACTGTTACTGGTCGGGGTCGTGTACGTATTGCAGCAACTCGGGATCTGGAACGGCGTGGACGTAAGCACACTGGCAGGCTTTCTACCATGGGTGGCTGCCTTGATGATTTTTCTACTGGGGTTAGGCATACTCTCCTGGCGCCCACGCCGACGCTCCCATCGGCGCAAAAAAGCAAAACCCCGTAAGACGCTGGACGAACTGTTTGAGCAACCTCGCAAAGTCTTCGAAGACCTGCGTACCACGTTTGCCCCATCTGGCTCTTCCAATGCTCCGAAAACAACGGCCAGCGCTGCGACGACCTCCGCGACTACGCACCCCCGACGCCTGGTCAAGTCACGTGATCGCATGTTGGCCGGCGTCTGCGGTGGCATTGCCGAATACTTTGGATGGGATCCTACGTTGATTCGAGCGCTTTTCGTGCTGGGCGCCATCTTCTCCAGCGGCTTTCCCTTTATCATTGTCTATTTGATTCTGGCATGGGTCATGCCAGAACCAGATCAGCCTGAAAAATCAAAGGACAACGAGCCACGCATCACTATTTTACCGGAATAAGCTTTCTGATGCTGAAACTTTCCGACCGACTACGGCGTGTACCGGAATGCTTCGGGCATCGGCTGCAATCCATGGAAGCTTCAACAAGAGCAGCTTGCCTGAACGTTCTTCGAGGTTATAGTTTGCGTTGACGTAAGCGGTCCGGTAGTTCAGTTGGTTAGAACGCCGGCCTGTCACGCCGGAGGTCGCGGGTTCGAGTCCCGTCCGGACCGCCAGGTCTTCAGGACATCATTCCTAACAGGATCGTGTTAACCCGGCGGTAAGCCGGGTTTTTTGTATCAGCCGACAGAAGTTCACCGTAGTCTCTGTAGGCGGCTTTCCTTCATAGAGCTCGACCCTTTGCAGCGAACCAATGGGCAGAACCTGCTTTTGTGCAGACGGCCGCCTCTTCAGAACGGCGTCTTTTCGGAAACGATCACCAACGCAACAGGCAGACTGTCGCCTGCGTCCGAAATGCCCGGCAAGCCCTGCAGAATCTGGAGGAGCAAGATCAGCTCTGACCCAACCACCCAGCCCATCGTTCTTTTGGGACCTCTACCTGGATCTTGCCGTCCGAACGATACTGCCGTGGTTTCGCGCTACGGCTTCTTGCGAAGGACACCCGTCTGCCCACCGACGTTACGGAGCAGGGCGCCCTTCATTCCCGGGGGGTGTAGTTTTCGCGCCCGCCGGTCGGGGTTTGCGCAGCGCCCGGCCGGGTCGCAGACCGGTCATCTGGCCGTCAAGCAGCACGGCCTGGCCGTTCACAAACACATGGACCACGCCTTCAGCATACTGATGCGGTTGCTTGTAGGTCGCTCGATCCTGGATGCGCGCCAGATCAAGCACGACCACATCGGCATAGGCACCTACCCGCAGCACGCCCCGGTCCTGGAGCCCCAGCCGCCAGGCTGGCAGGCCACTCATCTTGTAGATGGCTTCCTCTGGCGTGAGCAGTCGCTGCTCCCGAACGTAACGCGCCAGCACCCGGGCAAACGCGCCGTAGTTGCGCGGATGGGGTACCCCCACACCCGGATCGGGAATGCCGCCGTCCGAACAGATCATGGTCCGCGGATGCTGCAGGATGCGCACCACATCTTCCTCATGCATCACGTGAAAGACCCCCAGACATCCTCCCCGCTCCTGGATTTCCAGCACCAACTCGGCTGCTTCCTCAAAGGTGACTGGCCGTCCCCGTTCCTGCAGCACCTGGGCCAGGCTTTTGCCGTTCAGGGTGGTGTCCCACCGACAGAAGGCCAGCACCACACGATCGGGATCCCCGCCGCCAAGGTCCTCAATCAGGTTCTGGACCACCGCCGCATGAATGCGCCGGCGGGTCTCCGGATCCTGCAGGCGGGCCTGCACGGCCGCCGAGTCGCCGGCCAGGGCCCATTCGGGAAGGAGCACGCCGATCTGCGTGCTTCCGGCCGTATAGGGATACTGGTCCATGCTCACATCCAGGCCTTGCTGCAGCGCGGCTTCCACACGGGCCAGAAATTCCGTGCTTTTGCCCCACATGGAGGGGCCGCTGACCTTAGCATGGGTGATCTGCACGGGCAGGCCGCCTTCTCGGCCGATGCGGAAGGTTTCTTCCAGACTTTCCAGCACGTGCCGTCCTTCATCTCGCATATGGGGAATGTAGATCCCCCCGTACCGGGCAGCCACCCGGGCCAGCGCAATGACCTCCTCGGTCTGCGCATAGGCCCCGGGCACATAGCGCAGGCCGGCCGAAAGGCCCCAGGCCCCTTCCTCCATGGCCTGCGCCACCAACGCCTGCATCTGCGCCAGCTCTTCCGGCGTGGGCGCCCGGTGGGCGTTGCCCATCACGGCCCGTCGCACGCTGTTGTGCCCGACGAAAAGCCCCAGGTTCACCGCAGCGGGCAGTACGTCGTAGCGCGCCAGAAACGCTCCAATCGGTAGAGGAGAAAAGCCATCTGCTCCACCCAGTACGGTGGTAACTCCCTGCCGGATGTAGTTTTCCGCCAGGGGTTGTCGGAAGACGCCGCTCTGCTCTGGCCGTCCAGCAACGGCATGGCTGTGGATGTCAATAAAGCCGGGCGTTACCGCCAGCCCCCGCACGTCGAGCCGCAACGCGGCCTTTGCCTGCTTCAGGTCGCCAATCGCGGCAATGCGATCCCCGATCCATCCGACATCGGCCACAAACGGGGGGCGCCCTGTCCCATCATATACCTGTCCTCCCTCCAGAATGACGGAATAGAACGGCTCCTGCGCCATTGCCGATGTCATGCTCAGCATCAGCAAGAACCCCCCGCATAGTCTCCGCCATCCCATAGCTGCAGAAAAGTC
Organism: Rhodothermus sp.; assembly: GCA_026989375.1. Lineage (GTDB taxonomy): Bacteria > Bacteroidota > Rhodothermia > Rhodothermales > Rhodothermaceae > Rhodothermus. The sequence continues at coordinate 16,737 of JALSJJ010000064.1, forward strand.
TGGTGCTTCCTCGGAGTGCAAACAAAAGATAAGGCAAAAAAGAGCACGTACTGCCCTTTCCCTAACGAGCGATCGGCAAGAAAAGGTCGAACCGGGTTCCCTGACCCGGTGTCGACTGCACCTGGATCTGACCGTTCATCAGTTCGATCAGTCGCTTAACGATAGCCAGTCCCAGCCCGACCCCGTGATGCGTTTGCATCAATCCTTCGCGTTCCTGACGGAATGGCTCGAAGATGTGCGGCAGAAACGCGGGATCAATGCCACAGCCGGTATCTTCTACGACCAGGTGCACCCACTCTGCCTGCGATCCTACCTGTACGCGTACGTACCCTTCGTCGGTAAACTTGATCGCATTCGAAAGCAAGTTAACCAGCACCTGATGCAACCGATTGGGATCGGCCAGAGCAGGTGGGGGGTGTTGCGATAGCAGCACCAGCTTCAGGGCCTTCTCTTCGGCAAGTGGCTTCATCAGTTGCATCGCATGGCGTGCTACCTCTTCTACATCGGTAGGTTGCAGCTTGAGCTCCAGCCGATTGGCTTCGATCTTACTCAGGTCCAGCAGGTCGTTCAGGAGCGTCATCAATCGCCGGGCTGAACGATCAATGATCTGCGTGAACTCGCGCAGGTCCTCTTGCTTGCGAACTGCCAGCTCTTCATCCAAGAGCTCTGCGAAACCGAGAATCCCGGTCAGCGGCGTGCGAATTTCGTGGCTCATGTTGGCCAGAAAAGCCGATTTGAGACGATTGGCCTCTTCAGCACGCTCCTTAGCCTCCTTCAGTTGCTGCTCGGCTTCTACCAGCTCCGTAACGTCGGCCATCAGTCCGATGTAGCCGATATGCTGTCCATGCTCATCGTAGAGCAAGTCAATGTGCACCTCATCCCAGAAACCTGACCCGTCCTTGCGGTAATGATATAGCCGGCCATGGGCCGATCTTCCCCGCAGCAGACGCAACCGCATTCGCCGAAGCGTATTTCGGTCGGTCGCTGGACCGTGCAGCAGATGCTCAATGTTTTTGCCCAGTACTTCGCCAGGTTGGTAACCGGTCAGTCGGCTGAAGGCGTCGTTAACCCATATTACATTCCCCATTGTATCGGTCAGGACGACTCCCTCGGAAATCTGCGCGGCCACGCGGGCCAGCCGCTCTCGTTCCTGCTGCAAGCGGAGCCTGGCCAGACCTACGCCGGCCAGATGCGCCAAGCGGGCAACGACTGCCTGCTCGTCGGGCGTGGGCTCACGCACCGTTTCAAAGCATAATCCCAGCACACCCAGCAATTCGCCCTGCCAGCCGAAGAAGGGAACGGCCCAGCAGGCGCGGATACCTGAGGCCAGCGCCTGCGCTCGGAAAGCTCCCCAGCGCGGATCGGTTTCAATATCTGAAACCCACACCGGATGCCGACTGAAAGCAGCCGCTCCCAGCGATCCTTGGTTGGAGCCAATAAGCTGCCCGTCGAAAAGCGCCTGGAATGATTCGGGCAGCGCCGATGCAGCACACAGGTGCAGCCGTCCTTCCTGACACTCAAAGACCAGGGCCCGAGCGCCTGGAATAAACCGCTCGGCTACCCGGCAAAGTCGGGTGCAAAGTGTCGGTCGAGAAGGCTGCGTCACGAGCTGCTCCAGAAAGACACCTTCTTCTTCCAGCAGGGCCTGCAACCTTCGTAATTCGGTAATATCCCGGCTAATCCCGGCGATCAGTCGAATGCTTCCGTCTGGCTCTGGAATAGGCACCAGCTGCGTTAGCCATGTGCGACGACCGGCCGGTAGCTCCAGGGTTTCTTCGTACTCGATAGGATGGCCAGCATCCAGACAGCGCTGATAGTTACTGCATACCTGGGCGGCAACGTTAGGCGGCAAAATCTCGTCCAGGGGCCGGTTCCAGAGCATTTCGGGCGTCAGCCCGGTCTTGCGCTGGTGCGATGGATTGGTCGCTTCCACCAGAAACTGTCCGTCTTCCGTAACGCGGATCCAGAAGATGGCATCTTCGGTGTGGTTGTACAGGCCCAGGTAGCGTCGGCGCTGCTCCAGTAGCTCGGTTACGTCGATCAATGTCCCTTCGATGTACGCCGTACCGTCTGGCTCCTGTACGAGTAGCACGTTTTCCAGTCCCCAGAGTACCTGTCCGTCTTTGCGGCGCAGACGCACTTCGTAGTTGACAAGCTGGCCCTGCTGGCGTAGGGCCTCCAGGAAACGGATCCGTTCTGCTTCCTCAAAGTATAGCACGGTAGCCGGCTGTCCTTCCAGTTCAGCCGGATCGTTGTAGCCCAGCATGCGGGCCAGCGCCGGATTGACGCTCAGGATCTTTCCGTCTATGGTGGTCCGATAGAAGCCGGCCACGCTATGTTCGAACAGGCGCCGATAGCGGGCTTCACTCCGGGCCAGTCGCTCCATGGCCCGTACCTGTTCGTCGACGTCCAGCACCGTCCCGAAGATGGCCGGACGGCCGTTATACACGATGCGGCGTCCCCGGACCTCCACATAGAAGATTGAGCCGTCTTTGCGACGTCCCTTGAACCGGTAGCGCATCTCATCCACTTCACCGGACATCCGGCGGCGGATGTTTTCAGCAACTCGCTCCCGATCTTCCTCTGCCACAACGGCGGTAACCGGCAGGCCAATTATCTCCTCCGGCGTATAGCCAAAAATGGCCGCTGCCTGCTGGTTCGCTACCACAATGCGTCCTTCCTGCAGCAGATAAATGCCCGCCAGGCTGGTTTCGAAGAGCGTGCGGTAGAGCGCCTCGGTCTCATTCAGCCGCTGCTGGAGACGCAGGTCCCGAAAGGTCTCCTGCATCAGCCTTTTCCCGTCTATCTCAAAGACCTGCCCTGAGAGCTCAACCGGAATCCAGCTCCCGTCGGCATGCCGGACGATCACGCCACGTTCCCGAAAGCTCCCACGCTCAACGGCCTGACGGAATTTTTTTCGGTACAGTGCGGCAAGTTCGGCCGGATGTAGCTCAAGCTGACGCATCTGGCAGAGGGTCTTTCGGTCGTAGCCAAAGAGCTGCGCCGCAGCTGGATTGGCTTCCAGAATCCGGCCGGTTTTGACCTCTGTAATCAGAACGGCGTCCTGGGTGGTCTCGAAAAGCGCCCGGTACAGCGCTTCATGATGCCGGGTCTTCGCCTCACGCACTTCCATCTACGTGGCGGTAGGATGCTCTGTTCGTCAGACGGCCTACAAAAGCTGTTCCTGTTCAGCCCAGTGTGCGCGTGCCCACCGCATCAGGCGTTCCTGAAAGCCGAGCGTTTCCTGTTCGGAACGAGGGGTACGTAGCACGTACCGGCCATCGGGCCGCAATTCCCAGGCTGTCCGGTGATCGTCCAGCGCCAGCTCCAGGGTGCGTATCAGTCGGTGCCGGAGCGCAGGGTCTTCGACAGGCGCCAGCACCTCGACGCGATCGTCCAAGTTGCGTCGCATCCAGTCCGCGCTGCCGATGTAAACGAGCGGATCGCCGTTGTTGTGAAAGTAGTAGAGGCGACTGTGCTCCAGAAAGCGCCCAACGATGCTGATCACCCGAATGGTTTCACTGTAACCTTTCAGTCCAGGCCGCAATCGACAGGGACCTCGCACGATCAGATCTATAGGCACGCCAGCCTGTGAAGCACGGTAGAGCTCCTGAATGATGCCGATGTCGTCGAGGCCATTCATCTTAGCAATGATGCGGCCGTTGCCGTGCTGCCGGTGATGTTCTACTTCCTGGCGAATAAGCCGGACCAGTGCCGAACGCAGATCGCGTGGCGCCACCAGTAACTTTTGGTAGGACTGCTCAGGCGCATAGCCTGTCAGAAAGTGAAACAGGTTGACCAGGTCGTGACCGATGTCTTCACGGGCGGTCAGCAAACCCAGATCGGCATATTGGCGGGCCGTTTCGGGATTGTAATTGCCGGTACCGATATGGCTGTAGGTACGCAGCCGGCCGTTTTCTTCGCGTACGACCAGCGTCACTTTGGCGTGCGTCTTGAGCCCCATTATCCCGTAGGTCACATGCACCCCGGCTCGCTCAAGTTGCTGCCCCCACTCGATATTGTTGGCTTCATCGAAGCGCGCCTTTACTTCAACCAGGACGGCCACCTGTTTCCCTCGTTCAGCCGCCCGCATCAGAGCCTTCATGATAGATGAGTCGTCCGAAGTACGATAGAGCGTTTGCTTGATCGCCAGCACATGCGGATCGTCGGCAGCTTCTTCCAGAAAGTGCTGGATGCTGGCCACAAACGATTCATAGGGATGATGGACGAGCACATCGCGCTGTCGCAGGATGTCGAAAATGCTCAACTGCCCCTGCGCTTCCCCTTCATGCACAAGGGCCGGGGGAATGACAGGCTCCCAGGGTTCGTACCGAAAAGCAGGTAGCTCCAACTCGGCCAGTGCCTGACAGTCGCCCAGATTGATCGGGCCATCCACCTCAAACAGATCTCCGGGGTCCAGTGCCAGTTCCTCCATGAGCAGTTGCCGCACGTGCTCAGGCATCGTGCGTTCGACTTCCATGCGTACCACCGGTGCAAAACGTCGCGCACGCAATTCCTCGGCGATCATCTCAATCAGGTCCTCGGCCTCTTCCTCATCTCGATGGACGTCAGCGTTTCGCGTGATGCGAAAGGCCCAGGCTCCCAGCACTTCCATGCCGCGAAACACCTCAGGTAGGTGATGCCGCACCACCTCTTCAAGTGGAACGAAATGCAGGGGTTGTTCAAGGGACACCCAGCGTCCACGATCAGTCGGGATCTTCACACGGGCGAAGTGTTCTGTGCCCTGCTTTGGATGGCGCAGGAACACGACCAGCGATAGACTCAGGTTCGAAATCAGCGGAAACGGATGCCCGGGTTCAACAGCCAACGGCGTCAGGACAGGAAAAATCTGTTCCTTGAAATATCGGGTCAGATAGCGGCGCTGCGTTTCGTCGAGCTGGGCGTACGTGAGCACATGGATCCCGGCTTCGCGGGCCAGAGCCGGCCGCAGTTCTTCGTGCCAGGTACGATACATGCAGGCGTACATCGGCCGAAGTGCTTCCCGGATCAGGCGAAGCTGCTCCGTAGGAGTACGTCCATCTGGCGAAAGCTGACGAACGCCGGCTGCCTCCTGCCGCTTTAATCCCCCATAGCGTTTCCGAAAAAACTCGTCGAGATTGATCGAAGTGATAGCCAGAAAGCGGACCCGCTCCAACAGGGGAACGCGGGGATCAAGGGCCTGAAACAGCACGCGCCAGTTGAAATCGATCCAGCTCAGCTCCCGGTTGAAGTACAGACGCGGATCATCCAGTGGCCGGCCCGGCGGTACAGGACGGGGGCAGGTCGCCCGAGGCAAGCCCCGGACAGTTCGATCTGAAGCGTGATACTCAACCTGAATAGCTCGGTCAACAGCGGACGTGCGGGCCATCCTTGATGCTTCACCTGGCCTGTTACGGGATACCGCATCAAAGGATGTACCCAAAGATCAGGGCTTTGTTGCCAACGATTCAGAGATAACGATGCTGAAGGAGCACTTCCTGAATGGGCCGGCGTGGCGTAGGCGCTACAGGTGGGCCATAACCCAGACGCAAGATGGTCTGGGGCCACCTTTCGGTGGCAAGCCAGCGCCGCAGTCGGGTACGCATCTCGGCTACTTCGATTGGCTGGTTCAAAAAAGAAGCTGCCAGACCATAATCGGCCGCCTGGAGTAGCAGACGATCCAGTGCCTGTCCGGCCCGAAGCCAGGCCATTGGTTCATCCTGATCAGTCAGAAGCACCAGCAGCACGGGCGATCCCTCGGCCAGTTGTCGATCGCGAGCTACCTGTCCCCGTGCCCAGAGAAATGTCCGCAGCACAAATGGTCCGGCTGGGCCCAGCCACTCGCGAAGTCCCCGGGCCGTCAGGGGCAACCCATCTTTGCTTTCATTGCGGGCGGGATGCGTCCATGCAGCCAGCTCCCGTCGAAAGCGCGGATCGGACGTCTGCTGGCGGTCGGCCTCAGCAATCAATTCAGCCAGCTCGTAGCGTTTTGTACGCTCCTGCACGATCACCAGGTGAGCCCCTTCCTGCTCAACGGCGCGCTCCAGCGCCCATAGTTCCGCTTCAGGAACCGGACGGTTTTCGAACGGCAGCCGATTTGTACGGCGTTTTTTAATGGCCCGAAACAGCCGGTGATCCATCAGCGTGGCGGGCTCTGGCGGGCCCAGACGCACAAAAGCCAGCAGATCGGGATCATCTGGATCCGGAAGCAACCGCACCTGAGGTTGATGGCCAAAATGGCGCATGGCTACCTGCAGGTGAAACAATGCGGCCCCACAGCTCATAATGAGCTGACGATCTTCCGGATCAGCAACCGGCAGTGCACGCGTGCGGTCGGCGTAGAGTTCAACCTCACTGCCCACTACGCGAAAGCGCCAGGGCTGTGTATTGTGAACAGAGGGGGCCAGTACGGCATAGTTCAACAGAAAGCGCAGTTGCACTTCCGGCGTAGCATATCGTGGAAAGTCGTGCTCAGCTACCTGCCACGGATCCTCCAGCCAGACCCTCGTCATCTTGTCTTCAGCATTTACCCGATCGATCAGGCCCGGTGTTTAACGGGACATGCCGGCATCGACCGACGCCGAACGTTCAAACCACCCCCAAGTTACAGGTGGGCATCCTCTTTACCTATCGGCAGGGAACCGCAGCCGCTGCCGGGAAAAAACGGACGCTTCTGTAGGGGAATCCCCTACATACCTGTCCCGCACGCTCGAACTACTTCAACAGAACTGCTGGCCTCAAGGTGTTCCTTCGGTTTCAGAGAAGGCACGGTGGCAACGTGTCAATACCGGACAAGGCGCCTGACGCAGTACGCGTTCGGTTACGCTGCCCAGCAACCAGCGAGCTACGCCCGAGCGTCCATGGGTCGCCATTACGATCAGATCGGCCTGTTCTCGACGTGCCTGTTCCAGAATGGTGAGATCGATCGGTCCTTCTTCTACCCGTATGTTGGTCTGTACGGTATTGGGGACTTCGGTGTCAATCCATCGCGTTAGCTCTTCTTGGATACGCTCCTGTAAGCCTGGCATTACTTCGTAGATGGCTGCCATCTCGGTCACTGCGACCGGCACGAGTGCTGGCGAAAGCACATGGAGGAGCGTCATACGTGCCCGGAAATAGGCCGCCCAGCGTCCCGCTTCTTGCAACGCCAGCCGGGCATCATCTGAGAAGTCCGTAGGCACCAGAATATGGTGGATAGTTTCCGGGATACGAGCCTGCTCGCGCACGGTCAGCACAGGCACCGGAGCCCGGCGCACCACCGCTTCAGCCACACTACCCAGCAGAAAGCGTTGCAGTCCACGACGGCCATGCGTACCCAGAATGATCAGTTCCGCCTCTACGGTATCGGCATAGTCCAGGATAGCTCCCACTACATCAGAAGCACGTCGCCAGGCACGCGCTACTGCGCTATGCTCAGCAGCTACGTCTTCGATCAATTGCTGCAGCAGCTCTTCCGTTACTTCTTCCGGTGTTCGTTCCCGGGCCCGCACTTCTGGACGCAGTCGCATCGGACTGTACGGATCGCTCTCCGTC
>JALSJJ010000065.1 GCA_026989375.1 Rhodothermus sp.
TTAATACGCTGCTATCTTTGCGAAGGGCTCTGTCTGTGTATAACTATTACCAGCAGCAGGGTATCCAGGCGGAGCGGCTGATCTTTCGGGGACTGGGTGAACTGCCCCCTCCCTGCCCGAATCCGACGAATCTTCCAGGCTGTCGTGAACTGCGCCGCGTCGATACCATTGTGATTCGCTGGCCGCGATAGACGTAGGTCCAGTCAGTAAAAAAGGGCCGGCAGCTAAAGTCCCGGCCCTTTTTCTGTCTATGCGTAGCTACGTGACCTCCTCCCCGTATCAGAGATACGCGGGGTTTTCTGGCCCAGGTTGCTGTAATAGTCAGGGCATCTGTAACATAACGCGAAGCTGTACATTGCGCCCAGGGTCCAGTACACCGTAGGGACGCAATCGGCTCAGATGGCTGACATAGGCCCGATTCAGCACATTCTGCACAGTCAGATCCGTAACGAGCTGCCATGAGCCCAGCGACCAGCGTGCCGAGCAGGCCGCCTGCCAGAGTACATAGCCATCGGTCGGCATCTCTTCAGGGGCTACGCGACGCTGGGCGGCGACAAAAGTCGGCCCCAGTCGTAGCATGACCTCGAAGGCCGGGCCCCAGCGCTCCCGGTGCACCTCAATACTGGTGATCAACCGTGGAGGCGGCGAAAAGGGAAGTGGTTGCCTGGTTTCGCGATTTTCCGTGTACGTTACATCCCCTCCCAGATGCAGATGCAACCAGTCGGTTACTCCCAGATTCAAAAGCAACTCACCGCCCCAGAGCAATGCCTGTGCCTGGTCAAATCGATAGATGAAGAAACCGGAATCTGGATCGCGGAGCCCGGTGGGGCGCGGAAAGATGAAATGATCAATTCGATTCACGAAAGCATTGATCTCCAGGTACAACCGTGGCCGCAACCAACGTAAGGTGCCATCCAGCGCGAGGCTCTGCTCGGGCTGCAACGTGGGCGTACCCACCTCGAAACGGCCGGTCCCTTCATGCACGCCACGCGAAAAGAGTTCGTTGAGCGTAGGCGCCCGCCAGGCACGCCCCACATTAAAAGCCAGGGAAAGATCCGGCCGTACCTGCCAGGCCAGTCCTACCGCCCCGCTGAAGGCGCTGTAGGTACGGGTCTGTGCCGTTACGCCCAGCATTTCGTTCTTCTCCACCACAAGTCGCCGGGTGTCCCACCGCAACCCACCACTAATGGTCAGCCGCGACAACACAAGCTCTTCGAACACGTACACGGCACCGTTCCAGATCCGGGCGCCAGGGATAAGTGCTTCTTCGGCCAGCGTTTCGTTACGCTGGAAAAAACCGCTCAATCCAACCGTCCCGAACAGAGTACCCAGCGGGCGATGGTGAAATCGCAGCTCGGTCGTCAGCGTACGCAGCCGCAGATAGAGCGAAGGCCCTGCGGTTTGATAGAGTTCGACCGGCGCTTCCGCCTCATGTTCAAATTCTCGCCGCTGGTTCTGCTGCCAGGCTGCCTGCAGCTCCAATCGGTCGGCTCCCAACCGCCACTGCGCCCGAAGTTGCAGCAAGTCGTGGTCTACGCGCTGGTAGGGTTCACCAATACGGTAACGCTCGACCGGGTGCGAGAGCGCTTCACTGTCTTCCGGTTCAAAAAATCCAAGACGAGCGCGGTAACGCTTGTAGGCCAGTTGCCACCGGACGAGCTGGGTCTCATAGCCGAGTTGCAGCATGCCATGGCGTTCTGCCACGCCCGTATTAGGGACCAGTCCTTCGGGGGTATTGTAGGCGCCAGCCTGTCGGAGCGTCAGATTGCCTCCGTAGGCCCAGTTTCCCTGACGGCCGCCTGCTTCCAGATGCATACCGTGCATTCGGGTATTGCTGGCGCCTTCCAGCGTGATGGTTCCTGTAAGCGGTCGGTCATAGATAAAGGGTCCTTCCGTGGCCAACTGTACTACCCCACCCAAGGCATCCGATCCGTACAGCAGACTGGCCGGTCCCTTCACGACTTCGATGCGCTCGGCCGCATGGGCGTCGATTTCCACACCGTGCTCGTCTCCCCACTGCTGCCCTTCCTGGCGAACCCCATCCTGCACCACCAACACCCGCTGGGCGGTCAGACCACGAATCATGGGTTTGGCAATCCCGGTACCCGTGTGCATCAGATGTACACCGGGTATCTGGGCCAGCGCATCAACGGCTGTCATGCCCTGGCGCAAACGCAACGCCTCTCCTTCAAGCACAACGACAGCCTGTGGGGTCGATAGTACGTCGGTGGCCTGGGCTTTGGCCGTGATGGTCACGGCCGGCGCCTCAATGGCTGTAGGTACCAGCGCTACCTCTAAGGTTACAGACGAGCTGCTAGAAAGTACCACTTCACGTGTCTCCGCCCGATATCCCACGTAGCTAAACAGCACACGGTAACGACCGGGTTGTGGAAGCAGCAGACGATAGCGGCCATCGGCATCGGTGGTCGTGCCCGTTTGCGTCGACAATACAAAAACCGTCGCCCCGATCAAGGGCGTTCCCGTGGTCGCGTCGGTAACCTTCCCTTTCAGAACCTGGGCATACCCTGTCTCCTTTCCACCGAAAACAATGGCGAGTATCAGTCCCCAGTAGCCTATACGTAAAGCCTGTACCATGGCACTCCTCCGGTCTGGTATCCTCCTGGTGTCGCCCACCATAACCTACAGTTACAGGTCACCGTACGGTGACCTGCTTTCGCATCAGACCGGAGGTGCCCGTATATCCGGAACGGTGGAGAAAAAAGCATGCAGGATAGAGCGGCCTGCGATGGGAATTTTCTCCCATCGCTCCCATTGCACAGGAACCGTTGTCGTTATCGCTGGCAGAAAGCGTATCCCGGCATAGAGATGACACGGATCAGGAAGGTGTTGACAGTCCGGCGACTGGTAGAGGCCATTTCCAATCGAGCAGGTTGCAACTAACTGACGGGCATGCAATAGCTGGTGAGCCGTCGGGAGTCCGACGGTACTGACCAGAAACAACAGGAGTAATCCTGCCGCTCGCCTGGACAAGCGGGCCCATACTTTACTCGGCCAAGAACTGGCACCTCTGTTGACTGCAGAGCACATCCTGGCAGGCCGTTTCCCGTAGGCTGCTATACGCGGCTGAGAGCCAGCGGATACTCGGCTGAAACCTGTCCCCGGGCAATCTCACGCAGCCGACGTTTCAACAACTGCCGTCGAAATGCGCTAATACGATCGATAAAGAGCACACCTTCCAGGTGATCATACTCGTGTTGAATCACCCGGGCCAGCATGCCATGCGCTTCCAGCTCTTGTGGCTGAAACTGTCGATCCAGGTAACGAATGCGAACGGCCTCCGGGCGTTCGACCACCTCCCGTATCTCCGGGATGGACAGGCAGCCTTCTTCCATACTACACCGCGTATTGCTTGTCCAGAGAATCTCTGGATTGATGAAAAACATAGGCATCGGGGGGAGTATCTCCCCTTCAGCCTCCAGCTCTTCTTTCATGGGCGTCAAGTCCACCACAAAAACGCGTTCCCGGCGTCCTACCTGGGGAGCTGCCAGCCCGATCCCCGAAGCGGCATGCATGGTCTCGAGCATGTCGTCGAGCAATTGCTGCAATTCGGGCGAATTGGCCGTCACTGGCCGCGTTCGTTCCCGCAGTACCGGATCGCCATACACATGAATGGGCAAAACCATCTGTGCTTAAGACGTTTAGGTCTGTGTTCTTATTCGGGGAAACCCGTCTGGAGTTCCTGGTGGGCCAGATACTCTTGGAGGATAATCGCTGCGGCCATCTGGTCTACCCGTCCCCGATCGCGTCGTTTTTTACGGCGCCCTCCCACTTCTCGAAGCCGCTCGCGGGCCAGTTCTGAAGTATACCGTTCATCCCAGCGTACAATCCGCACGCCGGGCAACAGCCGCTCCAACCGCTGAATGAACCGTGCCACCTGCCGCGTCGCCGCTCCTTCTGTTCCCGCCTCGGTCAGCGGCCAGCCCACCACCAGCGTCTCAATTCCTTCCGTTGTATGCAACTGTTGGAGAACGCGCAGCGCTTCGTCCGGCGCATACGTACCATAGGGCTGAGCAATTACCCGTAACGGATCGGCCAGGGCCAGTCCGACACGCTTCTGGCCGTAATCTACGCCTACCAGGCGCGGACGTGAAGCTGATCGTAGCGGCATGATCCCCTCAACCCAAACACGAAACGGACGGGAAGTCACATAAACCCGTCCGTTCCGCTTCTGTTCTCATCAATGAGGCGTAGCTCACTGGGCGCCGTTGTTCCCGGCCGTTTGCGCTTCCAGGTATTTATCGGCGCTTCCCTCAGGGATTTCGTAGTTCAATTCAATCAGGGGACGTTGCAGCACCTGCTTCAGGCGCTTGCTGGGTTTAAAATGGGTTTTTCGGCGGCTGGGGATGAAAACAGTTTCGTTGGTCTTCGGATTACGTGCTTTTGGCTTGGCACGGGTACGCTTCACTTCAAACACGCCAAAGTCCCGAAGTTCGATCCGCACTTCGGGATCTGCCTCCTCAAGTAGCTGGGCTAATGCCTCAATCACGGCATTCACCCAGGGCTCACTCTTGTAAATGGGTTCCCCCATCAACTGGGCAACCCGACGAGCAACATCCTTCTTGGTCAACGTTGGAATGCGTTGCGCCATAATCAACCACCTCGTTTGAATTTTGCACGTTCTACCAGCGCTTTTCCTGACCGCACTACGGGCATCCTTTCGTACAAAAATGCGGCAGGATGCCGCATTTTATTAAATCACGGGAGCTTTTGCAAAACAAAAAGGGTGCTCATCATTGAATTTTTAAGGACTTGTCCCTATTCCTCGAATCGATACACGCCGTAGATGCCATCGATGCGCTTGATCCGCTCAATCACCCGGCGCAAATGTTCCAGATCGCTTACGTACAGTACGATCGTTCCCTCAAACACGCCATCTTCCGAATCGACCGTAATAGAGCGGATATTGGTTTTCAGGCTTTTAGAAATGACTGTTGTGATGTCGCTCACGATGCCTACCCGATCTTCGCCGATCACCCGCAGCGCTGCCAGAAACTGTACGTCTTTCTGACGGCTCCACTCGACGGGCACAATGCGATCCGGATGGTTAATCAGCAGATAAGGAGCATTTTTGCAATTGACCCGATGAATCTTGATCGCGCCGCTGCGACTCACGTACCCGAAGACTTCGTCTCCTGGGATAGGGTTGCAGCAGGAAGCATATGTGGTGACAATGTCTGTATGCAGCTCACCGTCAATCTTCAGGGCTGGCTGGCCTGTCTCCTTGGCCGTATCCAGAAAGCTCTCGTATTTCAGGCGCAGTGCCTGTTGCGGGGTGTCTTGTTGCCCATCCCCTGCACGAAGCGCCTTAACCAGCTCGTCTACCTCAAACAGCCCACTGCCAATTTCGTAAAACATTTGTTGTAGGTTAGGAAACTTCAATCGATGCGCTACGCGCTGTAGCTGCCGTTCGTCCACCTCAAGTCCCAGCCGATGCGCCCGCTTTTCCCAGAGTTCTTTCCCCAGCTCAATCGCCTTGCGGCGCTGCTCGTTGATCCAGTGCCGGATGTGGCTGCGTGCTTTCTGCGTAACGACAAACTTCATCCAGTCGGGATTGGGGGTCTGCTTTTTTGAAGTGATAATTTCTACCTGATCACCGCTTCTCAGCTTATAGGAAAGTGGTACCAGCTTGCCATTGACTTTGGCTCCGATGCAATGCAGTCCCACCTCTGTATGCACCCGGAAGGCAAAATCGACCGGCGTGGCCCCCTGCGGCAGGCTGATCACATCGCCTTTTGGCGTAAAAACGTAAATTTCGTCGTCATATAGATTGAGTCGAAACTCCTTAACGAATTCAGTGGCCTGATCTGGTTTGGGATTTTCCAGGATTTCGTGGACCCACCGCAGCCACTGATCCATTTTCGGGTCTGGCTCTTCAATCCCCTCTTTGTAGCGCCAGTGGGCGGCCACGCCCCGCTCCGCTATCTCGTGCATCTCCTGCGTACGAATCTGCACCTCGACCTTACGACCACCGGGCCCCAGCACGGTTGTATGCAAGCTCTGGTATCCATTTGACTTAGGCACCGAAATAAAATCCCGAAAGCGCTCCGGCAAAGGCCGGTAAAGATCGGTTACAATGGAATAGGCCCGCCAGCAGTCTTCTTTGCCTTTCCGCCCTGTACTTTTCAGCACAATCCGAATGGCAAACAGGTCATAGATCTCCTCCAGCGGCTTATTTTGCCGCTTCATTTTGCGGTAGATTGAGTAGATATTTTTCGGTCGGCCGTAAATATCGAATACCAGTCCGGCCTCCTCCAGGCGCTGTTTCAGCGGTTCAATAAAGCGCTGAATGTAGGCTTCCCGCTCCTTTTTGGACTCATTCAGTCCACGTACAATGGCGTAGTACTCATCGGGCTGCAGTACTTTGAGCGACAGATCCTCCAGCTCGCTTTTGATCTTAAACAGACCAAAGCGATGGGCCAGTGGGGCAAATAATTCCAGCGTTTCGGTGGCAATTTTCAATCGTTTCTGCGGGGGCAGCGCCTCAATGGTTCGCATGTTATGTAGCCGATCAGCAAACTTGACCAGAATCACCCGGATGTCCTCGGCCATGGAAAGCATGAGCTTGCGCACATTTTCGGCCTGCCCCAGTTCGCGCGAGGCAAAGACGCCCTGGATTTTGGTCAACCCGTCGATGATAATGCCCATGGTCTCGCCGAACTCCTCTCGAATAAAATCCAGCGAGATGTCGGAGTCTTCGACCACATCGTGCAACAGGGCGGCAGCCACGCTCACGTCGTCGAAGCTGATGTCCTGCGCTACAATCAAGGCCACTTCCAGCGGATGCAGGATATACGGGTCGCCTGTAATCCGCCGATGATCCCGATGGGCCCAGTAGCTCACCCGAAATGCCCGTCGGATGAAGTCTTCATCCACACGAGGTAAGTGCTGGTGACAGACTCGCAGCAACGTTTCCAGTCGCTGCTGATATTCTTCCGGGATGTTCAGATTGCCCTCTTTCAGGAGGGTGGATACCTGGACCATGGGCTGTCGGGCTTCTGTTTGCCCTGTTGATTATTTCTAAAGTTAAAGTACCGGCGCTTTCACCTGTTCCGCCAACAAAAAAAGCGCCACCCTAACGGATGGCGCTCTGATATGCGGGTTCCGATTTCGTTAAGTCGAACGTCGCCTCAGGCTTCGTCCTTTTTGTCCTGCTTCTTTTCGTCAGGTTGTTCCTGCTGGGCAGTTTCAGGAGCCGCTTCAGCCTTTTCGGGTGACGTTTCGGTTTCGGTGGTGGCGGGCGTGTCCGCTTCGCTTGCAGCCGGAGCCGCTGCTTCAGGTAGCGTCTCAGCTTCAGCCGCCGCAGCAGGCTCAGAGGTTTCAGAGGTTGTCGGCTCAGCTTCTACCGGTTGTGCTGCTGTAGTGGGGGCGACTGCTTCAGCCGTTTCCGGACGACGGCTCCGTCCCCGGCCACGCCGCGTCCGCCTCCGCGTCTTTCGCGTACTGGTTGGTTTGATGTCGTTATAGTCGACCAGTTCAATCACAGCCATTTCAGCACCGTCGCCGGGCCGCCGGCCAATACGCACTACCCGTGTATATCCGCCGGGCCGACCGTTCACCTTCTCAGCAATCTCTCCGAAAAGCTCCTTGACTGCCTCCTTATTCTGCAAATACCGAAAAACCTGCCGGCGGTTATGGGTGGTGTCTTCTTTCGCCCGCGTGATCAGCGGCTCGATGAACATGCGGAGGGCTTTGGCCTTGGCCAGCGTCGTGCGGATGCGCTTGTGACGAATCAGCGCGCACGAAAGCGCCGCCAGCGTAGCCCGGCGGTGACCATAGGTGCGCCCTAATTTAAATCCTTTCTTTCGATGTCTCATGGCTCCTTTCAGCTTACTCCGGCAACGCCGGCTCAGCTCTCGGCTCCTTCAAGATATTTGTCGACATCCATGCCAAAATGCAGTCCGCGCTCCTCCAGCACGGCGATCAGCTCCTGCAGCGACTTACGGCCGAAGTTCCGGAACTTGAGCATCTCCGACTCCTGTCGCCGCACCAAGTCGCCGATCGTGCGGATATTTGCTGCTTTCAGGCAGTTCTGAGCCCGCACCGACAGGTCGAGTTCATCAACCGGCTGGGATAGCAGCTCGCGGATGCGCTGCACTTCGGCATCCACTTCTTTTTTCTGGACCTCAGGCTGGGGCTCGCTCTCCATGGTGATGAACAGATTGATGTGGTCACGCAGGATAGTGGCCGCCTGCATGAGCGCCTCCTCTGGAGCGATCGAGCCGTCCGTGGTAATTTCCAATTCCAGCCGTTCGTACTCAATTTTCTGGCCTACGCGCGTGGGCTTAATCGTGTAGCGCACGTTTTTGATGGGGGTGAAGATCGCGTCGATCGCGATCACGCCGATGGGGTCATCCGGCAACTTGTTCTCTTCGGCCGGCACATAGCCACGCCCCCGCCCCATGCGCAGCTCCAGGTTCACCTCGGCGCCTTCGGCCAGCGTGGCAATGTAATGATCCGGATTCAGCACTTCGTAATGACTGGTGGCTTCGCCGATATCTCGGGCTGTCCATACATGTGGCCCTTTCAGCGAAAGCCGGATGTTCGCGTCGGTTGTATCCTTGGCCTTAAAGCGCACGCCTTTTAGGTTCAGGATGATCTCAGCGACGTCCTCGGTAACGCCCGGGATGGTTGAAAACTCGTGCTGGACGCCATCAATCTTTACGGCTGTGATGGCAACGCCTGGCAACGAAGAAAGCAGTACGCGCCGCAGGGCATTGCCAATCGTGACGCCATAGCCACGTTCCAGCGGCTGAATCACAAAGCGCCCGAACGTTTCCGTCGCCTCTTCCACACGAACGCCTTCGGGCAATTGCACCATGTAGTTGTTCATGGTCAGTTCTGGGTTTTATCGATCGCCAGACCCGGAAAGCTTTTCTCCGGCACCTCCATCCGCGCTTCCTGCCGCCGGCTTACTTGGAGTAGAGCTCGACGATCAGGTGCTCGCGGATGTTTTCGGGAATATCTTCCCGGTTTGGGTAGTCCAGGAACTTCCCCTGCATTGCCTTACGATCGACTTCCAGCCAGGGAAAGTTCCGACGCAACCGTTTGATGTTATCCTGAATAACCGTCAGCTGACGGCTTTTGGGTCGTACGGCTACTACATCGCCGGGCCGCAGCTGATAGGATGGAATGTTGACGATCTGGCCGTTCACCATAATATGGCGGTGGACAACCAGCTGGCGTGCCTGCCGGCGCGTACGGGCAAAGCCCATGCGATAGACCGTGTTGTCCAGCCGCGCTTCGAGCATCTTCAGGAGGTTCTCTCCCGTGATGCCCTTCTTACGCGAGGCTTTTTCGAACAGGTTGCGAAATTGACGCTCCAGCAGGCCGTAAATGTGCTTGACCTTCTGCTTTTCTTTCAGCTGGACAGCATACTCACTTTCTTTGGCCCGGCGCGTACGTCCGTGCTGACCGGGCGGGTACGGCTTGCGTTCCAGCGCCTTACTCGGGCCAAAGATGGGTTCCCCGAAGCGCCGGGCGATCTTCTGTTTGGGGCCTCGATAGCGGGCCATTGTCGTTCTGGTCTCGTTTGTCGGATGAATGCAAATTGGTTCTGGAAAGACAAACGCACGGCAACACCTTTTCTGCTGCCGTGACCGGACTTATGCCGAAACGCGCCTCAGACGCGGCGCCGTTTCGGCGGCCGGCAGCCGTTGTGTGGCACCGGTGTGACGTCTCGAATCGTCAGCAGCTCCAGACCGGCCGCTGCCAGAGCGCGAATGGCCGACTCGCGGCCTGACCCGGGCCCTTTCACAAAGACGTCCACCCGGCGCAGTCCCAGTTCATAAGCCTCCTTGGCCGCTGATGTGGCAGCCATCTGCGCTGCATAGGGCGTCCCTTTACGACTCCCCTTAAACCCTTCCTTGCCCCCACTGGACCAGGCAATCGTGT
Source organism: Rhodothermus sp. (assembly GCA_026989375.1). Lineage (GTDB taxonomy): Bacteria > Bacteroidota > Rhodothermia > Rhodothermales > Rhodothermaceae > Rhodothermus. The sequence continues at coordinate 9,913 of JALSJJ010000065.1, forward strand.
TGCCATACTGGTCCGTAATGGTGACAATGGTATTGTTGAAAGTAGACTGAATATGTGCCTGCCCGTTCTGCTCAACAATAACCTTTTTTTTGCGCGAGCTGCGCTGCTTTTTCGCCATGGCTGTGTTCCAGGATTACTTCTTCGTAGCCTTCTTTTTCCCGGCCACTGTCTTCCGAGGTCCTTTGCGGGTACGGGCATTGGTGCGGGTTCGCTGTCCGCGCACGGGCAGCCCCAGCCGATGCCGGATACCCCGGTAGCAGCCGATGTCCATCAGCCGCTTGATATTCATCTGCACTTCAGCTCGGAGCTGCCCTTCAACCACATACTCCTGCTCAATGAGCCGACGAATTGCCCGTGTTTGCTCGTCGGTCCAGTCTTTCGGGCGCGTGTTGGGGTCGACCCCCACCCGGTTGAGGATCTCTTTGGCGCGCGATTTTCCAATTCCGTAAATCGCGGTCAGCGCAATCTCTCCGCGTTTATGGAGCGGGATGTCAACACCTGCGATTCGTGGCATAGCCTCTACCGGTTTGCCCCACCCTCAGCCCTGACGTTGCTTGTGGCGGGGATTCTTTTTATTGATAACGTAGATGCGTCCTTTCCGCCGCACGATCTTGTCATCAGCACTCCGCTTCTTCACACTGGCACGTACCTTCATAATGCTTTGCGCTTTAGGTGAACCTCCTGAAACCACCAAGCAGGGGGGTGTAAACGCCTTAGCCGTTGCGGGGTTCGTGAACGTTTATTTATAACGATACACAATCCGCCCTCGCGTCAGATCATAGGGCGACAACTCTACCTTCACACGGTCGCCGGGCAGAATTTTGATATAGTGCATGCGCATTTTACCCGAAAGAATGCCCAGAATCTCGTGGCCGTTGTCCAGCCGTACGCGAAACTGTGCATTGGGTAGGGCTTCGATCACCTCACCGTCCTGCGTAATGGGTTTCTGCTTCGCCATGTGGGGATGCTGCGGTCTGTTTATAAGGAGCTTCGACCACCTCTTCGATATAGGCAAACGTCGTGAGCACTTCAGGCTGCCCGGTCCGCACCACGATCATGTGTTCGTAATGGGCCGAAGGCTGCCCATCTGCCGTGTGAACAGTCCACCCGTCTTCTGCAAGGCGCACCTCATACGTTCCTCGATTGACCATAGGTTCCACACAGAGCGTCATCCCCACACGCAGCCGCCGGCCTGTCCCTGCCCGCCCAACGTTGGGCACCTGCGGCTCTTCATGAAGCCGCCGTCCAATCCCGTGTCCGACCAGTGCCCGAACCACCCCATAACCCGCCGCCTCACAGTGCTGCTGAATAGCATGGCTGATATCGCCGATACGCTTGCCGGCTACAGCCTGCGCCACGCCTTTCTCCAGCGCTTCATACGTCACCCGGCAAAGCCGCACGTTCTCTGGATCCAGCATGCCTACCCCAAAGGTATAGGCGCTATCGCCGTAGAAGCCTCGATACCGCACACCGCAGTCTACCGACACCACATCCCCTTCCTGCAACTGATAATCGCCCGGAATACCATGCACCACCTGGTCGTTTACGGAGACACACAGCGTGGCCGGATAGACCTGCCGGCCCACCCGATAGCCTTTAAAGGCCGGTTCCGCTCCCTGCGTCCGAATAAAGTCTTCGGCAATCGCATCCAGTTCCGCCGTGGTCACGCCCGGACGAATATAGCGGGCCACCGTGGCCAAGGTGCGGCCCACCAGCTCGGCGCATTGACGCAGGATGTCAATTTCTTTTTCTGTTTTGATATGAATCATAGATCCGGGCGTTTAGAAACGTCGGCCACGTACGCGTGTCCCCTTCATGAATCCTTCATAGTGCCGCATGAGCAGGTGACTTTCGATTTGCTGCAGCGTGTCGAGCATCACGCCCACGATGATGAGCAGGCTGGTGCCGCCAAAAAAGTGGGCAAAGCCGGCCGTTACACCTGCCCGCATGGCAAAAGCCGGGATGATCGCCACAATCCCTAGAAAAATAGCGCCGGGCAGCGTGATACGTGTCAGGATCGTATCAATGAAATCACTGGTCTGTTTCCCCGGTCGCACACCCGGGATAAAGCCTCCTTGCCGCTTTAGCGTGTCCGCCATTTCGCGAGGATTCACGGCAATGGCGGTGTAGAAATAGGTAAAGAATACCACCAGCACGAAAAAGAGCGAGGAATAGCCCCACCCCGAGATATCCGAGAAAAAGCTCCCGAACTGCTGCATAAAATCGCTTCCCGGGAAAAAGGTCGCGATCGTCGCAGGCACAAACATGATCGACTGGGCAAAGATGATCGGCATCACGCCGGCCGCATTGACGCGAAGGGGCAGGTACTGCGTTACCCCTCCATAGACCCGGCGTCCTACCACCCGTTTAGCATACTGCACAGGAATGCGGCGTGTCCCCTGCGTTACCAGCACCACGCCTGCTGTAATCACCACAAAAACGGCCAGCTCCAACAGCACAATGAACAGGTTGTCTTTGAGTGTAAACTCGTTGTAAACGGCCTGCGGCAGAAAGGCAATGATGCTTACCATGATGATGAGCGAAATGCCATTGCCAATGCCATTTTCTGTGATCCGCTCGCCCAGCCACATGACGAAGACCGTACCGGCCGTTAGCACAATGACGGCGATCAACATAAAAAAGGCCGGACTGACGATGATGGCCTGTCCGGTAGCACCGTAGCGCAGGTTGATCGCATAGCCTACAGCCTGCAGAGCCGTGATCCCGACCGTTAGATAGCGGGTCAGTTGCGTAATCTTACGGCGGCCTTCTTCCCCTTCACGTTGCAGTTTCTGGAAGTAGGGTACGACGGCGCCCATTAGCTGAATAATGATGGAGGCCGTGATATAGGGCATGATGCCCAGCGCAAAGATGCCCGCCTGGGAAAAGGCGCCTCCGACGAACAGATCGATCAGGCCAAACAAGTTATTGGTACCCGCCTGTCGATTGACCTCGGCCAGAATATGGGCATCTACGCCGGGCAGCGTCACATAGGTGCCGATCCGATAAACGACCAGCAAGCCGAGCGTGTAGAGCACACGCTGCCGCAGCTCCTCAATCTTCCAGATGTTGCGAATGCTTTCTGTGAAACCCGCCATAATTTGCTGTAGGCTTGACGTCTCTTCAAGAGACGCAGCTGCGCTTAAGGGTCAGGTAATCACCGTAGCCGTGCCGCCAGCCGCTTCAATCTTCTGACGGGCTGATGCGCTGAAGGCATGCGCTGAAAGCTGCAGCGCCACCGAGAGCTCCCCGTCACCCAGAATCTTGATGCGATCGCGCTTCCGCGCCAGACCGGCAGCTACCAGCGTCTCCGGCGTAATCGGAGCGTCTGCCGAAAGACGGCCAGCCTCAATCCACCGGGCCAGGTCGCCGAGATTGATGATCCGGTATTCCTTCCGGAACGGACTGCGAAAACCACGTTTGGGCACGCGCCGCACCAGCGGCATCTGTCCTCCTTCAAAGTAAGCTGGAATCTTCTGGCCGCTCCGCGACTTCTGCCCTTTTGTACCACGCGTGGAGCTGTGTCCGCCATAGCCTGACCCCACGCCCCGTCCCAGTCGCTTACGTTTGCGAACGGCTCCTTTTGCCGGTTTCAATCGACTCAGATCCATGGTCGTCCAACCGTTTTACGCACGGATTGCGCGTGCTTTATGCTTCGATTTCTTCGACCCGAACCAGGTGCTCCACCTTTTTAATCATGCCCCGAATCTGGGGCGTATCGTTGTGGACCACCGTGCGGCCAATGCGTCGCAGGCCCAGCGCCTCCAGCGTGCGGCGCTGCCGCGCCGGGTAATCGATCACGCTGCGTACCTGCGTAATTTTCAACTTCTTTTGCTTCTTTTGCTTTTTGGCTGCCATAGGTCCTTCCGTGGTCCATCACGTCATCCTTCAAACACCTTCTGCAGCGAGACGCCCCGGCGCTGAGCAACTTCCAGCGGGTCCTCCAGTTGCTCCAGCGCCTTCATGGTCGCCGCCACCAGGTTGTAAGGGTTGGTCGATCCCAGCGCCTTACAGAGCACGTCGGTGATGCCGGCGCATTCCAGCACGGCACGCGCGCCACTACCCGCGATCACGCCGGTACCGGGAGCAGCCGGCTTCAGCAGCACACGGGCGGCATCCTGCCGGCCAATCACCGGATGGGGAATGGTGCCATGCCGAATCGGGACGCGGATCAGGTTCTTCTTGGCATTCTCAGTGGCCTTGGCGATGGCGTCGGCTACCTCACGCGCCTTGCCTACGCCCGATCCGACCAGTCCATCTCCATCGCCGACAACAACTACCGCGCTGAAGGAAAAGCGCCGTCCGCCCTGCACGACCTTGGCCACGCGCTTGACCGACACCAGCCGTTCGATCCACTGCTGCTGTTCAACTGCAGCACGTTGGCGCTGTCGACGGCGATTGCGGTTACGACTTTTTCTCTGCTGTGCCATAGTCTTCTGTCCCCTTTGTCCAATGCCGGAGCTCAGAACTGAAGGCCGCCTTCACGGGCGCCCTCAGCCAGTGCCTTGACCCGGCCGTGGTATTTGTAGGCGTTTCGGTCAAACACCACCTTGGTCACCTTGGCTGCCAGGGCTCGCTGTGCAACCCGCCGCCCTACCTCCCGGCTGATTTCCATCTTGCTTCCGGACGGCATATCGCTTTCCAGGCTTGAAGCAGCGGCCAGCGTATGCCCCCGCGTATCGTCAATCACCTGAGCATAAATATGCTTGTTGGACCGATACACGCACAGGCGTGGACGTTCCGGCGTACCGCGAATTTTTTTCTTCAGGCCGCGCTTAACGCGGGCCCGACGTTCCTTTTTGCGCTTTAACTCGTTAATCATGGTCGTCTCAGCATGTTTTCCGGAAGATTACCGACCTTCCGGTAGTTAACGACACAAGCAAGCCTTAGCGGCCGGCTGTCTTACCAGCCTTACGCCGCACGTATTCGCCCACATAGCGAATACCTTTGCCCTTGTAGGGCTCCGGCGGCCGCAGCGAGCGAATCTTGGCCGCCACCTGCCCGACCAGCTGCTTGTCAATCCCCTCGACTATGACAATCGGGTTGCTTCCACGCTCACTCCGCACAGAGATCTTGATTCCTTCGGGAGGCACAAAATAAATGGGGTGGGAATACCCCAGTGCCAGCTCCAGCAGATTGCCCGACATCGTGGCCCGGAATCCAATGCCAATGATTTCCAATTCTTTGCGGTAGCCCTGGGTTACCCCCGTCACCATATTCTGAATCAGGGCACGGTAGAGTCCGTGCAGCGCCCGATGCCGTTTCTGATCGGTCGGGCGCAACACGCGGACCGTCTTGTCCTGGACTTCTACCGTAATATCCGGATCCACCTGTAGCGTGAGCGTCCCTTTGGGACCGCTCACGGTCACTACATTATTGGGAGCGACCTCAACGCGCACGCCATCGGGCAGATGGATCGGCAGTTTCCCTATCCGCGACATGGTTTGCCTTGTTTAGCTGTGAAGCAAATCCGTGGCTCTCGGTTGCTTAGAACACGTAGGCCAAAACTTCGCCGCCAATGTGCAGCTTGCGCGCCTCTTTATCGGTCATGACACCCTGTGAGGTCGAGATAATAGCGACCCCCAGGCCGTTACGTACCCGCGGCAACGCATCAGCGCTTACATACTGACGCCGTCCAGGTTTGGAAACGCGCTTCAGCTCCCGAATCGCCGGATTGCCATTCCGGTCGTACTTCAAGTAGATGCGCAGCAGCCCCTGTTTGCCGTCGTCAATATCCAGGTAGCGCTGCACATAGCCTTTATCCACCAGAATCTGGGTGATGGCCCGCTTCAGCTTGGAAGCAGGAATATCGACATACACTTTCCGCGCCATCTGCGCATTGCGCAGACGGGTCAGGTAGTCGGCAATTGGATCCGTAAGCCCACTCATAGTTGTTACCGTTAACTGCAATCAGGATTACCAGCTGGCTTTGCGCACCCCGGGAATCTTCCCTTCCAGAGCCATCTGGCGAAAGACGATACGCGAGACGCCGAACTTGCGCAAGTAGCCCCGCGCCCGTCCTGTCAGCGGACAGCGGTTCCGCAGCCGGACCGGACTGGAATTGCGCGGGAGCTTCTGGAGCCCAATCCAGTCTCCTGCCTCCTTGAGCTGACGCCGCTTTTCGGCGTACTTGGCGACCAGTTTACGGCGTTTCTGCTCGCGTGCCATCCAGCATTTCTTTGCCATAGCGCCTTATGCTGCCTTTGCTTTCGGTTCCTCCCGACGGACAAAGGGCATGCCCAGCAATTTCAGCAGGGCATAGGCTTCTTCATCCGTTTTCGCCGTGGTTACGAACGTGATATCGAAGCCGCTGATGCGTTCGACCTTGTCCACGTCGATCTCGGGAAAGATAATCTGTTCGGGAATGCCCAGCGTGTAGTTGCCCCGCCCGTCGAAACTACGGTCCGATACGCCCCGAAAATCCCGCATCCGAGGCAGCGCCAGTGTGACGAGCCGATCAAAGAATTCGTACATCCGATCTCCCCGTAACGTGACCGACACGCCTACGGGCATCCCCTTACGAATTTTGAAGTTGGAAATGCTCTTTTTGGCACGACGCACCACTGGATGTTGTCCGGTAATCAGCCGGATTTCTTCGATCGCGTCGTCCAGCAGTTTTTTGTTCTGGGCAGCCTCACCCACGCCTTTGTTAACGCATATTTTAACCAGGCGGGGCACTTCCATCACATTGCGGTACCCGAACTGTTTCATCAGGGCGGGTACCACTTCTTCCCGATACTTTTTTTTCAGTCGCGGAATGTAAGTCATGGCTCCCTTCTATTCTGGGCTTTGGCGCATGCCGGCCTCAGCGATCCAGCTCTTCACCCGTGGTTTTCGCATAGCGCACCCAGCGTCCGCGTCCAGTAGCCGGGTCTTCTACCCATTTGCGGCCCACTCGGGTAGGCCGCCCGTTGCTATCAAGCGGCATTACGTTCGAAACGTGGATGGGCATTTCCTGCTGGATGCGCCCACCCTGCGGGTATTTCGGGCTGGGCCGCACATGCCGGATGCGCAGGTTCACGCCTTCCACAATCACCCGCTGTTTCTTGGGGAAGACGCGCAGAATGCGTCCCTCCTTGCCTTTGTCATTGCCGGCGATCACGCGCACCAGATCGCCCCGTTTTACGTGCAGCTTGGGTTGTTTATTTTTTTTACGCGGCATGGCCTTCTGCAACGCTTAGGTTGTAGGCGGCGGCTCAGACCACCTCGGGGGCCAGTGAGATAATGCGCATGAAGCGCTTGTCGCGCAACTCACGCGCTACGGGCCCAAAGATACGAGTGCCAATTGGCTCATCCTGGTTGTTGATCAAAACCGCCGCGTTGTCATCAAAACGGATATAGGTTCCGTCAGGCCGGCGGTACTCCTTTCTGGTGCGGACGACGACGGCCTTGACCACGTCGCCCTTTTTCACACTACCACCGGGAATCGCCGACTTAACCGAAACGACAATCTTGTCGCCCACGCGGGCGTAGCGCTTATGGCTTCCACCCAGTACCCGAATGCAGAGCACCTCTTTTGCCCCGCTGTTATCGGCGACAACCAGCCTGCTTTCCTGCTGAATCATGGTCGTTTCTGGGCTTTACTTGGCCCGTTCGATGATCTCAACGAGGCGCCAGCGCTTACGCTTTGAGAGCGGCCGCGTCTCCATGATACGGACAACGTCGCCCTCCCTGGCCTCGTTGTTTTCGTCGTGGGCCATCAGTTTCGTAGTGCGCTTGATGTATTTGCCGTAGAGCGGATGCTTGATCTGTCGCTCGACAGCGACCGTGATCGTCTTGTCCATTTTATTGCTGACGACCACCCCGATCCGCTCTTTCCGGCGTCCGCGCTGTGTCTTTTGCGTCTGCTGTTCGTTCGCCATAGCTATTTTCTGACGGCTTGGTGAGCCTTTACCCTCACCAACTACCGGGTTTATTCACTGGCGGAAGCTTGCTGGGCTTCCCGAAGCTTTTCATTGTAGATGGTCTTCAACCGTGCAATAAGCCGACGCTTGTTACGCAGCTGCATGGGATTTTCGAGCTGCGCCACCGCATGCTGGAAGCGCAGCTGTCGCAGCTCTTCCTCCTCGGTCCGAATGCGCTGGGCAATTTCCTCCAGGCTCATTGCACGGATTTCTTTCGGCTTCATAGCCCGCGTCCCAGGTTTGGGTTAGCGTCTTGAGGTAGCGACCAATTCGGGCCGCATGACAAACTTGGTCTTAATCGGCAGCTTATGGGAGGCCAGGCGGAGTGCCTCACGCGCCAACTCCTCGGGCACTCCTCCCACCTCGAAAAGAATGCGTCCCGGCTGCACGACCGCAACCCAGAACTCGACCGAGCCCTTCCCTTTACCCATACGGACTTCGGCCGGCTTTTTGGTCACGGGTTTATCCGGGAAAATGCGGATGTAAACCTTACCGGTACGCTTCAACTTCCGCGTGATGGCCACGCGGGCTGCTTCGATCTGCCGGGCGGTTATACGCGCCGGCTCTAATGCTTTGATCCCGAAATCACCAAATTCTAACTGCGTACCGCGGGAAGCCAGGCCCCGAATACGGCCTTTCTGTTGCTTGCGGTACTTGGTGCGTCGGGGCATTAACATGGCTCGTACCTCCGCTTCACTTACGGCGAGGGTTTAGGGCACCCCCGCGGGGTTCAGGGTTAGCTTTCCTCTTCCGCAGCGCGACGACCAGCACGGCGTGCCCGGCGCCGACGGCGCCGCTCGGGCTGCTCCAGCGTCTGCTGCTGTTGCCGCTGAATCAACGCATTCGGACTCAAGTCCGGCTTGCCAATAATTTCTCCCAGGAAGATCCAGACCTTTACGCCGATGGTGCCGTAAATCGTGTAGGCCGTCGCCTGGGCATAGTCAATATTGGCCCGGAGCGTATGCAGGGGGACGCGGCCTTCCAGGTACTGCTCAGTACGACTCATCTCGGCCCCTCCAAGGCGACCGGAAACCTTGATACGAATGCCCTCAGCCCCCATGCGCATGGCCGCCGTAATGGCCTGCTTCATGGCCCGCCGGAAAGAAACACGGCCTTCCAACTGCTGGGCAATGTTCTGGGCTACCAAGCTGGCATCCAACTCCGGCCGCTTGATTTCGCTGATGTTGATTTGGATTTCTTTTCCGGTCAGTTTCTGCAACTCTTCCCGCAGCTTCTCGACTTCCTGCCCACCCCGGCCGATCACAACGCCCGGACGGCTGGTATGCAAGGTCAGGATCACCCGCTTGGGGGTACGTTCAATCACCACCCGGCTCAGGCCCGCACGCTTCAGTCGCGCGTGCAGATAGCGCCGGATCTCCTCATCTTCAATGAGCTTCTCCGGTAGATCCTTTTCGGCATACCAGCTGGAAAACCAGCCTCGAATGACGCCCAGCCGGAATCCTATCGGGTGTGTTTTCTGACCCATAATGCGCTTTGCTTGCAGTTGAAAATCTTGCTCGCCCCTTCTCAAGCTTCTTCCGCAGACTCATCCGTGGTGGCCACGACCACGGTCAGATGGCTCATGCGACGCCGGATAGGGACAGCCCGTCCGCGAGGAGCGGCCCGCCAGCGCTTGAGCCGCGGCCCATCGTCCACCCGAATATCCCGGATGACCAAGGCCGCCTCGTCGATCCGCTCTTCGGGGTTCTTTTCAATCAGGTTGTAGACAGCCGAGCGGATGGTCTTTTCGATAGGGCGTGCTGCCCGATGCGGCAGATGGCGTAGGATGGCCAGGGCCTCGGCCACCCGCTTACCACGTACCGCATTGACCACCACGCGCATCTTGCGCGGCGAGCTTCGAATGTATTTGTTGATCGCTCTGGCTTCCATTGCTCTTTTACAAAGGCTTATCGACGGCCACGCTTATCCTTTTTGTCGCCCGCATGCCCGCGGAAGGTCCGCGTCGGTGCAAACTCGCCCAGCCGATGTCCCACCATGTTTTCGGTCACGTAGACCGGGATAAACTGCCGGCCGTTGTGCACGGCAAAGGTATGGCCGACAAACTCGGGAATGATCATGGAGGCCCGGCTCCAGGTCTTGATCACCTTTTTCTCGCCGGTCCTGTTGAGCTCTTCGACCTTTTTCAGCAGCTTATAATGGACGTAGGGTCCTTTTTTTAGCGAACGCGCCATATCCGCTTCTCTGCGTTTTGCTTAAGCGTCGTGCTTTACTTGGCAGCGTTACGACGACGCAGAATATATTTGTCTGAAGGTTTGTTACGCTTCCGGGTCTTGTAACCTTTGGCGGGCTGTCCCCAGGGTGAACGCGGATGCCCTCCTGAGTGCCGCCCTTCACCTCCTCCCATCGGGTGGTCGATAGGATTCATAGCCACGCCGCGCACTTTGGGACGGATACCCAGCCAGCGGCTGCGGCCAGCCTTCCCGAGGTCGATGTTCATGTGATCCGGGTTGCTCGTTGTCCCGATGGTTGCCCGGCACTTCACATGAATGAGCCGAATTTCGCCGGAGGGCAAACGCAAGGTAACATAGTTGCCCTCCCGAGCCATGAGCTGAGCGTAAGTGCCGGCTGCCCGGGCAATCTGGGCCCCTTTTCCGGGTTTCATTTCAATGCAATGCACATAGGACCCCACCGGGATATTCTCCAGGGGCAGGCAATTCCCCGGCTCTGGGGGGGCATCCGGCCCGTTCATCACAATTTGCCCGACTTTAATTTCATTCGGCGCAATGATGTAGCGTTTTTCGCCATCGGCATAGGCCAACAGTGCGATGCGCGCCGAACGGTTCGGGTCGTATTCGATACTGACCACCCGTGCGGGAATGCCGTCTTTGTCCCGCTTGAAGTCAATGATTCGATAGCGCCGTTTATGGCCACCTCCCTGATGCCGGGTGGTAATGCGCCCCTGATTGTTACGGCCGGCCCGCTTTTTCAGCGGCGCCAGCAGGCTTTTTTCCGGGGTATCCTTGGTGATCTCCTCAAACGTCGAAACCGAATACTGGCGTTGACCAGGCGTTACCGGTTTCCGTTTGCGAATCGGCATGGTCGTTTACGCAGTCTGCGGCAGGCATAGCTGCCTTTTGCAGGGCTTTGCGCCTGCCTGGTTCACACTCACACGTTCTCGAAGAAGTCGATCCGCGGGCTATCGGGCGTCAGGGTCACGATTGCCTTTTTGTAAGCGCCCGTGCGCCCTTCCGTTACCCCTCGCCGGGTAAATTGCCGACGGCGTTTACCGGGCATGATCATGGTGCGCACTTTTTTGACCTTGACGCCCGGATACATCGCTTCAACCGCCTTACGGATTTCAATCTTGTTCGCGTCTTTCGCAACGATAAAGGCGTAGCGCCCTTCTTCCATCTGCTGCGAGAGCTTCTCCGTCACCAGCGGACGGATCAGAATCGGGTGCTTGCTCATGGTCTGATCTCAGCCGGTTTGATTATGCGGCCACCGGTGCGCTGCGCAACTGCTGGTTCAGCACCTCAACGGCACTTTCCTGCATCAGCAGCACCTGCGCATCCAGCAGGTCCCGCGTCGATGCATTCCGGGCTTCCAGCACCCGCACTTTGGGCAGGTTGCGACTCGACAGATACAGCGTGGGATTATGGCTGCCGGTCAGCAGCAACACCTTTCGACCGGCCAGCCCCTGAGCGTCGAGCACCTCCAGCAAGCGGCGGGTGCTGGGCTGTTCAAACGTAAAGTCTTCCACTACCCGAATCGCCTCAGCCTTTGCCTTATAGCTCAGTGCCGAGCGCCGCGCCAATCGCCTGGTCTTGCGGTTGACCTTCAATTCGTAGGAGCGAGGCTGCGGTCCATGCGCCGTACCTCCGCCCCGACGAATGGGCGACTTGGCGTCACCCGCCCGGGCATAGCCGGTTCCTTTCTGCCGATACAGCTTACGGGTACTGTGGGCATTCTCCGCCCGGTTTTTCACCTTATGCGTACCCTGCCGCCGGTTCGCTTCGATCCGCTTGACGTCCAGCCAGAGCACGTGATCGTTTGGCTCGATCTCGAACACCGTAGGATCGAGCGTTACCGTGCGGCCGCTTTCGCTTCCGTCCAGCCGATATACCTGCAGTTCCATGACGTCGTCCCCTTTCAACGGGTCCGCTACTGGACCTTCTTGTGCAACTCGACGATGCCGTTACGGGGGCCCGGAACGGCGCCTTTGACCAGAATCAGATTCTGCTCAGGGAAGATGCGCACCACCTGAAGGTTTTTTACCTTCACCCGTTGGTTGCCCATGCGTCCGGCCATGCGCATGCCCTTGAACACATGCGAAGGGAACGAAGAGGCTCCGATCGAACCAGGCGCCCGCTCCCGGTTATGCTGGCCGTGCGTGCGGGTGCCCACGCCACTGAATCCATGGCGCTTGACCACCCCCTGAAAGCCTCGGCCTTTCGAGATGCCTACCACGTCGATGAACTCTCCTTCTTCAAAGAGCTGCTCGACGCGCACCTCGTCGCCGGGCTTTACGTCCAGCACAAAGTTCTTGAACTCGCGAAGCACCCGTTTGGGCGAAACGCCGGCCTTCTCAAAATGGCCAAGCATAGCCTTGGTGGTGCGCTTGGGCTTGCGTTCGCCGTAGCCCAACTGCACGGCATCATACCCGTCTTTGCCTTCGGCCGTCTTCACCTGCACCACCGCGTTCGGCTCGGCCTGAATGATGGTGCAGGGAATACAGTTTCCGGCCTCGTCAAAGACCTGGGTCATTCCGATTTTTCTTCCAAGCATTCCACTCATGGTGCCCTGTGCCCACAGCTTATGGCAGCCTGTTGCCGCCTTTACACCTTGATCTCTACATCGACACCGCTGGGCAATTCCAGCTTCATCAGTGCGTCGACCGTCTTGCTGCTGGTCGACAAGATGTCTATGAGCCGCTTATGACGGCGAATTTCAAACTGCTCGCGGCTCTCCTTGTCAATGTGCGGACTCCGCAGCACCGTGATGACCGTACGTTCGGTAGGCAGCGGAATCGGCCCACTGACCACCGCGCCGGTTGCCTTCACGGTGCGGATAATCTTCTCCGCACTCTTGTCGATCAGCGTATGGTCGTATGATTTCAGTTTGATACGGATCTTCTGGCTGGCCATCGCCTCTCTTGCTCGACAAGTCAAAGGGTAGGGGCACGTTAACGCGTGCCCCCACCACAGGTTTATTCAAAAACGGCGGATTTTCAGTCGAGGATTTTGGTGACGACGCCGGCCCCCACCGTCCGACCTCCCTCGCGAATCGCAAAACGCAAACCCTCCTCCATCGCCACCGGATATATCAACTTCACCCGAAAACGCGCATTGTCCCCAGGCATCACCATCTCAACCCCCTCCGGCAACATAATATCACCCGTCACATCCGTCGTCCGAAAATAAAACTGCGGACGATAACCATTGAAAAACGGCGTGTGACGTCCCCCCTCCTCCTTCGACAATACGTACACCTCACACTCAAACTCCCGATGCGGCGTCACACTACCCGGCGCACAAACCACCATCCCCCGCTCCACATCATCCTTCCCAATACCCCGCAACAACAAACCCACATTATCCCCAGCCTCTCCCTGTTCCAACTGCTTCCGAAACATCTCCACCCCAGTCACCACCGACGTCAACTTCTCCTCTCGCAAACCAATAATCTCCACCGAATCCCCTACCTTCACCACCCCACGCTCTATTCGACCCGTCACCACCGTACCACGACCCGTTATCGAAAACACATCCTCTATCGGCATCAAAAACGGCTTGTCCTTCTCTCGCACCGGCGTCGGTATGTACTCGTCCACCGCCTCCATCAACTCCATAATCCGATCCTCCCACTCCGGCTCACCCTGCAACGCCAACAACGCACTCCCCCGAATCACCGGCACCTCATCCCCCGGAAACTCATACTGACTCAACAACTCCCGAACCTCCATCTCCACCAACTCCAACAACTCCTCATCATCCACCAAATCCACCTTGTTCAAAAACACCACAATGTACGGAACTCCCACCTGGCGCGCCAACAAAATGTGCTCCCGCGTCTGAGGCATCGGACCATCCGTAGCCGCCACCACCAAAATCGCCCCGTCCATCTGAGCCGCCCCCGTAATCATGTTCTTCACATAATCCGCATGACCCGGACAATCCACATGCGCATAATGCCGCTTCTCCGTCGCATACTCCACATGCGCCGTCGCTATCGTAATCCCCCGCTCCCGCTCCTCCGGCGCATTGTCAATCGAATCAAACGTCCGCGGCTGATTCACCGGGTCCGACACCCGCTTCGACAATACCTGCGTAATGGCCGCCGTCAACGTCGTCTTCCCATGATCCACATGACCAATCGTACCTATGTTCACGTGCGGCTTCGTCCGCTGAAATACCTCCTTCGCCATGGCT
>JALSJJ010000066.1 GCA_026989375.1 Rhodothermus sp.
GGCATCGGGTGCTGCTCTGATCAAAAACGAAAGGGCACGAAAAAGCGCAAGCGCTGAGAGCGGGAGGGGGAACGGATGAACCAACGCTGCTGCGTCTGCAGAGAGTTGATCCAAGTCGATCGACGTAGCGGACGGCAGGCCAGATTACGAAAGGCGGGTTGGGCTTGCGACGAAGGTCGCAGGATACGTATCTGCGGGCGGTAACGCGTCCGTGGACGAAGAATCATCGCAGGGTCTACAGGCGGATGCGTCAGCGTCTCGCCAGGCGGACAGGCACAGGAGAGCGTGGAAAATATTTGCTCGAACTGAAGGATGCATGGCCGATCCTGAGCCAGCGCTTTGCCTGGCAGAAGCAGGCATAGCAGTAGCATGCAACCGATCCATCGCATCGTGCCACCAGACAGGCTGCTACCTGTCTTTCTAACGTACCGCCTGCGGTAGTTCGTATAGGCATAGCATCATTGACAGGAGCATCCTGGCTAAGCCCCTGAAGTAAATCAACAGGCAAAGTGACTTACCTGGACCAGCCCGGGTGCGATGTTTCTTTCAGCATCAGTGCCAGGGCGAAAGCAGCGATTTTTTTGCCGGTACGTGAGCAGCAGAGCAATGTCATCTGTCAGCAACAGGCATAAGCTGATTTTCGCAAGCCGGGTACAGATGGACGCCTGCAGGTTCTCGCTACTCTGCCTGAGCCGTGGCGGGTTATTTGGTGCTAAGTGTATTTTTGTTTGATATTTAGGTGAAGATAGAACCGAAGGATTTCATGGGCGGTACGATGTACCCTGCAGGAAGTCTTGCATTTTTGAAAAGTTAGAAGAGGTCTATGCAGTAGCTGGCTGTTACCTGCGCTATGTCATTGTCCCCTCAAAAAAGACATTTCTGGCTGGATCCTGCCGGTATCGCGTTGTTCTATTGGGCCGCGGGGTTACTGTGGATCTTTCTGTCTGATCTTTTTCTGCTGAGTGTGTCGTCGGACCCTGGGTTGCTGGTACGCTGGCGAACGGTGACCGGGATTGGGTTTGTGACGTTGTCGGCGTTGGTTCTTTTGGGCCTGATGCGGATCGGACGGCGGATGCTTGTGGAGCAGGCGCAACGGTTGAAGGAGTCCGAAGCGCGTTACCGACTGCTGTTCGAGCACAATCCCCGGCCAATGTGGGTGTATGACCTGGAGACACTGCGCTTTCTGGCGGTCAACCGGGCTGCGATTTCGCTTTATGGATACAGTGAGGAGGAATTTCTGCGCATGACCATTCTGGACATCCGGCCGCAGGAGGAGCGTGCGAAAGTGGCCACCAGTGTCTGGGCTCCTCGTAGCGCTTTCAGACATTCGGGAACCTGGCGTCATCTGACCAAAGATGGACGCTTGCTGGAGGTAGAGATCGATTCTCATTTGATTGAATGGGAGGGACGTACGGCCGTGATGGTGCTGGTGCAGGACGTAACGGAGCGTAACCGGGTAGCGCGTGAAAATGCCCGTTATCGAGAGGGCCTGGAGCGATTACTGGAGGTGAGCCGGCAACTGATGATGGAGCCAAGGGACTGGGAGCAGCGCCAACAGGATCTGGTGGCAGTCGTCCAGGAGCTGGTTCCTTCAGCCGAGGCTGTCTTGCTCTGGCGCCGCGTGGAAGACCGATTTGTCCTGGTGCAGAAGGTGGGGGGGCCGGAGGAGCTACAGCCGGGTTTTTCGGTGCCGCTATCGGCCGAGCTGATGCGCACGCTGGAAGCCTTCGAGCTGCTGAGTCCGCCGGAAGCGGCTGCGTTGCAGGCGCGCACGGTACCGGCGTTGCGTACATTGAAAGCGGCGCTGGTGGCCCCTATTCATATGGAGCACCGACTTGAGGGCGTGATCTGTGCCGACAGCTTCTCCCGCTCTGATGCGTTTGCTTCGTACGAGCAGGCACTGTTGCGCTCTCTGGCAGCGATCGCATCGGTGACGTGGTATAATGCGCGCCTGTTTGAACAGCTTCGTCAGCTTTCGCGTCGGCTGCTGGTAGCGCACGAAGAAGAGCGTCGTCGCATTGCCCGCGAACTGCATGACGAGGTAGGCGCATTGCTAACGTCGGCGCAGCTCTGTCTGGGGATGGCTCAGGCAGAAGTGCCCGAGACAACATCGACGCTGGCGCAACATCTGGCCGAGGCCCGGCAACTCATCGAGCGTCTCAGTCAGGAGATCCGACAGCTTACCCTACAGTTACGCCCGCCTTTGCTTGACGAACTGGGACTGGCCGGGGCCCTGCGGGCCTATATCGAGCGATACCAGCAACAGACGGGCATTACGGTGCATCTGGAGATCCGGTTGGATCCGACCGTGCATCTGTCCGAACTGGTCGAACTCACCGCCTACCGATTCGTTCAAGAAGCGCTTACCAATGTGGCCCGGCATGCCCGGACTTCGGAGGTGAGCGTGCAGGTACAATCTGTCCACCAGGAACTTTTGCTCATGGTCGAGGATCAGGGGATAGGATTCGATGTGGGAGAAATAGCTACACCGGGCCGATCGATGGGACTGGCAGCCATGCGGGAACGCATAGAGCTGCTTGGCGGGCGGCTGGAAATTGCAAGTCAACCCGGACAGGGCACCCGCTTGAAAGCGTGGTTGCCTTTCCACGAAGAGGCGAGTCGGCCGACCGTAACGACGGTATCGTCATGAATAACTGGACGGCCATTATCGTCGAGGATCATCCTATTGTCCGACAGGGATTGCGGACGTTACTGGAGCGGCAGGGATGTCAGGTCGTCGCAGAGACCGGAGACGGACTGGAGGCCCTTCGGCTGGTTGAAGCCCATCGCCCTCGATTGCTGCTGGTAGATCTGTCCCTGAAAGGGCTGAATGGACTGGAGGTATTGCGGCAGGCACTGCGACGCGTGCGCTCGATGCGTGTGCTTGTACTGTCAATGTACGACGACGACAGCTATGTGATTGAAGCACTACGTAGCGGGGCTATGGCCTATGTGCTGAAGGGGAGTCCGGTCGAGGAATTGACACGCGCATTGGAAGCCCTTTATCAGGGACGCCGTTACCTGAGCGCTCCCCTGTCGGAACGCTTGCTGGCACAGGCCGAAGAGGCATCGGAGCTGCAGGATCCTTACGAAACATTAACCGACCGTGAGCGCCAGATTCTTCACCTGACAGCCGAAGGATACACCAGTCGGGAAATTGCCGAGCGCCTTTTCATCAGCCCCCGTACCGTTGAAAAACATCGGGAGAACCTGATGACCAAACTGGGACTGCACAGTCAAGCTGAATTAATTCACTATGCGATAAAACGAGGATTGATTCAGCCACGTCGGCTCTGACAGGTTTTTACGTAGCCTTTCGTATTGGGTAGAAAAGGGGGGGATGCTTTTTTCTTTCGAAAAAGCTGTTCTTTTCCTTATGGCCGATGCGGTAACCGTGTTGCTGATTGATGATCAACCTCTTTTCGTACAGTACTTACTTCGTTTTCTGGGAGCAGAGCCGCGCATCGAAATCGTCGGTGTTGCTCATCGGGCAGACGAGGGCATAACGCTGAGTCGGGCACTTCAGCCAGATGTCATTCTGCTGGACCTTTCTATGCCCGGCCAGAGCGGGATGGATGTGCTGCCACGAATACGGGAAGCAGCGCCGGCTGCCTATATTGTGGTGCTGACTTCACACGATAGTGAATGGTATCAGGAACATGTACGCCGTCGGGGTGCCGATGCCTTTGTTTCGAAACATGAGGTGCTGGAACGTCTAATATCGGTTATTCTGGAACGGCCGGTCAGTTGAGGCGTGTCTCAAATCCTTTCGAGACGCTATCATGAGGGCTTTTGCACAACTTACGACGCCGGATGCCGACCCATTTACCTGGATATGATGCGGTGCGTCTACGCACCGCGCTGTTTGCTCGGGAACTGGCCGGGTCACGCATGTCTCCGGTTTCTCATGTCCTGAAGCGCAGCTATTCAGGAGCTTTCTTGTTTATATCCTCAGTGAAAACAATGTATAGATATCTAAAAGTTTGAAAGAATAAGTACATGGGTAAAGATAAATGCGTAACTCCACGCATGGACCAATAAAAGCAAAAGCATTAAAGTGCTCCTCCAGAT
>JALSJJ010000067.1 GCA_026989375.1 Rhodothermus sp.
CCACGGCGCTCTGGAATCAGGTCGCTCCTGACGAAGCGCTGGACTTTTGCGCCTTTGTGTACCGATTTGCCCGGCGCGTTCGCGGTAGCGAACTGGCCACGTTACATGCGCTGGTGGCCCCCTACCTCCCCCGACTGCAGGCTCAGCTATTTCGAGGGAGTCCAGAAAAACGTGCTTACCGCATTCAGCTATTAGGCGTTCTGGGCCAGGGAGCCTATACGCAGACCCTGATTCAAGCCCTGGATGACCCAGCGCCCCTGGTAGTGCTGGTAGCCTTTCACCAGTTGGCACGCCCGGAGCATGCGCATCTGGCCGCGCTCCTTGTTGATCGCCTGGAACGGCTACAGCAAACCGCTCCAAGTCTGCTGGCCTCCCTGTTGGCTCAGCTTGGATTTGAAGCTCTGCCAGCACTTCGTACAGCCCTGCTGGATGCTTCGCGGCCGGCCTGGATTCGTGCTATCCTGGCCGAAGCTTTAAGCCGGCTAAACGATCCCCACAGCGCCTATCTGGCCGCCCAGCTTCTGCGACAGGATGCGCTGCCACCTGAACTAACGCAAGCGTTGCTCCGCCTGATCGCACATGCCGGGACTTCCGCCCAGCAAGCTGCAATTCTTCCGTACCTTCAGCATCCCAATGCAGCCATCCGAATGGAAGCTGTCCGCGCATTGGGAGCCATTGGCGATGAGCAACACCTGACCATCCTGGCCCGCGCTCTTTCTGATTCTTCACCCTGGGTAGCCCTGGCAGCCGCACGGGCCCTCAAGCGACGCGGGGCCCTGCACTTGCTCCAGGAAGCTGCCCGGCATCCACGGCTCCGTACCCTGAGCGAACAGGTGCTGAACGAACCGCCCATCCCTGATGCATAGCCATGGCCCAGCTTCTGCCCATACTGGCCGTCTACCAGCTATTCGTGTTGGTCTACTTTATCCTACTCAACACGTATTACCTTGTCACCAGCCTGTTTGCCTTTCTCGCCCTCCATCGGTACAGCCGCCGTCTTGTTTCCATTGATGTGGATGATCTGATCGCAAAAGCCGGTGCGCCTCCTGTTACGATCATTGTGCCCACCTACAACGAAGAAGCCACCATCCAAGAAGCCGTCCGCTCTTTACTCACCCTGCGCTACCCCTCGTACGAAATTCTTCTGGTCAACGACGGCTCCACCGATCGAACGCTTGAGGTCCTGAAGCATACCTACCAGCTTCAACCAGCCCCGCGCTTCCCTATGGCTACCATTCAAACAGCACCGGTGCGGGGGGTCTATCAGAGTCGCCTTCATCCTCATTTATGGGTGATTGACAAAGAAAACGGCAAACGGGCGGATGCCATCAATGCAGGCGTCAACTACTGTCGTACTCCTTTGCTATGCATCGTCGATGCCGATGGACTCATCGAACCCGAAGCGCTCATGCGCATCGTACGTCCGTTTCTGGAAGATGCACGCACCGTCGCTTCCGGCGGCATCATCCGCGTGGTTAATGGGTGTCGGGTAAAAGACGGGCTGGTCCAGGAAGTGCGACTCCCACGCAACTGGCTGGTTCGCTTTCAGGTGGTCGAATACCTGCGTTCGTTCCTGGCCGGACGTGTCGGATGGGATGCCCTCCATATCATGTTGTTGATCTCTGGTGCCTTCGGCCTGTTCCGTCGCGACTTGGTGGTCGCTGTAGGCGGACTGGCTCCGGACAGCATCGGCGAAGACTTTGAATTGACCGTACGCATTCACCGCTACTGCCGCGAAAACCGCATTCCCTATGCCGTCCATTTTGTCCCGGATCCGGTAGCCTGGACCGAAGTGCCCGACACGCTGGCTGTGCTGGAACGCCAGCGGAATCGCTGGCAACGCGGCCTTATCGATACGCTGCGCCGTCATATTCGGCTGCTGCTCAACCCCCGCTATGGCCGCATCGGTCTGGTCGCGTATCCGTATTTCTTCTTTTTTGAAATGCTGGGGCCGTTTGTGGAATTCACGGGCTACCTGGTGCTGGCCCTGCTTTTTGCGCTGGACCTGGCTTCTCCAGCCTACTTCTGGCTTTTCCTCATGGTAGCGCTTCTGTTTGGAGCTACCCTGTCCATTACCGCTGTCGGCCTGGAGGAACTGTCATTTCGGCGATACACACGCTTGCAGGATCTAATCTGGTTGCTGCTGTGCGCTTTTCTGGAGAATCTTGGCTACCGCCAATTGATCACCTATTTCCGCATTCGGGGCACCATTGCCTATTTACGAGGACAGACAGGATGGGGCAGCATGGAACGTAAAGGCTTTCAAAAAGGATGAGTCATGCAGCGGTTAGGTATTGTACTGCTCGGATGTTTTCTACTAACACGACTGGCTGTTGCCCAGTCCGAACAATCCTGGGGGCTTACCAGCTTTTACACCTACGAAGCGCTTGATGGGCGCCGGCCGGCCTGGCATCTGCTCCATCTTGGCGTGCAACATCACCTTTCCCCCCGGCAGACCTTGATGGCCGAAATAGCCATGCACCAGCGCTTCAACCGACGCGATGCGGCCGTAGCCCTTGAGGGATGGGCCACCCTATGGTCCGGATCCTATGGAAATGTACGACTGCAGTATGTTCCACATGCCCGATTTTTGCCCCGTGTGGAAGGCTATGTGGAGCTTTATCAGAGCATCGGCGTCTGGGAGCTGGCCCTCTCTTTTCGTCCCCGTTTCTTTTCGGGAGAGACCGTACCCACACTGGGGCTGGCAATGGCCCGCTACGAAGGCAACTGGTACCTGCGTACGCGCATGCTGCTGACAGCGCTGGCCGGCCATACGAACTGGACCCAGACCTTCAGGGCGCGCTACTACTGGGATCCTCCTCTGACCTACGTTGACCTGCAGCTCGGCTACGGCCGAGGCGTAGAAATTGTCGATGTGGGACCGGTGCTGCAGGCCGTCCGTACCTACTTCGCGGCCGTGCGGATACAGCGGTTCATCACGCGCGCGGTAGGACTATCGATTGGACTCAGCTATAGTGACGACGACCTGTTCATCCGCCGGGGCGTCTCGATGGGGTTGCTTCAGCGCTGGTAGCCCTCAGCCGCTTTCGTCTTCCTCCTCGGTAGCCCCCCCGATGGCCCTGCGCATCTCGGTGTCGGCCTGAATGTTGCGCAGGTTGTAGTAGTCGAGCACGCCCAGGTTGCCCTTGCGCAATGCTTCAGCGATGGCTTTGGGGATCTCGGCTTCAGCCTCGACCACTCTTGCCCGCATCTCCTGCACCAGTGCCCGCATTTCCTGCTCACGCGCTACAGCAGCTGCTCGTCGCTCTTCGGCCTTGGCTCGCGCTACCCGCAAATCGGCCTCGGCCTGGTCGGTCTGCAGCTTGGCTCCAATGTTTTCGCCGACGTCCACGTCGGCAATATCAATCGAGAGAATTTCGAAGGCGGTGCCGGCGTCCAGCCCCTTTTCGAGCACGGTCTTCGAAATGCGATCCGGGTTTTCCAGCACCTCCTTGTGGGTTTCTGCCGATCCAATCGTCGACACGATGCCTTCACCTACGCGGGCAATGATGGTGTCCTCCCCGGCCCCCCCTACCAGCCGTTCGATATCAGCACGCACGGTCACACGCGCAATCGCCCGCACCTGAATGCCATCTTTGGCCACGGCCGACACCGGCGGCGTTTCAATGACTTTCGGATTAACCGACACCTGCACCGCCTCATATACGTCGCGTCCGGCCAGATCAATAGCGGCGGCACGCTCGAAGGTCAGGTCGATATTCGCCTTGTCGGCGGAAATCAGCGCATTGACCACCTTCTGCACATTGCCGCCGGCCAGATAGTGCGCTTCAAGCTGGGCCGTTTCCAGGTGCAATCCTGCTTTATGTGCCGTAATGAGCGGTTTCACAATCAAGTGCGGGGGCACTTTGCGCAGCCGCATGCCCACCAGATCGCGCACCAGTTTGAGCCGAACCCCGGAGAAATAAGCCGTAACCCAGAGGCCGACCGGCACAAAGTAAAAGAACAGGGCCAGGCCCGCCACGATGAGCACCAGCAGGATCAGGCCGGAAGAGAACAGGATTTCCATGGCAACCTCCAGCAAAAAA
>JALSJJ010000068.1 GCA_026989375.1 Rhodothermus sp.
TCCTGCCACGCGTACAACACCACGCGCCGCCCATCCTCCGAGATTACCAGCCATGTGCCCCAGGCCTCGTCCTCCCGAAACATCATCGGCAGCGTCCGCTCCCAGCGCAGCACGCCTTCGGGGTCGTAGTAGCACAGCCGCCCCTGCTGCAGTCCCCGGGGTTCGAAGACTGCCAGGGCGCCGCGTTGCGCGGCCAGTGCCACGCTGCTTTTTTGCGTGAGGGCCAGGCCCTCGATGCGCACGGGGGTTGTCTGCACCCGGAGGCCATTGAGCGTACTGCGGGCCAGCAGGGCCGCGTTCTGCTGCAGCACCTGAGGCGGCAGGGGTTGGCTGGCAGTCGGTTGCAGGGAGCTGCCGAGCAGCAAGCCCAGCACCGCGGCGGTGCCGCCGAGGCCGGACGACGCGCTGCGCGGCGCAGGCGCTGCAGGCTGAAGGGGCTGCGTCTGATCATGAGAGCGTAAATGGGCTGTTGGAAACGCTCAGGCCTCTGAACCCAGGCGACCGGCCCGCGGAGAAGCACTGCCTTCCACAGGCCGCCTCATTACGTACTTTTACGTACATATAAACATCTCGGAAAAAGCAGAATTATTTTTCCATCCGACGCGTTCATTAAGCGGCAAGACACCTCCGCCGTTCACTTCTGCCGAAGGCCCCACGACGACCCGAGCGTTTCCCTTTCTGTCTGTAATCCAGGCGGCCTTACGCTTTCTTTCCAAGGCCACTTTTTCTGACAAAAAGAAAGGGCAGCCCTAAAGCCACCCTTTCTTAAGCAAGGAAGCGTCCTCCTTCCTATTCCAGCTCCAGGGCAATCAGGCGCGTCACGGCCATGCCGCCGCCCATCTGCGCCGGCAATTGTTGCTCGGTCAACACACTGAAGTGGGGCGCGTCCCGAAGCACGTGCAGCGTGCCACTACCAGGCCCCCCGTCGAGCATTTCTATTTGCACCACGTAGACTTCGAAGCTGCCGGCTGGCGTCTCCAGCGTCTGCGAGCCGGTTACCTGCAACCTTACGGGCCGTACCTCCTGCTGCTGCGGGTTAAACACACGCAACGTAACTTCAAACCCTTCTTTCAGCGGCAGACCGGCCACGTACAGATCGAAGGCACCACCGTCGCCCACCACCGGTGCCTCCAGCGCCTTGTCAATGGCCATGGCTCCCATTGGAGATTGCATGCGGCCAGTGATCCGGTCGTCTGCGTAGTTCAGCACCAGCGTGCCCATGCCTCGCACTGAACGCCGGACGGGCCGAAGCGTGTACTGATCCACCCACGAGGTATCCCGGGTTTCTCCCATAGGCATGCGTACATAATCGACCACCATCCAGACCGCGCGCCCATTTAGCCGGGCGGCCTGCACGGTACGCTCCGACCCGATCGTAAATTGCTGTCCCTGGGCCTGGATGGTGGTCTCATAACGCATGGTCGCCGGACGAATCAGGCGGCCGTCGGCTTCCGGAAGGGCTGCTTGCTGCGCTTTCGCCAGCGCCAGCGTATCGGGAAGTGTAACGGTGGCCGGATCCACCATGAGCGAGGCCAGGTGCGCCTCCAGTTCCGGACTCATCTCCTCCTGATAGCGTCCGCCCAGATGCCGCGCCAGGAAGCGTTCGATTTCGGCGATCATGGCCAGGCGGTTCATCTCCCCCCGGAAGCCGTGGCCTTCATCGGGCGCGACCATGTAGGCCACTTCCACGCCATTATCCCGGGCCGCCACCACGATCTGATCGCTTTCGGTCTTCTTGACCCGCGGATCGTTGGCGCCCTGAATGACCAGCAGGGGCGCGCGAATACGATCGGCGTGGTAAAACGGCGAC
The DNA here is from genome assembly GCA_026989375.1 of Rhodothermus sp. Classification (GTDB taxonomy): domain Bacteria; phylum Bacteroidota; class Rhodothermia; order Rhodothermales; family Rhodothermaceae; genus Rhodothermus. The sequence goes on from JALSJJ010000068.1 coordinate 1,811, forward strand.
TGGGCCTTCAAGCGCTCCCGATCTGCCGGATCGTCCGGATTTCCTACCCGCGTGTCGAAGATACGTCGGGCAGCCGCCCAGTAAGGTGGAATTGTTTTCAACAGCGTAAGCAGATTCGAGGGTCCTACGATCGACACGCCGGCCGCATAGAGCTCGGGCGTAAAGGTAAGTCCGGCAAGCGTAGCATAGCCGCCATAGGATCCGCCCATAATAGCGATATAGTTCGGATCGGCAATGCCGCTTTCGATCAGATAGCGCACGCCGTCCGTGACGTCGTGCTGCATCACGCCCGTGCCCCACTGCTTGTTGCCCGCATTCAGAAAAGCCTTCCCGTATCCGGCCGATCCCCGGAAGTTAGGCTGCAGCACGGCATAGCCCCGATTGGCCAGAAACTGGGCAAAGGCATCATAGCCCCAGGTATCCCGCGCCCAGGGCCCGCCATGCACCAGCACCACCGCCGACAACCCCTTGGGCTCGACGCCGCGGGGCAACGTTAGATATGCCGGAATCTCTACGCCATCTCGTGCCCGGTAGCGAATGGCCTGCATGGGCGCCAGGTACTCGGTCGGCAACTCTGGCCGGCTCCGGTAGAGCAGCTCCACCCGGCGCTGCTGCCGGTCATAAAGATATACGGCGCCGGGATCCACGTCGCGCTGCACCGTGACAAGCACCAGCCGTTCATCTTCGGTCGTCGATCCCAGATACAGCTCGCCTTCCGGTAGCTGTGACCGCAGAAATTCCAGATCCTGCGCCAGCGCCTCCGTTCTGGGATAGATGCGAAGCCGGTCGCCCACGTAATAGGTAGCAATCAGCTCTTCCGTGCGATCTGAGAATACCGCCCCACCGAAGTCCACCTGGCCTTCTGGATCACGCTCCACGAAGGTTTCTGTGCCCGTTTCCGGGTCAAACAGCACCAGCTCCGTCAGATCGCGCTCTCCGCGATTCGTGATCAGATAGACGCGGCGGCCATCTCGATGAAAACGAAGCGGGCTGCAGGCCTCTTCCACCGAACAGGTATAAACTGGCACCAGTGCGTCTCCGTCCACGCGCAGAATTTCCGTGCTCCCGTCTTCGGTAATCCGGGTGGCCAGCCGCAGGCGCCCTTCCAGGTCAAACGTAAAACCGGCCAGTTCCTGCTCGTTTTTGAGCACAAGCGTTCGCTCGCCGGTGGCCAGGTCGATCCGGTACACGTCGTGCCAGCGTGGATCCCGGTCGTTCAGTCCCACCAGAATTTGCCCCGGTGTTGCTTCGGGGACGGCATAGATGATCGCGCGTGTGTTTTCATAAGGGGTCAGATCACGCGCAGGCGGCACGCCACTCTCCGGATCTGGGGGCATCGTCGGATCGACGGCATAGACATGAAAGTCCTCATTCCCCCCTTTATCCTGCACATAGAGCACGTAGCGGCTATCTTGGCTCCAGAAGTAGCCGGGCACAGGCCGCTCGTCGGCCGTTAGCGGACGGGCTGCCTCGAACGGTTCATCGATGCCCTTGATCCAGATGTTGCGAACTCCATTGTAGGGCTTCAGGAAGGTCAGCCAGCGTCCGTCCGGTGAAAGCTGCGCGCCTGAGATCTCTGGATCGCCAAAGAATAGCTCACGGTCCAGCAGCGGAGGCAACTGATCCAGGTACGGGCGTGGCGGAACCTGCGCCTGCAGAGGCATCGTCAGCGTCAGGACAAAACTCAGCAGAAAGATCCAGCGAACCATAATCTCGAAGCGGTCTGGTGAACGAAAAAGCTGATCGTTCCTTTACGGAAGGGCTGGCCAGAGGTTACGCGGCGTTGAAATCTCGCTCAAAAGCTCTGGGAGCACGCCCACGCCGCTTTCGACAGTTGCACATCAGCCCTTCGTCGGTGTACTTTTCGATGTTACGGCTTGTCCGGACTGAAAGCAAGCCACTGAACGCAAACTGCTGGAAATCAACCGTCCTGATACAATGGATCTGCCGCTGTACTGGACTGCCCTGATTGCTTTTCTGATCATCAACGCTATGCTGCTAACCGCGTCGGTGCTGGTCTACGCCGAGCGTAAAATTTCGGGCTTCATTCAACAACGGCCAGGTCCCAATCGCGTGGGTCCTGCTGGTTTTCTGCAACCGTTTGCAGATGTCGTCAAGCTGCTTTTTAAAGAAGACATCATCCCGGCTCAGGCCAACCGGTTCATCCATGCGCTGGCCCCGATGATCATGGTGACGGTCGCCATGACGGTG
>JALSJJ010000069.1 GCA_026989375.1 Rhodothermus sp.
ATTATGGATAATTTTGCAAAGAAGTGGAACACGGATGTGTATTTGCGCTCCGATGGAAGGTGGGAGGTGCTGAAGCCTGACGGCACCGTACGTATGACGTTGTATTTGTCATCCTCTAGGATCAGGATGGGGCAGATTATTGTTAGAGTGCCAACCATTACCATAAATGAAATGGGTCGTATTACAAAAGTTCGATTTGGAAAGTCTAAATATTCGTATTGATATGGTAGTTTTTAGTAAAATCTATGAAAAAAGATTTATTCATTTCATTTATTGTACAATGGTAAAATGCAGCTTCTTTATTAGAGAAATGAGAATTTTTGATAGACAGGATTTTTTTGACAGTTTTATTAAGTCGGAAATTTATCGAGGATATTCTTGGACACATTCGTATAAAAATGCCCATGGTCCTTTTGATATTCAGAAGATAACCCCTGACCATTATCAGTCGCACTCATTTTCTGAGATGGAGGAGCGATTTCGGAGTCTTTTGGCTTCAGCGGATTATGAGGTTTTTAAGTGGCCCGATCATTACCTTCTGGAAACATGGCCGGATAAAGAAACAGAAATGAGTTATTTTCAGGCGCTTATGGATGAGCTCAGACCAAATGCCGCGTTGTGTTTTCATTTGGCCATACCGTTGTCTGCGGAGCGCTACTGGTCGGCGGCTTACCGGGACTTGCCGGTGCTGGATTTCTTTGAGGAATGGATCGTGATCGATCGGAGGCATCAGCAGGTGCACATGATTCATCTTTTCCGGGATTGATCGCTGGACTACCCGAATTAAAACTCCTGTGACGTTGGGGTCACAGGGTACGTTTGGATCGTTAGGAGCGGGGTTTGCCATGCAGTTGTTTCGAAGGGGCAGAACCTACCTTAAAGAGAAGCATATACCGGCGAAAAGGAGTGGTAAGATGGAAGATCAATGGCAACGACTCAACAATGGGGAGCTTCGTAGGTTGCTGAAGCGCTACAGGCTTCTCACGCTTCCTCCGCTGGTTCTCGGGCTTTTGCTGACGCTTTTGCTTACCTGGCTGAGGGTCTCTTCAGTGCCCTGGGGATTGCTGTATTTGCTACTCATCGTGGCCATGATGCCCGCTCTTTTGAAGTCGGGGGCTTTGCATCGGGAATGGCGGAGAAGAAGAAAGTCTGGGGAGGGGATCCAGTTTTCCGGGCATCGATCTGCTGAATCGTGATCCGTCTGCGGAGCAAGGAATAGCGAAGGCCATTTCCCTGCGGTTCTGTCGGGCTCCGTTTCATGGTACGCTCCAGCCGCACTTTTTGCCGGCATTCGGCTTGTCGTACTTGCGCTGCCGGCCGCGATAAAGGCGCATTGTTCGTCAGGCCAGGGAGTATCGTTGACAGTTCTATCTGCTGGAAGCGTCGGCCTACGAGACGCTGCGCAACCGGCTGGAGGGGTTTGTGCGCGAAGCAGCCCGGCGGATCGAGGTGAAGCTTCCTGCCCGCCAATTACCCCGGGCAGAAATACTGGAGTGGGTGGAGCTGGCCCCCTGACGGGGGAGCTGGTCAGCAACCGTGTTCGCTTCTCAACACCGGTTCAGGGGCCGCTCTTTTTCAGTTGCGGTGTTGGCGGCCAGATCGGTTCGATCGCATGGACCTGGCTGTGGGCTTTGCGGGTCGGTGGAAGCGGTCGGAAGTAAGCTCCCACTTCAGGCGGCCATGCAGGGGCTTCTCCTGGAGCATGAAAGCAGTGGCGTTGCAGCGATGCGGATGATGAGAGGGGGAGCCGTTAGTTTTCTCCTGCAGGCTGCTTTTTGAGGATGTGATAGGCGTGGCGGTGCATTCGGCGGTAAAGCATCGTTCTTTTTAATTTTCCACCGATGCACAGACCGGCCTATGATCACGTACCGTCTTGAAACCACACTGGGGCCGTTGCGCGCATTGACGGACGGCCTGTTTCGGCCGGGGATGCCCGTGGTGCTGCTGCATGGCTGGACCCTCTCGCCGTGGGCGTGGGGGGCCCTGATGCCCACCCGCCTGCGTGCGCAGCGTCGCTGGTATGCGCTCTCCCTACCTGGCCATCTGCCTGAGGCAAACGGACAGGCCCTGACAGCACTTACCACGGAACGACTGGCCGAGGCGCTGGCGCAGGCGCTGGAAGACCTGGTGGGCGACGAGCCAGTGCATCTGGTGGGGCATTCGCTGGGCGGCTTCTGGGGGCTCTGTCTGGCTGTGCACCAACCGGAACGGCTGGCGCGACTGGTGTTGCTGAGCAGCTTTGCCGATGGAGGTCAGGTGAGCCTGCTGCAAACGACGCGAAGATTGGCGGCGTACGAAGCCGGGTGCTGGCTCTTTCGGATCGGCTATCGCTGGGTCGTGGCGCGTCCGGGTCGTTTTCGTCGTCTGCTGGCCCGGCTGTCCGGGCGTCCGGAGGTCTGGGAAGAGGCAGCCGGACAGGTGTTCTTCGACAGCGTATATCCCGATGCGAAACGGTATCGTCCGGAGGTGCTGCTTCAACTGGCACGTGACGTAGCACACCTGGATCTGACGGAATATATGGCGGCTGTGCCGTGCCCGGTACTGCTGGTGGCCGGGGCAAAGGATCCAGTCGTTTCGGTAACGCATGCGCGAGAGATGGCCGAGCGTCTGCCACAGGCCTGTCTGCACGTATTGACAGACGTCGGCCATTTTCCTATGGTGGAGGTTCCGGAGACAGTGTTTGCTCTTATGGAAAAGTTTCTCGCTACTGAAAGTCCGTCTCGTGTATGATGAAGGCCTGTATCATCGGAGCCGGACCCTCAGGGCTGGTGACAGCCAAGGTGCTGTATCAGCGCGGCCTGCCGTTTGACTGCTTCGAAAAAGGCTCGGATATCGGGGGACTCTGGCGCTACGATAACGACAGTGGACTCTCGCCGGCTTATGCCTCGTTACACGTCAACACCTCAAAGACAAAAACGGCCTTTTCTGATTTTCCCATGCCGGACGACTATCCAGATTTCCCCTCCCATACGCAGATGCTCGCTTACTTTGAAAGCTATGTCGAACATTTTGGCTTTCGTCACACGATCACGTTTCGGACCGAGGTGGTGCGTGTCGATCCGGCGGACGGAGGGACGTATGAGGTGACGGTGCAGCATCTGGACACCGGGGTGACGCGCACAGAGCGCTACGGGGCAGTCATTGTAGCCAGTGGGCATCACTGGTGTCCCAACTGGCCGGAGGTTCCGGGCACGTTCGAGGGCGAAATCATGCACGCCCGCGATTACCGGACGCCTGATGTGCTGCGGGGCAAACGCGTGCTTATTGTGGGCGCTGGCAATTCAGCCTGCGACATTGCCTGTGAGGCGGTGCATTATGCCCGGGCCGTTTTGCTCTCGACGCGCCGGGGGGCGCACGTCATTCCAAAATATCTGCTGGGACGGCCGCTTGATCTGTGGCTCACGCCGTTTACTGCTCGGCTGCCCCTGGTTGTCCAACGCGCCCTTTTCCGATTGCTGGTTTATCTGACCCGGGGCAACCAGCGACGGTATGGCTTTCCGGTGCCTGACCACCCGCTGGGAGCCGAGCATCCTACCATCTCCACCGAGTTGCTTCCTCTCATCGGACATGGCCGCGTTCGCGTAAAACCCGACCTGCTGCGGCTTGAAGGACGGCAGGTGCGGTTCGTGGACGATTCTACTGAAGCCGTTGATCTGATCATCTATGCGACCGGCTACCGGGTCGCCTTTCCGTTTTTCGATCCGGCGTTTCTGGAAGTGCGAGACAATTATCTACCGCGTTATCTGCATGTGGTGCCGCCCGACCACCCCAACCTGTATTTCATCGGACTGGTCCAGCCGCTGGGAGCCATTATGCCCCTGGCGGAAGCTCAGGCCGAATGGGTGGCCGATCTGCTGGAGGGGCGGGCGGGGCTGCCTTCGCGGGAAATCATGTGGCGCTGGATTCGTCGGGAAGAGGCCTGGCGTCGGCGGCGCTTTGTCTCCACCCGGCGTCATGCGTTGGAAGTGGATTTTTATCGCCATCTGCGGCAGTTGCGTCGTGAGCGGCGGCAGGGACG
>JALSJJ010000070.1 GCA_026989375.1 Rhodothermus sp.
GAAGGACTGAGGGGGTTTTTTCTTTCGGGCAAGCCGCCAGCGTGCGGGTTGGTGGCAATAAGGGTTGCGTCTTGGCCCTTCCCCTGTCCCCTCCCCTCTGGGGAGGGGGGGATTCAAGGAAAAAGCTTTGCTGGGTGTCTGGCGTAGGTGCTGGGGTGTGCCTTGCCGTGGCCGACCAGAAGTCTTGCTCCTCTTTTGAGGGGGAGCTGGACGGAGGGCCTGAGGGGGCTTGATCCCGGCGGGGAGCAGGTTCGGGATGATGTTGAGGGGGACAAAGTGCGCATAGCCCGTTGAGGCGGGAATTTGTTTAGGGGGCTACGGAAGGATTCAGTTGTTTTCATGGGGACGTGTCTGGTTCCGGATAGAACTACGCCTCGATCCCGTCGTATATCTTTCCAACCTGTCGAAAAACGCATGTAACCATCGTAGAGTGGCCATGACGAACACGCTGCGTACAACGGCTTTGATGGCCCTGCTGATCGTCCTCTTCGTGCTGATCGGCGAAGCCATTGGTGGCGAGCAGGGCATGGTGGTCGCCTTCTTTTTTGCGGTGGCGATGAACTTTTTCAGTTACTGGTTCAGCGATAAAATTGTGCTGATGATGTACGGTGCCCGGGAGGTTTCACGCGAAGAGGCACCGGAGCTGTACGATATGGTAGATCGGCTGCGGCGGAAAGCCGGTCTGCCTATGCCGCGGGTCTATGTCATTCCCTCAGAGCAGCCCAATGCCTTTGCTACGGGCCGCAGTCCCCGGCATAGTGCGGTGGCCGTCACGCAGGGGATTGTACGGTTGCTCGATCGGGAGGAGCTGGAAGGGGTGATCGCGCATGAGCTGGCGCACATCAAACACCGGGACATTCTGATTTCGTCAATCGCAGCCACGCTGGCAGCGGCTATCACGATGCTGGCCCGGTTTGCTTTCTTCTTTGGCCCCTCGGGCGATCGGGATCGTGGCAATGCCCTGGCTGGACTGCTCATGCTGATTCTGGCGCCGCTGGCGGCTATGCTGATCCAGATGGCCATCTCGCGGGCGCGTGAGTTTGCTGCCGATCGTGGGGGAGCGCTCATCTGTGGACGACCGCGGGCGCTTGCGCGGGCGCTGGAGAAGCTCGAGGCAGGCGTGGCCCACATTCCCATGGAGGCGAATCCGGCCACAGCCCATATGTTTATCGTGCATCCGTTCAGCGGAGGAGGCCTTGCTCGGCTGTTTTCGACGCATCCGCCTACCGAAGAACGTATTCGCCGGTTGCTGGAGCTGGAACGGGAGCTGGCAACCGCCCGGGTCTGACGGAACCTTCGACAGCGGCCGGCAGAAAAATGGCCGGCCGCTTTTTTATTTTAGGTTAACATTGTTCCGAGCAAACGCGTTGAGGCCTTATGGCGCTGACGTATTCGCAGGAGATCGCGCTGGGTATCGAAGCCCCGCCATTTGACCTGCCGGTAGTCAATCCGGAGGTTGATGGACGCAACAAGCCCACACGGAGCCTGGAGGACTTTCGGGATGCCCAGGTGCTTGTGGTGGTCTTCACCTGCAATCACTGTCCCTATGCACAGCATATCGAAGATGCGCTGATCGAAGTGGCCCGTACCTACCAGCCCCGGGGCGTTCAGTTTGTAGCGATCAATGCGAACGATCCGGAGCAGTATCCGGAAGATGCCCCCGAAGAAATGGCGCGACGTGCACGGGCCAAGGGCTATCCCTTTCCCTATCTGTTCGATGAAACGCAGGAGGTCGCCCGGGCGTATGGCGCGCGTTGCACGCCGGACCTGTATGTGTTCGATGCCCATCGGCGACTGGTCTATCACGGTCGATTTGACGATACACGGCCCGGTCAGGGACGTCCGGCAACCGGCGCTGATCTCAAGCGAGCGCTGGACGAACTGCTGGCGACCGGGCAAGTGACCGGTCCCCAGTATCCATCCATGGGGTGCAACATCAAATGGAAGCCGGGCAACGAGCCCCGCTGAGCCGTGCCGATGGACGGGCTCGTCTTATTGCCGCCGGTTGTGGCTATTGTTCTGGCGTTGTGGACGCGCCAGGTTTACCTGTCGCTACTGGTCGGACTCTGGCTGGGCACTACCCTGCTGGAAGGCGGACATCCCTTGCTGGGGTTGCGACGGCTGGGGGACGAGCTGGTCGCCGTCTTTGCCGATCCGGGCAACACCCGTGTAGTCATGTTTTGCCTGCTGGTGGGCGGTTTGATTGCGCTGGTGCAGGCTTCAGGCGGGGTGCAGGGATTTATCGCATGGGCCCGGCAGCGGGGGTGGGGGACGTCGCGTCGGGGTGCTGAAATGCTGGCCTGGCTGGTAGGGCTGGTGATCTTTGTCGAGTCCAACATTACCTCGCTGGTCGTGGGTGCCGTAGGACGGCCGTTTTTTGATCGATTGCGCCTGCCCCGCGAAAAGCTCGCCTTTTATTGCGATGCAACGAGCGCTCCGGTCTGCATGATGATTCCGCTTAACGGATGGGGTGCCTATGTGCTGGGATTGCTGGCCGCACAAGGCATTACCCATGGAGCGGTACGTTTGCTGGCCGAAGGGTTGCTCTACAACGTTTTCAGTTGGCTGGCAATCCTGTTTGCGCTGTTGGTGGCCTGGACGGGCTGGGGGTTTGGGCCGATGCGGGTGGCCGAACAGCGGGCTGCCAGAACCGGCGCGCTGCTACGTCCCGGAGCGCAGCCGCTGGTGGCTGAAGAAGTGGCAGGCATTCAACCGGTTGAGGGAGCGCCCTGCCGCGCTTCCGACTTTTTGATTCCCCTCGGGGTCATGGTGGGGATGATTTTCGTGGGGCTCTGGGTGACGGGTCAGGGTAATCTGATGGCCGGCAGTGGCTCGACGGCGGTGTTCTGGGCCGTGGCCATTGCTGTAGCTGTGGCTATGGCCCTGTATGCGGTGCCCCGACCCCTCCGGAAAGGGCGGCCTGTGCTTTCGCTGGCCCGCTCGACGGCGCTGGTGCTTCGGGGGATGTCCGGGCTGGTAGGGGTAACGGTGCTGGTGGTGCTGGCTTTTGCGCTGGGGCAGGTTTCACGGGCCCTGGAAATGGGACCCTATCTGGTGGGGTTGATCGATCCAAGCTGGCCGGTCTGGTGGCTCCCGGCCGTGGTGTTTCTGGTGGGCTGTTTTGTCTCGTTTACCCTGGGGTCTTCATGGACGACCTTTGCCATTCTCATTCCCGTGGCGCTGCCGCTGGCTGAAGGGCTGGGATTGCCGCTGCCGTTGATGCTGGGTGCCGTGCTTTCGGGAGGGGTTTTCGGGGATTATGCTTCGCCACTGTCCGATACCACAATCATCTCGTCGATGGCGGCTGCCAGCGATCACATTGATCATGTAAACACGCAGTTGCCGTACGCGCTGCTGCTGGCCGGAATATCGTTTGTCCTGTATCTGGCACTGGGGTGGATCGCCTGAGCGGATCCCGATCCCAAGCGGTTCGTTCGCTGTAGAAAACCTCGATCCGATGTTTGACGCGACGCCTTTTCGGTCGACCCGCTTTGTGCTGCTGGGCGCCTTTTTTCTGGCAGGGCTTTTCGGACTGGTAGCCCTGATGGCGGAATGGGTGCTGACCGGTAAGCCTCGAATAACGGCTGACGTGATCCGCCTGAGTGGACTGGCCTTTGTGGGCTTTCTGCTGGTAGCGGCGCTTATCCGTCGCCATCACCACGAGTAGCCGGGTTCACCAGTTAGCGGGCACAACTACGGCCGGTTCGGCAAGGACCACACCGCGGGAATAGCTTACGTGTTCTTCAAGGCCTGTTTTCAGGCGGCCAAGTCGATTACCGCGTGTTTGCTGAGCAATGGTATTCAATTAAGCACCTCGACACGGACGTCGCAGGAGGTCTGGTAAAGGAAACGCTTTACAGGAAAAGCAATGTCAATGAAGAAAGGGGTAGCAGTTGCATTCCGGTTGTGTTATACTTCAGATGAGTAAGCCCTTACATCAACATTGCTGGCTTATGCGTACCGTGTTTTATCTGTTGTTGACCACGCTGCTGGCGGTACTTTTCGGATG
>JALSJJ010000071.1 GCA_026989375.1 Rhodothermus sp.
AAAGCCAGGAGGTTCTGGCATTTATGGGGTAGTGAACGCATAGTGTCAATAGCTTGCGGTAAAACGTCTGGAGTTTTTGTGAGAACGGACACATCCAGGCAGGCTCATGGCGATAGTAACCGTGCCTAAAGTGTTGCGTGAAAAACTCGGCGAGGAGGGGGCCGAGGCGCTGGTTGCCCTTTTGAACAAAGCCGCCCATCATGAGCGCAACAATCTGCTGGGCATCCTGGAAGAGCGCTTCGAGCGGCGCGTGACGGAGGAAGGAAATCGCATGGACCGCCGAATTACGGAAGTAGAAGCCAGGCTGGAGCAGCGGATTACGGAAGTGGAGGCCAAGCTGAAGCAGCAAATAGTGGAAGTAGAAGCCAGGCTGGAGCAGCGGATTACGGAAGTGGAGGTCAGGTTAGACAAGCGAATCGCAGAAGTGGAGGCCAGACTTGGGGAGCGGATGGCCGGGATGCGTGCCGATTTGATTCGCTGGATGTTTCTGTTCTGGGTCGGGCAGATCGGGATGCTGGTCGCCATTTTGTGGGCATTTTTGAGATAGCTGACCGAGACAGGGGGCCTTTCTGATGGCTAAGGATTGGCGCATCGCGGCTCAGGAGAAAGCCTGTGCGGAGCTGGTCGAGCAGTCAGCAGCCGAGGCGGATGGGTTGGTGCAGGTGGCAGTGGATCCGGCCTCGGGGCATTTGACGCTCACCTATGATCGGACGAAGCTGTCGGCGTCCGAAGCCGAACGACTGGCCCGACGATTGGCGGCGGCCTTTGAGGAGCGTCCGGCCCATTGCACCCTGCATGTTCAGCAGCAAGGTGGTCGTAGCTGTGAGGCCTGTGCGCTGGCGCTGGAGCGGCGATTGCAGGCGTTGCCGGGGGTGCGAAAGGCCCACGTTTCGTTTCGGGGTGGTGTGCTGCACATGCTCTATGATGCCGCGCAGACGTCTCCTGAGGAGCTGGCCCGGGTGGTTGAACGTCTGGGCGTGCGCACGCTGCCATCGGAGCCGGAAGTTACCTGGCGCGTCTGGCTGAAAGGCACGCGGCGTGAGGCGCTGTTTGTGGTGTTGACGCTAATCGGGCTTGTTGCAGGCTGGTTGGCCGGTCGTCTGGGAGCCCCGATCGTAGCGGCTGTGGCCTACGCTGTGGCGTACGTGTTTGGCGGCTGGGATGGCCTGCGCAATGGAATTGAAGCGCTGCGGCACCGCACGGTGGATATCGACCTGCTCATGGTGCTGGCGGCGCTTGGGGCGCTGGTTGTCGGGGCGCCAGCCGAAGGGGCCACGTTGCTGTTTCTGTTTTCGTTGTCGAATCTGCTCCAGCATTATGCCATTGGGCGCTCGCGTCGGGCCATTCGGGCACTCATGCAGCTTCGGCCGGACCGAGCGCGGGTGCTTCGAGACGGGCAGGAAGTAGAGCTGCCGGTAGAAGCGGTGCAGGTTGGGGAAGTGTTCGTGCTGCGGCCGGGGGATCGTGTGCCGCTTGACGGTGTGATTGTGCGGGGAGAGAGTGCGCTGGACGAATCGTCCATCACGGGCGAGTCGATGCCGGTGGATAAAGGGCCCGGTCAGGAAGTGTTTGCCGGCACGATCAACACGACGGGAAGTCTGGAGGTGCGCGTGACGCGTCCGGCCTCGGCCTCGACGCTGGCCCGCATGATTGAGCTGGTCGAGCAGGCCCAGAGTGAAAAAGCCGTGACGCAGCGGCTCATTGATCGGCTTGAACAGCCCTATGCACTGGGCGTGCTGGGGCTGACGGCGCTGGCGATTGTGGTGCCGGTCGTTTTCTGGGGCGAACCTTTCGCCCGGGCTTTTTACCGGGCCATGACGCTCATGGTGGCCGCCTCGCCCTGTGCCGTGGTAATTTCGACGCCGGCCGCCGTGCTGTCGGCTATTGCAGCCGGGGCGCGGCGCGGCGTGCTCTTTAAAGGCGGGGTTTATGTAGAAGCGCTGGCGCGTGTGCGGGCCATTGCCTTCGACAAGACCGGCACGCTCACTGAGGGCCGTACACGTCTGGTGCAGATAGGCGTACGGCAAGGTGCAGGACTATCTGAAGAGGCCCTGCTGCAACTGGCCGCTGCGGTGCAGCAGCGCTCCGAGCATCATCTGGCGCGGGCTACGGTCGAAGCCGCTCGTGCGCGGGGCGTTCAGGTGCCGGCAGTCGAAGGATTTCAGGCGGTGGTAGGCAAAGGCGTGCGGGCTAAGCTCGGTGAGACCATCGTGCACGTAGGTAATCTGCGCTATTTTGAGGCGCAGTGGCAGGACGCCGGCGGGTTTGCCGAAGGAAAAGAAGCCGTTGAGGCGCTGGCGCGACAGGGGAAGACGGCCGTGCTGGTAGCATGGGAACGGGAGGGGCGGCGTGAAGTGCTGGGCTGGCTGGCCTTTGCGGATCGACTGCGACCCGACGCAGCTTCGGTGATGCAGCAGCTTCGAAAATTGGGCATTGCCCGCATCCTGCTGCTGACGGGAGACAACCGCTACGTGGCCGAGGCGATCGGCCGGGAGGCTGGCGTCGATGTGGTGGTCGCCGAATTGCTCCCCGCTCAGAAGGTGGCCCAGGTGAAAGCGCTGGTCGATCGCTATGGAGCAGCGGCGATGGTAGGGGACGGCGTGAACGATGCGCCGGCGCTGGCAGCAGCTACCGTCGGCATTGCCATGGGCGGTGCCGGTACCGATGTGGCGTTGGAGACAGCCGATGTCGTGCTCATGCGCGACGACCTGCGCCAGCTCCCCTATGTGCTGGCACTCAGCCGGGCCACACGCCGCACGCTGCTGATGAACTTCGCCATTGCCTTTGGTATCATGGGGTTGATGATCGGAGCTATTTTGCTGGGAGGACTGTCGTTGCCGCTGGCCGTGGTCGGCCATGAAGGTTCCACCGTGCTCGTTTCGCTCAACGGTCTGCGACTGCTGGGTTTCCGGGCTTCGTAATCACCGGTAGCTGCATGCTATAGATCCCACGTCCGAGCAATGGATCTTTTGATCGAAGCTCTCTTCTTCAACGACGATTGAACCGAAAGGAATGAAGACGCGACGCACCCGTGGTCTTAAGTGACCTCCAGGATACTGGTGAAGCTTATCGTGCTACAAAAAGGCTTCTGGGTTTACTGAGTGGACGGGTCGTGTTATCCGACCTATGAGAATTGGGGCGAGCAGCACCAGTTGCCCAAAAAAACATCCAAGCGAAGTAAGGAAATGCCCGGGAAGTAGGAAGCGCTGCACCTGCTTTCTCCACGATGATGGGATCCAGACCAGAGCACAGGTAGAAAGCGCTGCCTTGTGTTGCGTTGTATCAAAGCGGCTGGAGCAGGAAGGCGCAACGGGAAAGGTGGGGAAAGGGCTAATTGGTTTCCTCCTGAAAAGTGGGTACATAGCGGCGAACCAGCGCGACAAAGGCGCGGAGCTGGTTTTCTACCCAGGTACGAGATTGGCCAAGCTCGGTAGCCATACGCTTGGCTACCGCTGGCGCTGCCTCGAGTGCGGCTGCCGCATCCAGAAAGAGCGCGCGCGTGCGTCGTGCCAGCACGTCTTCGAGCGTACGGGCCATCTCGTATCGTACGGCCCAGACCACTTCGACCATCCGATAGGGTAGACGGGGATGCAGGGGGATTGCCAGATCGGGTTCGTCACGTATGAGCCGGCGCAGATAGTGCGCATCGCTACCGTACAGGTGCCAGGGATCAGAAACGTCGACATGGGATGCACTTCCGTGCAGGGGTAGCGTGGCTGTGGAAGAGGGACGGTATGGCAGACCGGCCACTGCGATCGCTCGATCCACCGTCTCTTCGGCCATGAGGCGATAGGTGGTCCACTTGCCACCGGTGATGGTGACCAATCCCCGTCGCGACACCACAATCACGTGTTCGCGTGAGAGATGCGCTGTGTCGTCCTGCAGGCCGCCTTGCTGCACCAGCGGGCGCAGCCCGGCAAAAACCGCCCGGATGTCGGCACGGGTAGGGGCTGGCTCCAGATAGCGCGCTGCATGCATCAGCAGGTAGGTGATTTC
>JALSJJ010000072.1 GCA_026989375.1 Rhodothermus sp.
ATCACCCCAGAACGCTCCACTCCCAACGCCTCCACCACCGCCTCCTCATACCGACCCAGCCGCTCGTCCAACTCCCCCACCGTCGACGACGTCCGAAATACCTCCCACAACCGCGCCATCCACACCCGTTGCTCCTCATCCAACCCCAGACTATCCCACCAGGCCGCCAACCGATCCCCCAAGCGCGCCTCCGCCAACACCCACTGCGCCCGACGATACCCCGCCACCACGCCCGCCACCCCATGCGCCCGCTCATAAGCCGCCAGCGCCTCCTCCAGCAAACGACTCAACGCCTGACGGTCCAAACGCTTGCCCGACCGAAACGCCTCCTGGCGCTGCACATAGCCCACCACAAAGCGCGTCAGGCGTTCCTGCGCTTCGACCAGTGCCCGGCGAAAGGTCCAGCGCCGTCTCCTGCTCTGGCGTCGGCGTCCAGCCTTCGCATCCGTACAGGCCCAGTAGCAGCGCGAAAAGCCCGAGGGTAACGACAGGGCGTCCGTAGCGTGCATGAGCTATGCCTTTCATGACGCGGACAGGTTTGGTGTGGGAAATGTGCTGTTGGAACGGAAAGAAAATTGTTTTTTCAGAGCAAGTCTTCACGTGTTAAGGTTGTGTGAATAAAACCTGTTTTCCCGATAATTTGTAGATGCTTATCCCAGAAAGAAATTGCATCTGTTTATACAATAATTTTGATAAATAAATTCCGGTGGATTACTGAAAGGTGAGCGGACATGATTACCTGCTCAATGCATACGGCCAGTGTCTGCATCGATAGCTGGTAGAGGTGGAGCGTGTTGCCGGCTGGTCGAACCCTCAATGGTGCTTCTACACGGCAGATCATTGTTTGTGCTTGCCGTGATTCCTGTGTCAGAGGATAGCCATGCAGGAAGCAGCGACTGCCCATCATCTGGATGCCGATAGTATTCCGGGGCAGGTGGCCGTTGATACTACGTGGTTGTATGCAGTGGGCAGGCTGGCTTACAGCAGATTCTGAGCAAAGGGGGCTGAGGTGTGGATTTTGAAGGGTATCGGGCGTCTTTTCTGTTTTGTTCACCAAACCGTAACCAGCCATGCGTGAACCTGTACGATTTGGCGTCTTTGGGTGGCTGTTTGCCAGCATTTTGCTGTTGAGTGGCTGCTATCATGCGCGCATCATTACCGGCCAGCCGGAATCCGATGTCGTGTACCGGAAAAAGTGGGTGTCCGGTTTTGTGAACGGCCTGGTCATCCCGGACTCCATCGATGTCACGGAAGTTTGCCCAAACGGGGTGGCGCGGGTGGAGACGCGGCAATCGTTTATGAACCTGGTGGTGACAGTTCTGACCAGTGGGATTTATTCACCCATGGAGGTGCGGGTTACCTGTGCCGCGCCCGTAGGGCAGGCGCAGGTATTGCGGGGGCGTGATGGGCAGCAGCTTGTGGAGCAGGCGGCCCGGGTGGCCACCCAAACGGACGCGCCTGTTTACATTCAGCAGCTACCCTGA
Source organism: Rhodothermus sp. (assembly GCA_026989375.1). Taxonomy (GTDB): domain Bacteria; phylum Bacteroidota; class Rhodothermia; order Rhodothermales; family Rhodothermaceae; genus Rhodothermus. The sequence goes on from JALSJJ010000072.1 coordinate 1,485, forward strand.
GAAAGAAAAGATTCAGCTTATGGGCGCAAAACGCGCCGTGAAGTGCCGCAGGCGGGGAGGTTCCCAGACGATCCGGTAGCCGGGCAGCCGGTCCTTTTCCTGGAGAAGGAGCTCAAAGCATTCGATAATGTAGTCGAAGTGACTCTGCGTGTAGACGCGGCGGGGAATGGCCAGGCGCACCAGCTCCAGGGGGGCCGGCTGCTCGCTTCCGTCCGGGCGCCGTCCGAACATGACCGAGCCGATCTCGCAGCTTCGAATGCCGCCGATTTCGTAGAGGGCCACGGCCAGCGCCTGACCGGGATACTGGAGCGGCGGAATATGCGGCAGTAGCTTGCCGGCGTTCACGAACACGGCATGACCGCCCACGGGTTGCATGAGCGGAACGCCCATCTGCTCCAGCGCGCGTCCCAGATATTGCACCGAGGCAAACCGATACTGCAGGTAATCTTCCTGAATCACCTCTTCCAGGCCGACGGCAATGGCTTCCAGGTCGCGTCCGGCCAGTCCTCCATAGGTCGGAAAGCCCTCGGTTAAAATCAGTAGGTTACGCGCTTCGCGGGCCCACGTGTCGTCGTTGAGCGCCAGCCAGCCCCCGATGTTGGCAAAGGCATCTTTCTTGGCACTCATGGTCATGCCGTCGGCGTAGGAAAACATCTCGCGCACGATCTCGCGGACGCTGCGATCCGCATAGCCCGGCTCGCGCAGCTTGATGAAATAGGCATTTTCGGCAAAGCGGCAGGCATCGAAAAACAGCGGCACCTCATACTGCCGGCAGAGGGCGTGGGTGGCCCGGATGTTTTCCATAGAGACGGGCTGACCGCCGCCTGCGTTGTTCGTGAGGGTCAGCATGACCAGGGGGATGCGATCACGCTCGGTGCGCAGCAGGGCCTCGAGCCGATCCAGATCGATGTTGCCCTTGAAGGGATGGCGACTTTCGGGATCCCGGCCTTCCGGGATGACCAGGTCGACGGCTTCGGCGCCGGTGACCTCAATGTTGGCACGGGTCGTGTCGAAATGCGTGTTGCTCGGAATGATACGTCCGGGCCCTCCGACAATCGTGAACAGGATCTTTTCGGCAGCGCGGCCCTGATGCGTGGGGATAATGTGGCGGAAGGGCATCAGGGCGCGCACGGCTTCCTCGAAGCGGTAGTACGAGGGGGAGCCCGCGTAGCTTTCGTCGCCGCGCATGATGGCGGCCCACTGCGCGCTGCTCATGGCCGAGGTGCCCGAGTCGGTCAGCAGGTCGATGAGCACGTCGTCGGCGTGCAGGTTGAACAGATTGTAGTGGGCTTCGCGGATGAGCCGCTGGCGTTCCTCGCGGGTGGTCATGCGCAGGGGCTCGACGACTTTGATGCGGAACGGTTCGATGATCGTACGCATGGTTTCAGGCTACTTTGTGCAACAGACGGAGTTCGTAAATCAGATCCCGTACATCGGTGGTTTCATGGGGAGCCGGCCCGATCGGATCTTCGAGGTCGGCCATTGGATCGAGCAGGCGGGTGATGGAGGCGGTTACGCTGGCGGCCAGCGCTTCCGTGTCGTACCCGCCTTCCAGGGTCATGACCAGGCGGTTGTCGCAGCAGGCATCGGCCCATTCCATGAGTTCATAGACCAGCTTCGCATAGCCCGTCACGGTGAGCTGCATGGCGCTGAGCGGGTCGCGCCAGTGCGCATCGTAGCCGGCCGATACGAAGAGCACCTCCGGTCGAAAGCGACGCACCACCGGGCCCAGCAGCCGCCGAAACGCTTCCAGGTACCCATCGTCGCCGGTGTAGGCCGGCAGCGGCACGTTGACGGTGGCGCCCCGTCCCCGTCCTTCCCCGATCTCTTCCATACGACCGGTGCCGGGATAGTGGGGAAACTGATGGACGCTCAGAAAAAGCACGTTGGGATCTTCATAGAAGACCTCCTGCGTGCCGTTGCCATGGTGCACGTCGAAGTCCACGATGGCGATGCGTTCGACGCCAAAGGTCTGCTGCGCCCAGCGGACCGCAATGGCCACGTTCGACAGCAGGCAGAAGCCCATGGCGCGCTCGGGGGTGGCGTGATGGCCCGGGGGACGAACGGCAGCAAAGCCATTGTCGGCCCGGCCCTCCAGTACCGCCTCGGTGATAGCCAGCAGCGCCCCGACGGCTTCCAGCGCGACAGCCAGACTTTCGGGCTGCACGTAGGTGTCCGGGTCCAGGCGGGTGGGGGCGCGCTGCAATGCCTGTTGCAAGCGCTCCAGATAGGCGCGGCGGTGCACCAGACAGGCCGCGTCCAGATCGACCGGCAGCGGGTCGGTATGTTGCAAGCGGTTCCAGATCGGCGACGACAAAAGCTGTTGCCGGATCGCTTCCAGCCGTTCCGGCCGCTCGACGTGTCCGACCTCAGAGTGCGATCCGTGGGATGGATTCCAGGCAAAGGCTGTGGTCATAAGCTGTTACAAGCACGCAATCTTACGGTCAGACCAGGAACGCCGTGCATAAAAAACGCTACG
>JALSJJ010000073.1 GCA_026989375.1 Rhodothermus sp.
CGCATGGCGCTGCAGACGCGGGAGCAGCACATCCGCCGGGAGAAGGCCACCTCGAACATCTGCACGGCGCAGGTGCTGCTGGCGGTCATGGCCGGCTTCTATGCTGTCTATCATGGGCCGGACGGCCTGCGCCGCATTGCCGAACGGATTCACAGCCTGACGCGCGTGCTGGCGGCCGGATTGGAACGGCTGGGCTATCGGCTGCGCCACACGCACTTTTTCGATACGCTGCGGATCGAAACTACGCCCGAGGAAGCCGCTCGCATTCGGGAAGCGGCGCTGGCCCGGCGCATTAACCTGCGCTATTACGAAGACGGAACGGTTGGCCTGTCGCTGGACGAGGCGACGACGGCCGAAGAGCTGGAGATGCTGCTGGACATCTTTGCGCTTGGCCAGGCGCGGACGTTCACGGCCGCTGACCTGGCCGCCGAGCTGACGCCGGGCTATCAGGGCCCGCTCGCCCGCACCTCGTCCTATCTGACCCATCCGGTCTTTCATCGCTACCGCTCCGAGACGGAGCTCATGCGCTACATGCATCGACTGGCCAGTCGGGATCTCTCGCTCGTGCATAGCATGATCCCGCTGGGCTCCTGTACGATGAAGCTCAACGCGGCCGTTGAGCTCATGCCGCTGAGCTGGCCAGCCTTTATGCGGGTGCATCCGTTCGCGCCGCCCGAGCAGGTCGAAGGCTATCGGGAGCTTCTGGGCGAACTCGAAAGCTGGCTCAAGGAGATTACGGGCTTTGCGGCGGTTACCTTCCAGCCCAACTCGGGGGCCGCGGGCGAATACACCGGCCTGCTCATGATCCGGGCCTATCACCGAAGTCGAGGCGAAGGGCACCGCAACGTCTGTCTGATTCCGGCCTCGGCCCATGGCACCAACCCCGCCAGCGCGGTGATGGCCGGCATGAAGGTGGTCGTGGTGCGGTGCGACGAAAACGGCAACATTGATCTGGAAGATCTGCGGGCCAAAGCCGAGGCGCATCGCGACCGACTGGCCGCGCTCATGGTAACGTATCCCTCCACGCACGGCGTCTTCGAGCCGCACATCCGGGAGGTATGCGACGTCGTGCACGCCTGTGGGGGACTGGTGTACCTGGATGGGGCCAACATGAACGCGCAGGTGGGATTATGCCGGCCTGCCGAATACGGCGCTGACGTGTGCCATCTGAACCTCCACAAGACCTTTGCTATCCCACATGGCGGCGGTGGACCGGGCGCCGGGCCGGTCTGCGTGGCCGAGCATCTGAAACCGTTCCTGCCCGGTCATCCTGTGGTGCCGACAGGTGGCGCGCAGGCCATTGGTCCGGTGGCGGCAGCGCCCTACGGCAGCGCCAGCATTCTGCTGATCTCCTGGGCGTACATTGCCCTGATGGGCGCTGAGGGGCTGCGGCGCGCCTCTGAAGTGGCCATTCTGAATGCCAACTATCTGGCGCGCCGCCTTGAAACAGATTATGAGATCCTTTACCGGGGGCCGAACGGCCGCGTGGCCCATGAGTTCATCGTGGACCTGCGGCCTTACCGGCGGCAGGGTGTCACCGAGATCGACGTGGCCAAGCGGCTGATGGACTATGGCTTCCATGCGCCGACGGTCTCGTTCCCGGTGGTAGGCACCATGATGATCGAACCTACGGAGAGTGAGTCGAAGGAAGAACTGGATCGCTTCTGTGAAGCGCTGCTCTCCATCCGAGCAGAGATCGAAGAGGTGCTCCAGGGGCAGGCCGATCCGGAGCGCAACGTGCTCAAGCAGGCCCCACATACGGCCACGATGGTAGCCTCGGACCACTGGGAAATGCCGTACTCCCGCGAAAAAGCCGCATTTCCTGCGCCGTGGACCCGTACGCACAAGTTCTGGCCCGCCGTCCGGCGGGTTGATGAGGCCTATGGCGACCGGAACCTGGTATGCGCCTGCCCACCCCTGGAAGCCTACGCCGTCTGAAGCGACTCAGGAGCAGGTAGATGCGCCGGTGGAGAGGGCGCGCTGGCGGGCCAGCAGGCGTGTCTGGCGTCCCGGTAGTTCTTTCCTCAGCAAAGCTTCGAGTTCGAGGGCCAGTTCGGCCACCTTTCGGTAGTCGATCCCGGTGCGCACGCCCATCGCTTCGAGCATGTAGACAGTGTCTTCGGTGGCGATGTTGCCGGTGGCTCCCGGGATGAACGGGCAGCCACCCAGCCCCCCCAGCGAGGTGTCGAAACGGGTAACGCCACATTGCAGCGCGGCCAGTACGTTAGCCAGACCCATCCCGCGCGTGTCGTGCAGATGCAGCACCAGCGGCGTGTCGCCGATCTCTTCTTGGACGGCCTGCACGTACTCCTGAATCTGCACCGGGTGCGCCATGCCCGTTGTGTCGGCCAGCGAGAACGACTCGAGTCCCAGGTCCACAAACCGACGGGCCAGCTCCCGGATGCGCTTGAGCGGTGTATCGCCCGGTTTGCGGTAGCCAAAGACAGTCTGCAGACCGAGCTGCGGCTGCAGGTCGTAGTGATGGGCCAGGCGGATCATGGCTTCGGCCTGCCGGACCGCTTCTTCCACGGTCATGTTTGCATTGGCCAGGCTGTGTTCGTCGTGGGTAGCAATCGACAGGTCCACGTAGCGCAGTCCGGCCGCATGGGCCCGCTCGACGCCCTTGACGTTCAGGGCCAGCCCGGAAAAAATCACATCATCCCGGTCGGGCAGGCGGCGACAGACCTCCTCCGCATCGGCCATCTGGGGGACCCATTTCGGATGGACAAAGGAAGTCACCTGAATGCGGCGCACACCGGCTGCGATCAGTTTCTGAATGACAGCAACCTTGCGTTCAGTAGGAATAAAAGTCGTTTCATACTGGAAACCGTCACGAGGACCGACTTCACAGATCGAAGCGCTTTCAGGAAGCTGCATCATGCTATCGTTTTCCTGGATCGTGAGAGCAATTCTCCGTAAATAAAAAGCCGAACCCCACAGTGAGGTTCGGCGGAAAAAATGACCCTTTGAGGGAAATCTATACAGCCATGCGCGCAGTAGCCAGGAGCTCACGGAATTCTTTGAGGCGTGGGATTCGAAGTTCGGCCTGTCGTTCCTGCAGGAGGTCACTCACGAAAGCGGCCAGAGCTTCTCGTTCTTCCGGGGTGGTGGTGCGGGCGTCCAGTAGGCGTGAGAGCTGTCGCCACTGGGTTTCGGCGATTCGACCACTCAGGTAATAAACAAACAAGCGAGCCAGGGCTGAACCGACGGAACGTTGGGCTGTTGTGCGCATGGCTTCGAACCGTTAGGTTTCAAAGGGTATGCTTCACATACTCTAAACAAAATCTGAGCCAAAAACGCATGGATTGCTGACAGATGCGTTTTGTCTATGAATGCCTACGGTTGGGTGTTCGATGTGGTTACGTATCGTTCCCATGTCAGGAAAAGGCGTTCGAGCGTAGCAGGAGAGCTGTAGTGGGTTGCTCGGCGAATTGACTGTGGTGGACGCATGGCTGATAGATGTGCTTCCGCTCGTTTTGTGTACGACAAGCGGGAAGTTAGCATTGACGTCTGTGCTGATTGCGCGTACCTTTATGGAGGTAATCTTTATTGAGTCTTAATCGGTTGATGACAGACCGAAGTGCGCTTGTAACAGCTTCGCGATGAGCCGGCAGATAAAGATCAAGGCGGTGCATGTCGAACCGCCTGCTTGGCTGCTACGCACCTATCGACGACTGGGATGGCTGGCTTTCTTCATGGCGATTGGCTTCTGGTTTGTGCATCGTATAACAGACCCGGCAGCCTGGGATCCATTCTGGTGGCGGGCGCTGATTGGAGGGGCGGCGTTGGGAGCAGTATTGCTCTCCTATCGAATCGCCTGGATTCGAAAGCATCTGGCTCTTGTTGCGTGCGTGTTATCCTGGGCCATTTTGCTCTGGTTCGGGGTGCTGACCCTGGTCAACCACCTGAGCCCTAACTATGTGGTGGGTTACCTGTTTATCTATGCAGGAACCGCCATTGTCTATGGACTTGGATTGCGGCGATCTGAACCTCTGGGGGCTTATCTGGCCTTTGGTGCGCTGCTGATTGCCATAGGTAGCCCCTGGGTAAAGGACCCCGTGGTATCGCCGGTGGTGCTGGCCACGATTCTACTGGGCATTGGAATCGCGATCTACTTGGTGCTGCGTACCCTGATGCGCCAACAGGAGATGTTAGAGAATGCCCGCCAGCAGGCCGAGGCAGCCCTGCAGTTTCGCAATACGTTGCTGGCCAATATGCAACACGAGCTGCGTACGCCGTTGGCAGGCATTCTGGGAGCCGCTCAGATTCTGCATGAAGAAGTACCTGAGGAGTTACGAGAATTTGTGCAGATCGTGGAGCACAGTGGGCGTCGGCTGCTTCGGGTGCTGACCAATCTGGTATTGCTGGCCCGTATGGAGGCCGACCGACTCCGGCTTAAGCCTGGTCTGGTTGACGTACGCAAGGTGATGCAGCCTATTCTGGAGGAGCTACATGAGATGGCCGAGGAAAAAGGCCTGGCCATAACCTGCCGTTATCCCGAGCATCCGGTCTATGTTTATGCCGATGCTGAAGCGCTGAACGTCATTTTTTATAACATTGTGGAAAACGCTGTTAAGTTTACGCGGCAGGGAGGCGTGCATGTTGGACTGCGGGAGCAGGAGGCCCGCCTGTTTGTGGATGTAGGTGATACGGGGCCGGGGATCGAACCGGATAAACTGGCACGGCTGTTTCAGGCATTTGAGCAGGGATCGACAGGAATCAGTCGTACCCATGAGGGAGCGGGTCTGGGGCTGACGGTAGCCCAGCGGTTGTTACAGTTGCTCGATGGCACGTTGACGGTGAAGAGTAAAGTAGGTGAAGGAAGCACATTTACCATAGGATTACGTCGGGCCCAGATGGAGGTGCAGATGTTAAGTCCGAGGCAGGCGACCCGCTGAGGGTTTACGTTTTCGATCGCTTTGTTTCGGTGGGCCGATTATCCAGCACGATTTCACGTCGTAGACGGGCTACTGGAATGCCGAGCTGTTCGCGGTACTTGGTTACGGTGCGTCGGGCGATTTTGAAGCCCTGCTGGGCCAGCAACTCGGCGATTTTCTGGTCTGAAAGCGGATTGCGTTTATCTTCCTGGGCGATCATGCGTTGAATGAGCGCCTTTACTTCTTTGTTGGAAACTTCTTCGCCGCTTTCGGTCGCCAGGCCTTCGGAGAAGAAATACTTCAGTTCATAGACGCCAAAGTCCGTCTGGACGTACTTTCCATTGACGACGCGGCTTACCGTAGAGATATCCATGCCAATGCGATCGGCCACATCCTTGAGGATCATAGGTTTGAGATGGCCCTCCCCGTATTTGAAGAAGTCTTCCTGTAATTCGACGATGGCTTTCATTACTTTGAGCATGGTCTGGCGTCGCTGGTTGATTGAGTTGATAAACCAGCGCGCTGACTCCAGCTTGTTTTTGAGGAAGGCCCGAGTTTTTTCGTCCAGCCCATTGACGCGCTTTCCTTTTTTCTTTGCAGCGGCCATTTGCTCGAGCATCTGGCGATAGCGGCGGGAGATGCGAAGCTGGGGCGCATTGCGGCTGTTGAGCGTGATAATGAATTCGCCATCTTCGTAGGTGACCGTAAAGTCCGGGACAATGTAATTCTGTTGGGGGATCAGGTCCCCTTCCCCAGGCTTAGGATTGAGGTGCTGGATCAGGTCGTATGCTTCTTTAAGTGCTACTTCGGAGACGCCGAGCTTGCGTTGCAGGGCTTCGAAGTGCTTCATGGTGAAGTCCTTAAAGGCCTCCCGAAGCATACGGAGGGCAACTTCACGGCCGGGCGTGTCTTCGGGCAAGGCTTCAAGCTGGACGATCAGGCATTCGCGCAGGTCGCGTGCAGCAATGCCGACAGGGTCGAGTCGCTGGATCTGCTTGAGGACCCGTTCTACGTCTTCTTCGGTCACGCTGATGCCATGCGTAAACATCAGGTCATCGACGATGGATTCAAGCGGACGCCGCAGGTAGCCGTCCTCGTCGATGGAGCCAATGATCTGTTCAGCAATAAGGCGTTCGGTTTCGTTCAGATCGAGCAGGATCAACTGTTCGCGCAGGTGTTCGATCATCGAGGGACGGGCCGGTAGCGGCAGCTCACGTCGCTCTTCATCTTCTTCGCTGCGATCCACCCGTGCCTTGTAGCCGTACAGGTCGTCCACATTGTTGAAGAGCTCTTCCCAGTCGATTTCTTCTTCGTAGTCGACGGAGGCTTCTTCTTCGGTGGCTGCTTCGGCGGCTTCCGGCTCCGAAGCAGTTTCGGTATCAGCGGATTCGGGCGCTCCGTCCAGCGTTTCTTCAAGGGGCGTTTCCTCCTCTTCTGCTCCTTCCTCCAGTAGGGGATTGGATTCCAGCTCAGCCTTGATGCGTTGTTCCAGGGCCAGCGTGGGAAGCTGCAGCAGCTTGATGTACTGAATCTGCTGCGGCGAGAGCTTTTGCTGCAGCTTTTGTTCCTGTTTGAGTTTTAGCATGGCTCCGTCCCTCCCGTCTGTTGAGGCACCCGCCCGAGCAGCTGACGGCGCTCGGTCCATAGGGTCCAAAAACGTTCATACCAGGCGCGGCCGTAGCGCCGCACAAGAGGTTCTTCCAGAAAATCTACGAGTGCAATGCCGCAACGAGCGCCGTGTGTGCGGGCGGCATCACATAACGAAATTTTTTCATAATGAAGAATTTCCAAACCGTGGCGGCGTTCCACGCGTAGGGGGTATAGATGGCAGGAGATCGGTTTGGGAAAATCGATACGTCCCTGCTCGTAGGCCTGTTGGATAGCACAGCGGGCGATACCTGCCTCGTCGTAAACGGCAAAGACGCAGGCGCCTTCGGGCGTGCAGCGAATGGCATAGCGGTCGGTCCCCACTTTTTCCCAGGGGCCATGGGAAGCGATGAGGGCCTGCGCTTCAGGGCGTAACGTCGAGCGCAGGGTGGGCACCAGCGCTTCCAGTACGAAGCGCTCGCCCGGTTCCAGCGGGGCACCCGCCGCGCCCTGTACGCAGCAGGCGCCCCGACATGCCTGGAGCTGACAGGCAAAAGACGCCTCCAGGACGCTATCCGCAATCAATATGTGATCCACTGCAAACATAATGCCTTTAACGTAGGGCGCAGCACACGTTTTGTCAACGCGGCCTCGGATGAAGGTTGTTATTTTTGCGGAAAACCTCCGTGGTGTCAGACCGTTGACCTTCCTGGTTGTATTTTGAGAAAATCGAGGCCTTAAGAGAGCCGACAATGCGTGAGCCCGGTTTATTGCGTCCCTTGTCGCAGCACGCCGAAGAAGATTACGAGAAGGCCCTGCGGCCACGTCGTTTAGAAGAATTTATCGGCCAGTCGAAGATCAAAGATAACCTGCGGGTGTTCATTGCCGCCGCGCTGCAGCGTGGGGAGACGCTGGACCATGTATTACTTTCCGGACCGCCAGGGCTGGGAAAGACAACTCTGGCTTACATTATTGCCGAGGAGATGGGGGCTCGCATCCGCACTACGAGCGGGCCTGTGCTGGAAAAACCGGCCGATATTGCGGGTTTGCTCACTCATCTGAACGAAGGGGATGTGCTTTTCATCGATGAGATTCATCGGCTCAGCCCGGTTGTCGAGGAGTACCTTTACTCGGCCATGGAGGATTACCGGATCGATATACTGATCGACAGCGGTCCCAACGCGCGAAGTGTCAAGTTGCGGCTGCCGCCCTTTACGCTCATCGGGGCTACAACGCGCAAGGGGTTGCTGACAGCGCCATTACGGGCGCGTTTCGGCATTGAATTTCGCTATGACTATTACCATACCGAGGATCTGCAAAAGATCGTGTTGCGTTCGGCGCGTATTCTGGGCGTTGCCATTGACGAGGAGGGGGCCTATGAAATTGCTCGTCGGAGTCGGGGAACGCCGCGTATTGCCAATCGTCTGCTGCGCCGCACGCGCGATTTTGCTGAAGTAAAAGGGGATGGCCGCATTACACGTGAAGTGGCCCGTATGGCCCTGGAAGCACTTGATGTGGACGAAGCCGGGCTTGACGAAATGGACGTGCGCCTGCTGCGTACGCTGATCGAAAAGTTCGGTGGAGGACCTACAGGGCTCAACACGCTTGCCGTGGCCGTAGGGGAGGATCCCGGAACCCTTGAGGAAGTCTACGAGCCCTATCTGATCCAGGAAGGATTCCTGGAGCGTACGCCACGGGGACGGGTGGCCGCGCCCCGTGCTTATCAGCACTTCGGCCTGACTCCGCCAGCGCGCACGGGTAGTCTGTTTGATTGAATCAGGCGTCTGAGGTTGCGTCGGCTGCGCTGGGCTCGACGCTCTGCAGGGCCTGGCTCGTCAGAATGTAGTGGGCCGTGGCCGGATTGGTGGCCAGCGGGACGTTGTGCACATTGCAGGCCCGCATGAGCGTCTGGATATCCGGGTCGTGCGGATGCTTATCAAGCGGGTCCACAAAGAAAAACACGGCGTGAATTTCGCCCGTTACCACGCGTGCAGCAATTTGCACGTCGCCACCCAGCGGGCCCGATAGAAAACGCCGGACCCGCAGGCCTACTTTCTCTTCCAGCAGCTTGCCCGTTGTGCCGGTGCCTACCAGTTCAAAGCGAGCCAGTAGGTCGCGGTGTTGCATGGCGAAGGCTACCATGTCAGCCTTCTTACCGTCGTGCGCGATGAGCGCTATCGTGCGAATGGTGGTTTTCATGGCCATTTTGTCTTGAGTGCACGCCGTTTCGGGCGCAATTAAACAAAATTCCGGACGCTGCGCCAGTCCTCTGGCATCAACAGGGAACCCGATTGTGTAAAGGAAAGTCGTTTTGCATACAAAAAGCCGTAGCATACCCATTGCTGTACACCGTATATTCTCGTCGGATCCGTTAACATTGAACGCTGGTCATCATGCCATACGTTGTCTGTGAGCCCTGCATCAATTGCAAGTACACCGACTGCGTCGAAGTTTGCCCGGTCGACTGTTTCTACGAAGGGCCGAACTTTCTGGCGATCCATCCTGACGAATGCATCGACTGTAATGCCTGCGTGCCTACCTGTCCGGTCGAGGCCATCTATCCGGACGACGAGGTGCCGGAGGAATGGCAACACTACATTGAATGGAATCGATACTTGGCCGAACAGTGGAAGGAGATGGGCTATAATATCACGGAAAAGAAAGGACCGCTGCCTGACGCTGAGGAATGGCGCGACCGGCCCAAGTCGGAAAAGGATATTCTAACCTGGGATGCCTCGGCCCAACCATAGCGAAGGTGTCATAGCAAAGAGCAAGGAGGCCCCTGCTTTTAAAATGCAGGGGCTTTTTTTGGGGGTTGCCTTGTAAATCTGGGGAAAAACCGTTATGCTTGAAGCCGGAACCCAGTCAATGGACCTCGGCCGATGGAGCGCTGGCTAAAACTGGCCCAAGCCATTGATCGGCTTAATCTATGGGTAGGCCGGTTGGTTTACTGGCTGGTACTGGTGATGGTACTGGTGGGGGCCTATAATGCCGTGGTGCGCTATCTGGACCGATACACGGGTATCGGGTTGAGCTCGAACTTCTACATTGAGCTGCAATGGTATCTGTTCAGCTTGGTGTTCCTGCTGGGGGCTTCCTATGCGCTGCAGCGCGATGCACATGTGCGGGTGGATGTAGTCTATGGTCGGCTTTCTCCCCGGGTGCGGGCCTGGATTAATCTGGTGGGTACAGGAATTTTTTTGCTGCCTTTCTGTGCGTTGATGCTGTGGGTATCATGGGGATGGGTAGTCAATTCATGGATAGTGCGCGAGCTGTCGCCGGATCCAGGCGGATTGCCCCGCTATCCACTGAAGACGATGCTTCCGGTCGCCTTTGTTTTACTGGCGCTGCAGGGGATTTCCATGTTGATCCATCAGTTTGCCCGGCTGCGTCAGATAGGAGCGGATACTGAACACGACGGCTTTGGAAAAGTATGAGCGGCGACTGGCTGGCTCCCCTGATGTTCCTTACCGCCCTGGTGCTCATCTTTTCAGGCTATCCTGTAGCCTTTGCCTTAGGCGGTACGGCCCTGATCTTTGCCGGGATCGGCGTAGCACTGGGCTACTTCGACTGGAGTCTGCTCCTGGCATTGCCTGACCGAATCTTCGGGATCATGTCAAATTACGTGTTGCTGGCCGTGCCGTTTTTCATTTTTATGGGTACGGTACTGGAGCGATCCCGGCTGGCTGAAGACCTGTTGCAGACAATTGGCATGCTGTTCGGGCCGCTACGGGGGGGGCTGGCGCTGGCTGTTGTGTTCGTGGGCACATTGCTGGCCGCTGCTACAGGTGTCGTGGGAGCCTCGGTAGTGGCTATGGGTATGATCTCGCTGCCGATCATGCTTCGCTATGGCTATTCCCGGGAGCTGGCAGCAGGAGTCATTACGGCTTCGGGCACGCTGGGCCAGATTATTCCCCCGAGTGTGGTGCTGGTAGTGCTGGCCGATCAGCTCGGCGTGTCGGTGGGCGATCTGTTTCTGGGCGCCCTGGTGCCCGGTCTGACGCTGGCCGGGCTCTATGCATGCTATGCAGCCGGGGTCGCCCTGTTCAAACCGAAAGCTGCCCCAGCCCTACCACCTTCAGACCGAAACTTGCCCGGACGTGTGCTGGCCCGCCGTGTGGGGCTGGTCATGTTGCCGCCGCTGGTGCTTATCCTGCTCGTATTGGGCAGCATCTTTGCCGGCGTTGCCACGCCTACAGAAGCCGGGGCGCTCGGGGCCGTGGGCGCTATGGTGCTGGCACTCCTGAACCGGCGCCTTACATTTGAAGCGCTGCGGGCTTCCATGGACGAAACCGCCCGCCTGACCACCATGGTGGTCTTTCTGCTGATCGGCTCAACGGCCTTTTCGCTGGTTTTTTATGGCCTTTATGGAGACATCTGGATCGAAGAGCTGCTGACAAACCTGCCCGGCGGTATGGTTGGTTTTCTGGTGGTGGCCAACCTTGCCATTTTCGTCCTGGGCTTTTTCATCGACTTTTTCGAGATTGCCTTTATCATTTTGCCCCTGCTGGTGCCGGCAGCGCGGGCACTGGATATCGATCTGGTCTGGTTCGGGGTTATGGTGGGTATGAACCTGCAGACCTCGTTTCTGACGCCCCCTTTTGGCTTTGCGCTCTTTTACCTGCGCGGAGTGGCACCACCGGAGCTGACCACTACCCAGATCTATCGAGGCGCTGTGCCATTCATTCTGATTCAGCTCCTGGGTCTGTTGCTGATCATTCTCTTTCCGGAGATGGTCAACTGGGCGGTACGCTGAATGCTCCTGATAGAAACTATTGGCACAGAGGCACGCAATCGGTGGCTGCCACCGAGCAGGCGAACGGAAAGACTTACAGAAAACGTTGTCCAAGCCATAGTCCTTCTGAGCAACGTCTTGGAACGGAGTCTTCCTTTTTCGGAGGTGAATGCCTGATCGAAGGTAATCGTTGCATGGACAACGCAACAGTCTAATGGGATTGGAGGGCAGCCGAACGGACCCTATATATGTGCGCTGGCTCAGGGTCAATCCCTCTAAACATTTTGAAGGTGCCAGAAAAGCTGCGGTGCCTGTGAACAAGAGAACCATGCGCTCCGGCAGGCTAACGATCAGCGCAACGGGTGCCCTGTACGCAAGGCCTCCACGATCCGGAGATAACACCTACGATCTGGCCACCGCGGCAGCAGACGCTGGGGGCCGCACGCCCCCACGCCCCCACGCTGATGACAGCGCCTTGCTCATCAGACGTTTGCTATCCAGATTTCCCCTTGCCGAGAGCGTCATATACTCAAGAAGGGGGAGCGTTAGGGCTCAGGTTGCGAGGAAGGAAGATAGCGGGAAGGCAAACTGAGCGTAAGCCAGCTCGGTGGTGCTGAACCAGCGATAGCTCTGCGCCCGCCACCTGCGATAAGCTTCATAGATTCGGCGATACAACGGATCCTGTTCCTGGTTGAGCAGCTCTTCGGCAATACGGGCAGCTTCTCGGAGCACGTCATCTGGAAAGCGCCGAAGTTGCACGCCGGCCTGCAACAGACGCTGCAGGGCTGCGGGGTTACGGGCATCGTATCGGGCAAGCATGATCTGACTGGCTTCCAGCGCAGCCGTCCAGAGCACTTCGCGATAGAAGGTAGGCAGGCGTTCCCATTCGCGCCGGTTCACATAGAAGCTCAGGGCTGGCCCCGGCTCCCACCATCCAGGATAGTAGTAATAGGAGGCAATCTGGTAGAATCCCAGCTTTTCATCATCGTAGGGACCAACCCACTCGGCGGCGTCGATAGCACCACGTTCCAGAGCCGGGTAGATCTCGCCACCGGCCAGCACCTGCACCGTTACGCCCATCTCGCTCATGACGCGCCCTCCCATGCCCGGAATGCGCATTTTGAGGCCGCGCAGGTCGCGCAAGCTGTTGATCTCGCGTCGAAACCAACCGCCCATCTGGGCGCCGGTGTTGCCACCGGGTAGATTCACGATGTTGAATTCAGCAAACAGCTCACGCAACAGTTCCAGACCGCCGCCTTCAAGTACCCAGGCATTGTATTGACGAGAAGTCAGGCCAAAGGGAACCGTACAGTCGAAGGCCAACGCTGGATGTTTGCCAATGAAGTAGTAGCTGGCCGTATGGCCGATGGGGACTGTACCATTCTGCACAGCGTCGAGCACTTGCAGGCCGGGCACCAGCTCGCCGGCCGGATAGACGCGGATTTCGAAGCGGCCGTCGGTCAGGGTGCGCACGCGCTCGGCCAGCACTTCGGCCGCGCCAAAGATTGTGTCGAGCCCTCGAGGAAAGCTTGAAGCCAGGCGCCAGCGCAGGCGGGGAAGTGTCTGTACGGCAGGCGCACCGCGCTCGCTTGGCTGCTGATTACCGCAGCTTGCCAGCACGGCCGTGGCAGCTGCCCCCAGCGCGGCTTGCTTCAGAAAGCGCCGACGTTCCATAATATCCTTTTCGTTGGATAGTTTTTCAGTAGGCCTTTCCAAAAATACGGACAAACCGTCCAGCAATGCGAATACTGATGATAAACTCCGCACTTTGCTTGTCTGAGTACAGCGCATCGGCTTCCGGAATCCCTGGATGGAACTTGGTATGCCGTGTCTATCCGCCTTGGTTCGCTATCCAGACCCGATCCGCTGCAGGACAAAAAAGTGGATCGCAACGCTTGACTTTTTACTATTATTTTAGTATGATGGAAATAGTAAATGTGAACCAAAAGGGTAAGGGTTTTATGCGCCGTGCTTTGGTGCCTTTTGGCGAAACGGAAATGGAGATTTTGCAGGTCGTCTGGGAGCTGGGCGAGGCGTCGGTGGCCGAGGTGCACGCTCGTCTGGGGAGGGATCGGGCTTACACGACCGTGATGACGGTTATGCGCAATCTGGCCGAAAAGGGCTATCTGACGTTTCGCAGGCAGGGACGCATGTACGTGTACCGGCCGGCCGTTCCGCCGGAAGAGTTCAAGGCGAATCTGCTGCAGCGACTGGTGGACAGGGTGTTTGGTTCACCGCTGGAACTGGTGCAAACGCTGGTGCGCCAGGAGTCGCTTCGGCCGGAAGAGCTGGCCGAATTGCAACGTCTGATTGAAAAGCTGGACAGGTCCAATGAGGCTACATGAGTACTGGACGGTGGGAGCGTGGCTGCTTTTGCTCTGGACTGTGCCGGCTCTACTGTTGTTGCTGAGCGTTCGGCGCGTTGCTCGACGCTGGCCAGAAGCAGCTTATGCGCTATTGCAGGCTGGTTTTTATGCGTTGCCCTTGGGGTTGCTGGCCTATGGGATGCGACTGGCGTGGCTTCCGGAAGTGTCGCTCTGGCGTCCCGAGGCGCCTGCGATGTTCACCTGGGTCGGTATGCAGGCGGTGCAGGTATCGGCTGAGGTCGGTGGCAGGCAGGGAATGGGGGTGGGTTGGGTTGTGGGCATTGTGTGGGGGATGGGGATTGCGGTTCGTCTGGCCATACTTGGGGGGCGCTGGGTACGGCTGCGACGCTATCTGCGGCAATGCCGGCTGGCGCCTCCTGCGTTGCAGGCCGAAGTAGCGGAAATGGCTTTGCGACTGGGCATTCGTCGCACGATACGGCTCCTGGTCGGGAGGGCGATTCCTTTCTCGATGGGTGGGCGACGGCCGATCATTGTGGTGCCGGAGATGGCGCTCAGCGATCCACAGATGCGCCGACCGATACTGTGGCACGAGCTGGTTCACTTGCAACGGCGCGATTTTCGAGCACAGCTTTTTGAGGAAGGCGTGCTGACCCTGCTGTGGTTTCATCCACTGCTCTGGGGCTATCGTCGGAGACTGGAGCTGCTGCGGGAGGTACTGTGTGACCGGGCAGTACTGGCACAGCGCATCACGTCGCCCGCCAGCTATGCTCGCTTATTGCTGACGGTACTGTTGCAGGCGCAGCGTGCGCCTGCTTTGAAATTGAGCCTGTCGCTTTCAAGACACTCCACCCTTAAACAACGTATGGAGGCCATGATGCATCCTGCACAATCGCTGACGCCACGCTACGTGCGCCTGATGCTGATCGGTATGCTGATCGGATTGACCGGAATAATAGCGTGCACAGAGATGCCTGACACGCCCGTGCAGCCTGAGCAAAAAGAGCTTGCTGCACCCGGTAAGCAGCCCAGCGAATCGGATGAGGTTTACACAGTAGTGGAAGAAATGCCCGAGCTTATTGGCGGCTTTAGCCGACTGACCGAATGCCTTCGCTATCCAGAAGAAGCGAAGGCGGCAGGGGTAGAAGGTCGGGTTATTATCCGCTTTATCGTGGATGAGAACGGCAACGTGGCCAATCCGGAAGTGATACGCAGTGTAGAGGCCAGCCTGGATGAAAAAGCACTGCATTGCGTCCGTCAGCTCAAATTTAAGCCTGGGCAACAGCGCGGGCGTCCGGTGCCGGTCCGTATGGTGCTGCCCGTTGTTTTCCGTCTGAGCGATACCGACTCAGAGTCGGCGCAAAATTAGTCGGAAGGCATCCCGGGTCTCGGAGCACAGGGGAGGGATCGGGATTCCGATCCCTCCCTTTTTTCGGATAGCCCTTGTGTCGCTGAGAAAAGTTAGCGTGGGCGCAGCGGCCGAATGACCACCTCGGAGATCAGGTAATTGTCGTCGGTCTCCAGGATATGCAGGATGGTCTGCGCTACCTGCTCGGGCGTGACGGGGCGGTCGGCACCGCGCATGCCGGACACGTCGAAGAACTCGGTGGCGACGGAGCCCGGATAGACGCAGGTCACCTTGATGCCATGGTCGCGTAACTCCTTCATGAGAGCTTCACTGAAGCCCCGCACGCCAAATTTTGTGGCGTTATAGGCGCTCAGGTTAGGATTACCGATTAGACCGGCCACTGAAGCGATGTTAATGATATGGCCGCCGAAGCCGGTTTCGGCGTTCTGTTTTTTCATCTGGGGTACGGCTGCGCGGGTGCACAGAAAGACGCCCCGCAGGTTAGTGTTCATCTGCACGTCCCAGTCTTCCAGGGAAAGCTCATCGACGGGCCCCATCTTGCCCAGTCCGGCGTTGTTGATCAGAATGTCCAGGCGCCCTGCATCGCGAATCACGCGCTGGAAGGCGGCCTCGACATCATTCGGACGGGTCACGTCGCAGGCGATCGGGTGAAAGCGAGGGCCCAGTTCATCGCGCAGGGCGTTCAGGCGTTCGGCCCGTCGAGCCAGTCCATATACCTGTGCCCCTTTCTGCACAAGGGCTATGGAGAAAGCCCGGCCCAGTCCGCTGCTGGCACCGGTCACGACTGCTACTTTATCCTGAAGCTCCATGGTGCGTTTTCCGTTTGTTTTTCTGGTTGGACGGCCTTAATCTACGGCGCGCATTCGGGTGGGTGTCTGTCTCAGGGGTAAGAAAAGTGCAAAAGACGGGCTCGTAACGCATTTTTTACCGGAAACGATGCTGCAGACACCGGCAGAGCGGTTGCAACAGGAGCTGACGCGTGTGTTCCAGGCGGCTGCCCATCAGGGGTATGTAGCCGATCCACAGGAGATAGCCGCGCAGTTTCAGCATTACACGCCGGATATCATCGTCGAATGGTTGCGGCCGTATGTGACCGAACGACGTCAACAGCGAATTGCGCAAGTGCTGGAAGGGCGCACCTACACGGTAATTCCGGTTGTCGAAGGGTTGGCTAATACGGGCAACATCAGTGCTGTCATGCGTTCAGCAGAAGCGCTGGGCTATCAGGGAGTTGGCATTATCAAGGGCAACGTCCAGAAATACAAGACGTCCGAACGTACCAGTCAGGGGGCTGATAAATGGTTAGACGTGTGGACATGGCCGACCGCCACCGAAGCAGTACCTGCTCTGAAGGCGGCGGGCTATCGCATTGTCGCCATGACGCTGGAGAAAGCCGCTCCTATTGACACGTTCGACTTTACGGTGCCGACGGCGCTGGTTTTCGGTAATGAAGTAGAAGGCGTCTCACAGGAACTGCTGGCACAGGCTGACGACCGATGTGTGATCCCGATTGTCGGGTTTACGCAGAGTTTTAACATTTCGGTGGCAGCGGCGATCGCGCTCTATCACGCGCAGTGTGATCGCCTGGCTCGCCAGGGACGGCATGGGGATCTTTCGCCAGAATGGAAGGCTACCCTGCAGGCCGTCTTCTACCTGCGCAGCGTACAGAAGGCTGGGGTGTTGCTCTGGGAGCGGCTGCAGCGTGAAGCAGGCTTGTAAGGTGGCGACGAATTCCATATGCGTGCATCCCTGCACTGGCTCAGTGCCTTGTAGAGGCCGCTTCGGGCTTGTGTCTTGCCTGTTCCCCTTTTGCAGGGGCGGCCTCAGTATCTGACCGGGATAAACAAAAGGAGCGGTCGCGTCTGTTAGCCTCGGACCGGAAGCCCTATAGCATGCTGCGGGTTGGGTGCGCAGCTGTCAGGTTTTGCGTGGGACCGATGGCTTTTTGTTCAGGCTGAATTCGCAGCAGTCATTCCGAGGAAAGTGCGTTACCTGACTGCTGGGCGAAAGCCACCGGTTGTTTCTGGCCCGTTTCCGGGTCTTCGATCCATGCTTCGTAGGTAATGGACGCAGTAGATCGCAGCATGGCGGTAATGGAGCAGTACTTTTCCTGGGAGAGCTGTACAGCACGGGCTACCTGCTCAGGCTTGAGTCCGCGTCCAAAGACGCGATAGGTTAGATGGATGCGGGTGTAGACGCGTGGGTGGGTCTCGGCTCGGTCGGCCTGAGCTTCGACCTGCAGATCGACAAAGGGGGCCCGCATTTTCTGTAGAATCGAAACGACATCCATGGCCGAGCAGCCCATGAGGGCCAGCAGTACCATTTCCATCGGGCTGGTGGCCCCGGAGGTGCGTCCGCCATGCGAAGAGTCGAGCACGGTCCAGTGACCGGAGCCAGCCTGACCAATGAACGTCAGTCCTTCGACATATTTAAGGCGGGCTTGCATGGTTGGGGTCGGGTTGGGTGAGTATCTGATAGGCAAAAATCGATATCCCGGGCATGTGGTGCAATGTTGGAAGGGAGGTTGCGCTTAAAGAACGGAAAAAAAAGATGGGAGATGCTTCACAGGAAATCAAAAACAGCGATATTTCGAGCGACTTGATTGCCGTCGGAGATAAAAAATGGGACGCTGGCTCAAAGAGGCGCTGCTGGATCTTGCTGTTACGGTAGTGATTGTGCTGGCTGCGATCCCGGCGTTGCCCTGGGCGCGCTGGATCGTGCTTGTCTACACGCCCCTGATGCTGCTGCTCAAGCTGGGAGCATGGCTGGCAGCGCCGCATCTGCCTCGCATGCGGCGTGGTGCGCCTGCTGCCTTGTTTCATGGGCTTTATGGCGTTAACGTGCTTGTGCTGCTGGTAGGACGCTGGTGGTGGATGGCAATTGCGTGGGCGCTAATCTGGGGGCTTTCGGTACTTGTTGAGCGCCGTCAGCGGCGCAGATAGGATTCGGGTCTGCCCTTGGCCGTGCACGCGACTGGGTCGTTTAGGGACAGGTATGCTGCACACTTACTATACATGGCGGGCGCTGGCTGATGAATGGCATCGTGCGCTTGCAGGGAGTCTGCTGGGCGATGCTTTCTCACAGGTGCGGGATGAGCTGGTACTGGCTTTTGCACAGCCAGCGGCCGAGTGGATGGTACGTATCTCGACCGGTGCTTTTCGCTACGTGTTTCGCGTTGAGGGGTACAGTCGGGCGCGCCGCAACGTAGCCACCCTGTTTGAGGAAGCGCAGGGGCGCACTCTCTGTGGGGTGCGGGTGGCCGAGCGAGATCGCGTGCTGTTTTTTGAGCTGGATGATGGATCTTGGTTTCAGTGCTGGCTGTACGGCCCCCATCCAAATGTGCTCTGGGTAGCGCCTGACGGGCAGGTGCGGGCCGCTTTTCAGCGGGACGAAGCCTGGCGTGGTCAGAAGGCCCCGATACCGCATCCGGCGCCGGTGGTGGATTCGTTTGAAGCATTCTGTGCAAGGTGGCGGCCCGACCGGAAAACGCTTGCGCAGGCCGTGGCGGCAGCGTTCCCGTTGTTTGATGCCCTGCTGGCGCAGGAGACAGTGTTTCGGGCCGGGGTGCAGGTGCCGACGCCGGGTGCGTGTGGTGAGACGGAACTTCGGCGATTGTACGATGCCGGCCGGGCGCTTGAGAAGGAGCTGGCATGTCCGGCCCCTCGATGCTATCAGGCGGATCGCTGGACGACGCACTTCGCATTAATTCCGCTGGCGCATCTGGCGCATCTGCCCTGCGAGATGTTCCACACGGTCGATGCGGCGGTACGTGCGGCCGTGCGTCGCGGGTTGGCTGTACGGGCTTTTCGGGAGGCGTACGAGCCGCTCTGTCAGGCCCTGAAAGCAGCGATTGAGCGGGCCCGCCGGGAGCGGCAGGCGCTCGAAGCGGCGCTGGCTGCTCCCGATCGGGCCGAGCAGTATGAACGGTGGGGGCATCTGCTCATGGCACAGGCACCTCAGGTGCCCCCTGGGGCCAAGGCGGTGGCACTACCTGACTGGTTTGGGGATGGCACCATGGTGCGTATTCCGCTCGATCCTACCCGTTCGGCGGTAGAGAACGCGCAGGCTTACTACGAACGCGCCCGGCAGGCTCGCCAGGAACGCGCAGCATTATGCCAGCGCCAGGAGGAGGTGCACCGCCGGCTTCCGAAGCTGGAGGTGCTGCTGGGCGAACTGGAACAGGTTGATACGATGGCGGCTTTACGTGCTTTCCAGCAGCGCCATGCTCGCGAGCTGGCCGCGCTGGGGATCGGGCGAACCGGTCAGAGGCAGCCGGACGCCGCGCCGGCATTTCGACGGGTGTCGCTGGGGAATGGCTTTGAAGCCTGGATCGGTCGAAATGCTCGGGAAAACGACGCGCTGACCTTCCGCTATGCCCGTAAATACGATCTGTGGCTGCATGCCCGGGGCGTGCCTGGCTCGCACGTGATTCTGCGGGTGCCCGGCCGCAACTGCCAGCCTGATCGGAAAGTGCTTGAGCGGGCTGCATCGCTGGCCGCCTACTTCAGCAAGGCGCGTGGCAGTAGTGTGGTGCCCGTCGTAGTGGTGCCGCGCAAGTACGTGCGCAAGCCACGGGGGGCCGAACCGGGCGCTGTCGTCTTTGAGCGGGAAGAGGTGCTGCTGGTGGAGCCCCGACCACCTGAGGCGGTGCAGGCAGAAAATTCGTGAAATGCATAGACCAAAAGCCGCACGTTTGGACGTCATCCTGTAAGTTAGGCCACTCCTGGAATAAGGTGCGCATAGAAACCATGTCCTGGTGGGAAGCCCTGATTTTAGGTCTGTTGCAGGGGCTCACGGAGTTTCTGCCGGTTTCGTCGTCCGGTCATCTGGTGCTCGGACAGTATGTACTGGGGCTGAATCCGGGCGGTGTTACTTTCGAGGTGTTTGTGCACTTCGGCACGGTGCTGAGCATTCTCACGGTTTACTGGCGGCGGGTAGGTGTTATCGTAGGCGAAGTGTGGAAGGCGTTGCCGTGTCCGGCCGACTGGCCTGTGCGGTATCGGACGCGTGATGCTTTTCGATTGGCTGTCTGGATTGTGATCACCATGATTCCCACCGGACTGGTTTACGTGTTGCTGGGCGACTGGATTGAGCAGACCTTCGAAGCCCCCCGGTTTGCAGCGGGCATGTTGCTGGTAACCGGAGTGCTGCTGGTGCTGACCCGGCTACGGCGTCATCCAGATGGCGATCTGTCGCCGTTAAAAGCGCTTGTGGTGGGTATGGCGCAGTCGGCTGCCATGCTGCCGGGTATTTCGCGTTCGGGTGCCACGATCTGCGCAGCCATTTACCAGAACGTGCGGCCTGAACGAGCGGCCGATTTTTCTTTTTTGATGCTGTTGCCGGTTGTGCTGGGCGCTACGTTGCTGAAAGGCATCGAACTGTTGCACACTCGGGAAGCAATTGGTATGCTACCGCTGATAATCGGTACGCTGGCCGCTTACATCTCAGGGGTTGCTGCCATTAAAGTGCTGCTGCAGGTGGTGCGGCGGGGACAGCTGGTATATTTTGCCTATTATTGCTTCGTGGTGGGACTGCTTGGACTCTGGCTGATCCGGTAAGCGCAACTCCATAGCTTTTCCTTCGTAGAGGGCATGCCGTAGCCATAACCTGTTTGCGCTATGCCGCTGACTTATGACGAGGCCGCCCGACGGGAGATTGAGCGCTGGGTGCGCTCGGGAGGCCCCTTGTGGCAGGAAGCCTTCGATCGGGCCATGCGTCCGGTGGACTGGCTTGTCAAACGCGTGACACCAGCCGCTTGGCGAGAGCAACTTGATGCTGCGGTAGCACGCTTTCTTGAGGCGCTGCATGATGTGGCCAGTTGGACCTACAATGAACAGTACGTGCTGGAGGCTGTCCGGAAGGCGGGCATCGGGGGGGATCGGATTGAGGCATTGCGCACAGAATCGCTGGAGCGGCTCGATCCAGTCGCGCGCAGCTTTTTCGATCAGCATGCCGTGCTGGCAGCACTCGAAGGGGCCGGTACTGGTCTGGGCGGTTTTACGCTGGCTGTTGCCGATGTGCCGCTGCTTTTCGGGATCAACCTGCGATTGATTCAGCAGATCGGAGCCGTGTATGGCTTTCGCGTGCAAAATCCAGTGTATCGGCCGCTGGTGCTGGCTATTTTTAATGCGGCAGCGGCTGGTACATCGGAAGCCCGGCAAGCGGCCTGGCGGGAGGTGAGTGTGGCGGCCGCCCTGTTGGCACGGGGTGCTTCCTATCAGGGACGTACGCGCGACTTCGTGCGCGAGCAGAACCGGCATCTGCCCCGCGAACTGGTCAAAAACCTGGCGCGCCGCAAGCTGGGACAGCTCATTCCGCTGGCCGGGATGGCTGTGGGGGCCGGTGTCAATTACATCTTTACACGCGAAACCGGACAGGCCGCCTACATGCTCTTCCGCGCGTTGCACCTCGAGCACCGAGATCGCCGGTAGCGTCGGGAACGAAATGGCCGGCTACGGGCTTCTACGCGCCGGACCAAACCCGGTGGAGTGGAATCATGGCGCTGGTTGCCATTGTGGGACGGCCGAACGTTGGAAAATCGACCTTTTTCAACCGGCTGACCCGTTCGCATGAAGCCATCACGCATGACCAGCCGGGCGTAACGCGCGATCGCGTCTACGGCACGGCCGAATGGAATGGGGTGCGCTTTTCGGTCGTGGATACCGGTGGGTACGTGCCCAACACCTCGGACATCTTCGAGCAGGCCATCCGAGAACAGGTGCAGATTGCCATCGAAGAGGCCGATGCGATCCTGTTTATGGTTGATGTGACTACGGGGGTGACCGACCTGGATGACGCGCTGGCTGAGCTGCTCCGGCGTACGCAAAAACCGGTTTTTGTCGTGGCCAATAAGGCCGACAACGACGAGCGTACCTGGGAGGCCAGTACCTTCTACCAGCTTGGCCTGTCCGAGGTCTATCCGATCAGTGCCTTGAGCGGGCGGGGAACCGGTGAACTGCTCGATGCCTTGGTGCAACGGCTGCCGGTCCGTGACGGCGAAGCGGAAACCGATGAGCGCCCCCGTCTGGCAATCGTAGGCCGGCCCAATGTGGGCAAGTCGTCGCTGACAAACGCCCTGCTGGGGCAGGAGCGTTCGATTGTGACCGACGTTAGCGGCACCACACGCGATGCGGTGCATTCGGTACTCAAGTACTACGGACGGGAGATCGTACTGGTCGATACCGCCGGTCTGCGGCGTCGCTCGCGCATTCGGGAAAACATTGAGTTCTATGCGACGCTGCGCACCGAGCGAGCCCTGCGCGAATGCGACGTGGCCATCACGCTGATCGACGCCACCGAAGGACTGACAGCTCAGGATATCCGCATTTTGCGCCAGGCCGAAGCATTGCGCAAGGGTATGGTGCTGGTGGTGAACAAGTGGGACTTGATTGAAAAAGACGCCAACACGATGAAAATATGGGAGGAAGCGATTCGCCACCGGCTGCCGACCTGGACGCATGTGCCGCTGGTGTTTATTTCGGCCAGGACGCGCCAGCGTATCCATCGGGTACTTGAGGAAGCCTTGCGCGTCTATGAGAATCGACGGCAACGCATTGCCACCAGTCGGCTCAACGAGGTATTGCAGGAAGCCATTCGGCAGCAACATCCACCTACCTATCGGGGACGTCCGGTAAAAATCAAGTATGTGACGCAGGTCGATACGGCTCCCCCTGTGTTCGCCTTTTTCTGCAATTATCCGGAAGGTATCAAAGAGGCGTACCGTCGCTACCTGGAAAAGCAGATTCGGGCCGCTTTTGGCTTTGAGGGCGTACCTCTGACCCTTGTGTTTCGGCAAAAGTGAACGCGAGGCGAACCCTGAAGGCCTGCTTCGACGTTTACCGCCCGGTGCTCTGAACGAAACAAACGCGCACAACCTATGCCCGGCAAGCCTGCCAACCTGGCTACACCTAATGAGCGCAAGCTGAATTTTTGGGAGCGCCTCTATCTCCCAACCGTCGTAAAGGGCCTGGCCTACACCTGGCGCAAGATGCGCTCACCGCTTTATACGTTCCAGTATCCGGACGAGCAGTGGTATCCGCCGGACAGCTACCGGGGACGTCCGGTGCTGGTAGAGGAAAACGGGCGGCCGCGCTGTGTGGCTTGTGGGTTGTGCGCTCGGGCCTGCCCCCCACTGGCCATCTCCATGCAGGCAAAAGAAGTGGACGATGTCAAGGAGCGCGAGCCAGCCTGGTTCGAGATCAACATGTTGCGGTGCATCTACTGCGGCTACTGCGAAGAGGTCTGTCCGGAAGAGGCCATTGTGATGTCGAAGGAGTACGATCTAACGTTTCAGAGCCGTGACGAGGCCATCTTTGGGCTGGAAAAGCTGCTGGTGCCGGCCGAGCGGCTGAAAGACCGGCTGGAATGGCTGAAGCGCTACAAGAACCCGCAATACGGGCAGTCCTGGGAGTTTCGGAAAGAGAATAACCTGCATAGCCTGAAGGACCGGCCGTTTTTGAAGTGGTTGTTGGAAACGGAGGGTATGGAGGAACTTAAAAGCACGCACCTGCGACCTGAGACGCCCGTTGCGACTCAGCAGTCGTGGGGAGGCGTGCGGGCCGAAGGATAAGATGCGCCACAGACCGCGTGACGAAGCCTCCCTGCGTACAGCGCTGATCGAAC
>JALSJJ010000074.1 GCA_026989375.1 Rhodothermus sp.
TGCTCGTACTGGACGAGCAACCCGACGGTCCGCCGCTGGTGCTGCCTTCCTATCCGCAGCTCAAGCTCTGGCCGGAAGCCCTGCGGCAGGTGATGCAGTCAGAACCGGATGGACTACCGCGTGTGCACCCGGCTATCGAAAAGCGAGTGATGCGGCTGCCAGCCGGCGTCGACCGGCCTCTGCCGTTGGCAGCGCTGTTCGCGCTGCGTCCGGGCAATACGATTCAGATGCGTACGCTGCGTGGCCGGGAAGCTTTTCTGGAATTGCTGATGCATACCTACACACGGGTACTGCTGGAGCAGACGCAAACGTCGGCCCGGCATCTGCGGCAGGTAGGCCATCTGGCGCGCTACGTTCCCGTGATGGCGCTGGAACGCCCAGCGGGACTGGAACGAATGCCTGACGTGGTGGCTGCGCTGGAAATGTTTGTGCAGCATCAGTTGGAGGTCGCATGAGTGCCATTTTAGGACTGATTCACTTTGATGGACAACCCATCGCGATCGAGTCGCTGTGGCCGGCCTTGGACGTGCTGGCGCATCGGGGGCCGGACGGACAGGGACGCTGGCAGGAAGGGCCGGTGCTCCTGGCGCACTGGATGCTGCACACTACGCCGGAATCGCTCCATGAACAGCAGCCGCTTATAGCTCCCGAAGGAGATCTGGTATTGGTGGCCGATGCGCGCATTGACAATCGCGACGAATTGCTAACAGCGCTGCGACTTCGATCGAGTGCGGAGCGGCCGATAACGGATGCCGAGCTGATCCTGGCTGCCTATCGCCGCTGGGGCACTGCCTGTCCGGATCGTCTTATTGGCGACTTTGCGTTTGCCCTCTGGGATCGGCGGACGCGCCAGCTTTTTGCCGCGCGTGATGGCATGGGTGTGCGGCCCTTTTACTATCTGCACGACGGTCGCCGTTTCGCTTTTGCCACGCTGCTGCCAGCCATACGTCGGTTGCCTGAAGTGCTGCAGGATATCGATGAAGAGCTGGTCCACCATTTTATGACGGACACTCTAGACCAGGAGAAAGAACGGACGTTCTACCGGGCAATCCGGCGATTGCCCGGCGGTCACGCGTTGCTGGCAGACGCTCAAGGGTTGCGTCTATGGCGTTACTGGCAGCCCGACCTGGAGCAGGAAGTTCGCTTTCGCACAGAAGCCGAATATATGGAGGCTTTTCGCGCTTGCTTTGAAGAATCAGTTCGTTGTCGACTCCGTAGTGCTTTTTCGATTGGTTCACACCTAAGTGGTGGACTAGATTCATCATCAGTGACCAGTATGGCTGCTACCTTGTTGAGAAGAAAGAATGAGATGTTATATAGCTTTAGCGCTATATTCCGGGATATCCCTGATACATATATAAAATGGATAGATGAGAGAGATTATGTTGATGAAGTAATACGTAAATACGAAAATATATATCCAATATTTTTAGATGCAACTAAATATAGTCCTATTATATCATTAGAAGAAATAATTGCTAGATACAGTCAACCTTTTGAAGTATCTAACTATCATTTAATATTTAAATTTTCAAAAATTGCTAGAGAGAAGAATATTAGAGTTATGCTGAATGGAATTGATGGTGATACTGTTATCTCCTATGGTTGGGATTGGCTAACATATTTATTTGAGCAAAAAAGATGGATAAGATTCGAAAAAGAAATAAAAATGTGTGAACTTAGATATAAAACTAGTTTTAATCAATTAGCAATTCAACTGATTAATTCTGTATTAATTAAATGGCTTTGTCAATTGAAATGGATTGACGTTATTAGGGCATTTCGATGGATATCAGTTTATTATAAATCTATTTCTAAGAAAATATTAATTCGAAATTTTTTGCTTAAACTGTTAAATTGTCGAAAGCATTCTATAAATAGTGATTTATCCTTGATACAAAGACACTGGAGGCAGATAATTGATGGGGGATGGCAGTGGGCAGTAGAATTTGTAGATATTGTAGAAAGAAGTAACAATATAGAATCTAGATATCCTTTTTTCGATCGTCGTCTAATAGAACTAAGTATTAGCTATCCTCTGTTTTATAAACTTAGAAACGGATGGACGAGATATATTTTAAGATTATCATTAGGTGAAATTCTTCCTGAAAAAAATCGATGGAGAGTACATAAGTCTAGTATAGATTATGCTTTTCATAAAGCTTTATATAAGTATGAAAAAAAAAGATTAAAAATGATTATGAATGATAATAAACTAGGCGAATATGTTAGTAGTGATTATATATATAAAAATTACAATTATTTCTGTAATAACTTAATGAATGATGTGTGGGTAAGAAGCAGATCCGCCTTTATCCTGTACAAGCTGATCATTCTAAAAACCTGGCTGGAGACAATCCAATGATGAGCCTAAGGAGCACTCGTAAATGAGCCAGAAGTAGTATTTTTTTCTGCGAAGTGAAGAGAAATTATGAGTAGCTTGATTAATTCAAAATCAAAACAAGGTGACACCATGTTGCACTACAACGTCTCAAAGAGGCCATGGGAGAAGCCGGTCTTAAAAGCGTATGGTATAGTAAAAGACATCATTAAAGACATCCCCCCTGGCGACTGTCTAAAGCCCTCGGGTGTAGGTGATGTCCTCAGGGACTCTCAGGATCCTAGCTTATTGTGTTTTGGTGACCACTAATTTGCCAAAGCTCAAAGAATACTGTGAACAAAGAAGGGAAGGGAAGCTTTTCCCCCTTCCCTTCTTAATATTCTGTTTGAGTATTCCCTCTTAATCTTCCGTTTGAGTATAATGAGTGACGCTGAAGTGCCCAAAAAGTCGTGGGCGCGTCCCACGCTCAAGCAGCTTGGAGCGTTAAAGACGCTGACGGGTTCAGGATGGGGAAGACCTCCTCACATTCCACGAGGCTGGGGCCATCACTGGGGCCATCACCATCCCCACCACGGCCCCTGTCCCACAGGGGATCTCAGTGGGCTCTGAATGAGAGGCCTCCCACGTTTCGTGGAACCTTGTCGTTTCCATATCGTCTGGAGCTTTACCTTGAATAGATCGCCTTGCTCGATCTTATGCAGCTAATGGGGTCGTGGCGCCGGGGCCTACAGGAAGTACGGCTGAAGATAACTTATCTGGTACGGGCGCTGCGACTCATCTGGGAAGCGACGGGTCGCTGGACGCTGCTCTGGCTGCTGCTGCTCCTGGTCAGTGGTGTGCTGCCGGCCGCGCTGGTGTACCTGACCAAGCATCTGGTGGATGCCGTGGCGGTAGCCATCGGAGGCGGCCTCTCCTGGGAGACCGTGCAACCGGTGCTGTGGCCGGCCCTGCTCATGGGAGGGGTGCTGCTGCTGTCGCAGGGGCTGAGCGGACTGACGAGCTGGATCCGCACGGCGCAGGCCGAACATGTACTGGATCATGTAAAAAATCTGATCCACGCTAAAGCGGCTGAGGTCGATCTGGCCTTCTATGACAACCCGGACTACTACGACCACCTGGAGCGGGCCAACAGCGAGGCGTCCAGCCGATCACTCTCGTTGCTGGATAACCTGGGTAGCCTGCTCCAGAACGGGGTAACGCTGGTCAGCATTGCCGCCATTCTGGTGCACTACAGTGTCTGGCTGCCGCTGGCCCTGTTGCTGACCACACTGCCCGCCCTGTTTGTCGTGGTGCACCACCACCAGCGTGAGCATGCCTGGTGGACAAAGCATACCGTTGACCAGCGCAAAGCCGGGTACTTTGATCGCCTGCTAACCATGGCCTTTTTTGCGCCGGAGGTGCGCGTATTTGATCTGGCCGGACATTTCCGGCAGCAGTACCAGGAAGTGCGGCGGCGATTGCGGGAAGGACGGCTGGAATTGATGCGTCGGCAGGCCTGGGCCAGTCTGGGAGCCGGACTGGTGGGGCTGCTGGCCACAGCGCTGGTGATGGTCTGGATGGTCGCTCGGGCGCTTCGGGGGTTGGCCTCGCTGGGCGATCTGGCGCTTTTCTACCAGGCGTTCAACCAGGGTCAGGGGCTCATGCGGGCGCTGCTCAGCAGTGCCGGCCAGATGTACGCCAACACGCTCTTTCTGGAACATCTGTTTACGTTTCTGGAAATCCCGACCGGGCTGCCCGATCCGGACGATCCAGTGCCCGTTCCTCGCCAGCTTCGGGAGGGTATCCGCTTCGAAAACGTCACGTTTTGCTATCCGGGGAGTAGCCGACCAGTCCTACAACAACTCAATCTGTTCATTCCGGCTGGCAAGACCGTTGCCATCGTCGGGGCCAACGGCGCCGGCAAAAGCACACTCCTCAAGCTGTTGTGCCGATTTTACGATCCAGATGAAGGCCGTGTCACCATCGACGGGATCGACCTGCGGCGCTTTCGCCGGCGCGAACTGCTTGATGCCATCACCGTCCTGTTTCAGTTTCCCGTACCGTATCAGGATACGCTGGCGCGCAACATCGCGCTGGGCGATCTCAAACAGCCGCCGACCCGTGCTGCTATCGAACAGGCCGCCCGGAGTGCGATGGTCGATGAAATTGCCCGAAAGCTCCCCCAAGGGTATGATACGTTGCTGGGCAAGTGGTTTTCAGAAGAAGGTGCCGAGCTGAGCGGTGGCGAGTGGCAGCGGGTTTCCCTGGCCCGAGCGTTCTACCGCCAGGCGCCGATCGTCGTGCTTGATGAACCCACCAGCGCCATGGACTCCTGGACGGAAGCCGAGTGGATGGATCGTTTCGGCGAACTTGTGCGCGGCCGTACAGCCCTGATCATCACGCATCGGTTTACCACCGCCATGCGCGCCGACCTGATCTACGTAATGGACGAGGGACGCGTCATTGAACAGGGCACGCACCACCAGCTCCTGGCCCTGAACGGACATTACGCTGCTTCCTGGCGTCGTCAGATGCGCCAGCACCTTGAGGGTGAACCATCCGACTTTCCAGCTCAAGTTTCCTTGCCGCCGGTCGATAAAAAACGTTAGCTTTCTGTATCCCGCTATGCGTATACTGAGCCGAACAGCCACACCTATGGAGCGTACCGCGCTGACCCTCGAAACCGTCGTCGTCGCTTCTCCCGAACAGGTCTCCTCGAAGTTGGGCGATGAGGTGGTCATCCTGAACCTGCGAAACGGGGTGTACTATGGACTGGACCCTATTGGCACGCGCATCTGGGAGCTGATCCAGGAGCCGCGCTCCGTACGCCAGGTGTGTGAGGTGCTGCTGGAAGAATACGACGTAACCTTCGAGCAGTGCGCCGAGGATGTCCTGGCCCTCATGCGCGACCTGCACGCCCAGGGGCTGATCGAGACCCACGAGGATCAGGGTACGTAAACAAGGACCTGTTGAAAATGCCGGTTGCCCGCTTTCAACCGAACGACATACAGACCGGCCGGCAGCTTGTCGGGATGCCAGGTGTACCGGTAAGTGCCTGGCTGTAAGAACGCGGTAAGCAACCGTGCTACTTCCTGGCCCATCAGGTTGTACACCACCAGCCGCACGTCGGCCACTTCGGCCAGATCGACCTGCAGGGTAACACGCGTGCGAAAGGGATTGGGAAAGGCCGGATGCAGTTGGGTCACGGCCGGTAGCTCGGTGAAAGGAGCTACCGGGGTGGCCCGATCAGGAAAGACCACCATCCGAGCCACTTTGTACAGCGCATTGGGCTGGTAACGGCCACTGTCCAGGAATACGTTGCCCGAAGCGTACTGCACCTCAATTCGTCCATTGTCCGGACCGATATGTTGGTCCCGAGCCCGATCCCACACATGAAACAGAATGGTGTCGCCGGGCGCAAATCCTTCCTTGGTGTCGGGCGTGATCAATGGGTCGTCACCCCATAGCGTCAGCACCATTGGCTGCTCCCCATCCCATACGGCCACTCCGGCACAGATACCTTCCGGCGTGTAAGCGGCCAGCTCGCTGCCTGGGGCTATGGGAATACCATCGAGCAGCGGAGGTGTCTCGAGAGGAATCGTCAGGGTTGCATTGTTGTCGGTTTCTTTGGCACATCCGGTAAAAAACTGTTGGCTTTTTGCAGGAAATGCTATCAGCAGGCTCACAGACAATACCCATCTGTACCACAGCCCCTTCATATTCCTGAACGTGTTGGTGGAAGCTCAAGAAGGCGGGAAGCGAGGGGTTCAATTGAGATGCCATCTCCTCTATGGTTGATATATTGAAAAAATGGCCCGGTTTTGAAAAAGACAGCAGCGTGAAAGCGAAACCAACGGGTAAAAAAGAAGCAGATAGCTGTAACTGGTGTCCTGCCCTGCTCGTAGGAAAGGACATGGAGGTACCAGGTGGTGGAGTTCCTATGCAAAAGCGACGGATAAGGATCGGGCTTCTGAGTGGACTGCTCATGCTGGTTGGCGTAGCACGGGCGGAGGGGGTGGTCGAAATCACCGATGTGGTCAAGCGGGCTTTCAAGGCGGCACCTGGGGGCTATCTGGAGTTAGAAGCCGATCGGGCAAATCTGGAGATTCGTGCCACCGAGGAAGCGGCCGTTTACGTCGAAGTCATTCGCACCCTGCAAACCGAACGGCATGAAGAGGCTGAGCGTTTGCTGAAAGGACACCAGCTTGTCTTTCGACAGGAGGGCGAAGCGATTTACATCAAGTCGCAGCTTTCGGAGGACGGAAGCTGGCGTTTCTGGAAGCGCAAACGTACCCGGATCAAAGTGACAATCCGCATTCGGGTGCCTCGGCGTTTCAACGTGACGTTCGCGAACGGTGCCGGCAATGTGGAGCTCGGTGAGCTGGACGGTACGATTGAAGGGGAAACCGGTGCCGGAAACGTGACGCTTCGCCATCTGCGGGGAACGATCCAGATCAACACCGGAGCCGGTAATGTGGAAGTGACCGAACTGGAAGGACGGTTGGAGGTGAAAACCGGAGCTGGCAATATAACGATCAAGGGGTTGCGCGGAAGTGCTGAGGTGAAGACCGGGGCTGGTAACATTACGGCCGAATTTTTGACACCTCCTGAAAAGGATAGCCGCCTGGAGTCGGGGGCAGGCAATGTAACAGTCTGGGTACCGGCGCAGGCCGGCTTTGAGCTGGACGCCTCTACAGGGATTGGATCGATCAGCACCGATTTCGACCTGCACACCGATCGCGACTGGATCAGCGCCAAAGCGCGTGGAGTGGTGAACGGGGGTGGGCCTACGCTTCGTCTGGAGGCAGGACTGGGCAACGTATCGATCCGTCGATTGCCGAGCTCCTGAAGCCGTTGTGGCGCTCCCTGGATTTCTGTCTCTTTTTGCTGAAGCTGAAACAAGGAGGGGGCCCTCTCGTTGGAGCGACGGCGTTAATATCGGGGAGCGGCCTATGAACGCCGGGAGCGGGCAACGTTCAGCGTATTATGTAGACACCCCGCGTGGGTTGTTTACAGCGGCCGGTCACTGGTTCCGCACCACCGAAGCGTTGCTGCGATCCTACGCCGGGCCCCTCCTGGAAAAAGAACCGCTGGACCGATTGCTGCGCCAGGCTGATACGTGGCTGAAGCTCCCCGCCGTGTTGATGCTCTGGACACTTTTGCCGCTGCTGTGGGTGTGGGAGCCGGTAAAAGCTGTCGGTACTGCGCTGGGATTGTATCTGCTAAGTAATCTGCTGCTACCCCTGTTGATTCTACGGCCGCTAACTCCGATACTGACAAAACTGGCGACCCCTTGGCTCCAGGGAGCGGCTTATGTCGTGGGGTTGACCGGCCTGGCTTGGCAGGAAAACTTCGCGGCTGTCTGGATGGGACTGGGCGCGTTTGTACTGGTGCGGTGGGGAGTGCTCGAGCGTTTGCTGTGGCCACTGCTGGATCGGCTGGGGGCGGCGCTGTATCGTCTGCCCCTGCCTGATCAGGTGTTGCGGTCGCTGATACTTCGGGCGGCCCTGGCGCACCGCATCCCGCTCCCCGAGCTGCAGGCGATGGAGCAGGAAGTGCTGCGGCACCTGCGCCAGCTTCCCTGGAATCGAAATTGACCGGATGTATGGCTGTAACTACGCTGTATCTGGTGCGGCATGGCGAGACGGACTACAACCGCCACAACATTGTACAGGGACGGGGAGTAGATGCCCCGCTGAACGAACAGGGCCGGCGCCAGGCTAAAGCGCTGGCGCGACGCTTTGCGTCGATGCCGTTGGAGGCCATTTATACGAGTCCGCTGCAACGAGCCGTGGCTACGGCCGAAGCCGTGCGCCTCTATCATCCCGAGGTGCCGCTCTACCGGATGGCCGATCTGGCGGAAATGGACTGGGGACATCTGGAAGGCAAGCCGTATGCACCGCCCTATGATGCGCAGATTCGCGCCATCTATGAGCGCTGGCGGGCTGGTGCGTACGACTACCCGGTGCCCGGAGGCGAGTCCATTCTGGACGTACAACGTCGGGCATTGCGAGCACTGGAAACCATCCTGACGCAGCACGAAGGCGAAACGGTGCTGGTGATAACGCATGGTCGCTTTCTCCGAGTTCTGCTGGCTTCTGTGCTGCCCGAGTATGGACTGGCCCGTATGGACGCCCTGCCGCATACGAATACGGCCGTCAACCATCTGGTGTACGAAAACGGTCGCTTCAAAGCCCTCCGGCTGAACTGTACGGCCCATCTGGAAGAAGCGACAGTAGACGACGCGGTCAGGACGGAGGTGGCGGCATGAAGCGGTTGGAGCCATCGGCGGCAGCAGGCACTATGCCGGTGTGCGCACCGGAGGAGCTGCCCCGTGTGCTGGGCAGCCGCATCCGGCAGGTGCTTCGCGCAGCAGACAATGATCACATTGTATGCCTGCGCTGCCCGATCTCACCGATTGAGTTGCCGGTCTGGCTGGCCGCGCAGGACGTCCCGGTTAAGTTTTACTGGGCTGATCGCGAAGGTACTGAGGCCGTGGCTGCACTGGGCATCGTGGTACAGTATGCGCTGGAGACGCCTCTTACGCGCCAGGCCCTGCAGCCGCTGGAGGACCGACTCCAGCGAGCCGATCCCGAGGTCCGGTTTTATGGAGGAGCCCGTTTTGACGGACAGGCGGCCACTGCGGCCTACTGGAGGCCATTTGGCATCGGACGCTTCTGGCTGCCACGCTTTGAGGTGCGTCAGCAGGCATCGCGCTACTGGCTGGTCTGTAACCTGATCCCTGCACTGGATCGAGATCGCGAGGCGTCAATTATCGAAGCGCTGGCTGCGTTGCAGTGGCCCGAGGTGCCGCTTGCGTCGGTATTGCCACTGCCGGTGGACCGCTGCGACGCTCCAGATAGAACAGGCTGGATACACAATGTTAAGCGGGCACTGGATGCCTTCCGGAAGGGGCAGATGGAAAAGGTGGTGCTGGCCCGGCAGGTACGGTATGCGTTTGGAGAACTCCTGGACGGATTAGCTCTGCTACAACGGCTGCAGGAGGCAACGCCCGGCTGTTTCCATTTTTATTACCAGCCCGACCCGGACACGGCTTTTCTGGGCGCTTCGCCGGAACGGCTGTTCCGGCGTGCCAATGGCTACGTATGGAGCGAGGCGGTTGCCGGTACCAGACCGCGAGGTCGAACAGAGGCGGACGATGCGCGCTTGGCTGCGGAACTGCTGCAGAGCGAAAAAGATCGACGCGAGCAGTATTATGTGCAGCAGAGCATTATGGAGGAACTGGATCCGCTATGTGAAACGCTGGAGGCCGACGCCCAGCTCTCTGAAATGACGCTGGCCCGTGGTCGGCATCTGTACACGGGCATCCGGGGACGACTGCGGGCAGACGTGTCCACGGGTGCGTTGCTGGAAGCGTTGCATCCCACGCCGGCCGTCGGAGGCTATCCGCGTGCGGTCGCCATGGAAGCCATTCGTGCTTGGGAACCGTTCGACCGCGGATGGTACACGGGGCCCATCGGTTGGATGAGCAGCCGGACGGCCGAGTTTGCCGTAGCCATTCGATGTGGGCTGGTAGCGAAGCATTACCTGTATCTTTACTCCGGCGCCGGTCTGGTGGAAGGCTCGGTGCCCGAGTTGGAATGGGAAGAGATCGAGCACAAAATCAGTGACTTTGTGAACGTGCTGGGCCTTGAGCTTTGACGTTCGTAACCAACAGGACTGGGCAGATCAACTCATCGACGAGCTGGTGCGCTGCGGCGTAACGCACTTCTGCATTGCGCCCGGCTCGCGATCCACGCCGCTGGTGGCAGCCGTCGCCCGTCACCCGGAGGCCCGGGCCATTGTCCATTATGACGAACGGGGAACCGCTTTCTGGGCCCTGGGCTATGGACGGGCTACCGGACGTCCGGCCGCCTGGATCACCACCTCGGGCACCGCCGTCGCCAATGGATTGCCGGCCGTTGTCGAAGCCAGCCAGGACGAGGTGCCGCTCCTGCTCCTTACGGCCGACCGGCCACCAGAGCTGCGCGACACCGGCGCCAATCAAACCATCGACCAGGTCAAACTCTTCGGTTCCTACGTGCGCTGGCAGTTCGAACTGCCCGTGCCCGATCCCGACCTGGATCCGGCCCTGGTGCGTACCACGATAGACCAGGCCGTTTATCGAAGCATGCGGTCCCCGGCCGGTCCCGTCCATCTGAACTGTCCGTTCCGGGAGCCGCTGGTGCCCGAGCCCGGTAAGCTTGCCCCCATCAAGGCTTTCAACGAACCTCATACGCGCTATGCAGCGCCCGTTATGGCGCCTGATCCGGTCGCCCTCTCCGAGCTGGCGGCCACGGTCCGGTCCGTGGAACGGGGATTGATCATAGCCGGACGCCTGCGCACGGCCGAAGCGGCGACGGCTGTCGCAAAGCTGGCAGCCCATCTGGGCTGGCCCCTGCTACCCGACGTGACCTCTGGGCTGCGGCTGGGCGCCGATGGATTCCCCCTGGTGCCGTTTGCCGAACTGCTGTTGCGCGACCCAGAACGCGCCGCCCGTGCCTTGCAACCAGAAGCCGTGCTGCACATAGGCGGACGCTTCGTCTCCAAACGCCTGTTGCAGTTCATAAAAGCTGCCCGGCTGCGCTGCTATGCCCACGTGCATGATAGCCCGATCCGGCTTGACCCGGTGCATCGGGTAACGTTTCGGCTGGAGGCCGACGTTGCCCGTACCTGCACGGCGCTGGTCGAGACCCTGCCGGCCACAGGCAGGCCGTCCGCCTGGACCCGACACTGGCGGCGGGCCGATGAAGCTGTCCGCAACCGACTGCAGCAGCAGTTCCAGCACAGAGAACTGGCCGAGCCAGACGTTGCCTGGCATCTGGCCCGATGGTTACCGTCCACGCACGGGCTCGTGCTGGCCAGTAGCCTGCCTGTCCGGCTCAT
Organism: Rhodothermus sp.; assembly: GCA_026989375.1. Classification (GTDB taxonomy): domain Bacteria; phylum Bacteroidota; class Rhodothermia; order Rhodothermales; family Rhodothermaceae; genus Rhodothermus. The sequence continues at coordinate 11,207 of JALSJJ010000074.1, forward strand.
GCACACCTGGGCCGCTCCCGACGGGACGCAACCCCCGGTGGCTGCCAACCGGGGCGCCAGCGGGATCGATGGCACGGTGGCCACCGTGGCTGGCTTTGCCATGGGACTGGAACGCCCGGTAACCCTACTGATCGGCGACCTGGCGTTGCTGCACGACCTGAACAGCCTGGCGTTGCTGCGCGACCAACCTGTTGTCGTGGTCGTGCTGAACAACGACGGTGGCGGTATTTTTTCGTTTCTGCCAATTGCCGCGCATACCGAACTGTTCGAGCCGTTTTTCGGCACGCCACACGGGTTGCAGTTTGCACATGCAGCCCACCTGTTCGGGCTGACTTACGAGGCTCCCCGAACCCTTCAGGAGCTGGAACAGGCCTATCGCGAAGCCTGCAGCCGACCCACAGCTACGCTGCTTGAGGTGCGTACCCATCGTTCACGCACCTATACCCGCTGGCTAGAACTGGAGGCAACGCTGGCCGACATCTGTGAAGCCTTCTACGAACCACTCAGCTCCTGATAGACTGCCCGGATGGCGTTCGGAATGCCCTGGCGCCAGCTCTCAAGGTAATGTTCTGGAAAGTCCGGCAGTCGGTCGACCACCAGCTCGTCAATGGATTTGCCTGCCTTGATTCCGGCATCCACATAGCGCCACAGGCCTTCCAGAAAGTCGCGCATCACCAGTAAATCGGCGCGGCTTCCGACAACGCCGTACTTCGGGTTGCCGTGCCCAAAGATGAACTGGGTCTCGTCGTCGTAGGTGGCATGCAGCCGCTCCAGCGCCGCAATCCATCCCCGAGTTGTGGCACCCCCGGGCAGGTCAATGAAGCAGGGCATCCGATTGAAGACGAGATCGCCCACGTGCACGATGTTGGCTTTTTCAAAGTAGATGATGGCATCACCGCCGGTATGGGCCGGTCCGTAGTAGATAACGTGCACGCGCTCGTCGCCCGCGTCGAGCGTGAGCTGTGTGTCGAAGGTACGGTCGGCGTAAACCTGTTGGTCCAGGGTGTTTTGCCGCTGGGCCGCGCGACGCTGGAGCTCCGGGACGTTACGGTGGGCAATGATCTGGCGAGCATGTGGCTTCAGCGCACGGTTGCCCGCTGTGTGGTCCCGGTGATGGTGCGTGTTGATGAGCGCATCGATCATGCGATCGGTTCGCCTGCGCAGGCCCTCCCAGCACTGCGTGGCTGTTTCGGGAAATTGCGCGTCCACCACAATCAACGCGTCGGTCGTGGCCAGCCAGCCGATGGTGCCGCCGCGTCCGGTAAAAATCCCGACGTTCCGGCGAAGCAGACGAAATGGATCGTCCTGCAGGTGCAGTCCGCGGGGGGCAACCAGCGGCAGCAATGCGGCGGCAAGGGTCTGCTGCAGAAAGGTGCGACGGTTCATGGCCCTGCGCGATTGGTTCATAGATACTTGCAAGATGGTGGATTTCGTTGTAACATGCAAGAAATACGCACTTGCCAGCGGAGAGATCATGACGCGCTTTGAACTGCTGGTCAACGGCACCCGACACGTGGTCGAGGTGCCGCCCGACATGCCGCTGCTCTGGGTGCTGCGCGACGTGCTGGGGCTTCGCGGGACCAAGTTCGGCTGTGGCAAAGCGCTTTGCGGGGCCTGCACGGTGCATCTGAGCGGTACGCCGGTGCGTTCGTGCGTACTGCCCGTTTCGGCGGTGGTCGGCCAGCCTATCACCACCATCGAAGGACTGGATGCCGCGGGCAATCATCCATTGCAACGGGCCTGGCGTGAGCTCAACGTACCCCAGTGTGGCTATTGCCAGGCCGGTCAGCTTATGACGGCCGCTGCCCTGCTGCGGCAGAACCCGAATCCCACCGACGAAGACATCATCGCCGCCATGGCCGGTAACCTGTGCCGTTGCGGTACCTACCACCGCATTCGGCAGGCGATTCATCGGGCCGCGGAGATCATGCGGCAGGAGGGGACGCGATGAACGGCTATGAATTGATACGGGAGCGTCTGGAGGCCCGCCGTAATCCGGCGAGGCTCAGCCGTCGGGACTTCCTGAAAGTAGGCATGGCCGCCACGGGGGGGCTGTTGATCGGGCGTCTGGTGCCGCATAGCGGGCAGGTACATGCAGCAGCCCTCGTAGAACTGAATCCTTATGTGCAGATCGACCCGGACGGTACGGTTCGCATCTATGTCCCGAAGTCCGAGATGGGACAGGGCGTGCGCACCACACTGGCGCTGCTGATCGCCGAAGAATTAGACGCCGACTGGGAGCAGGTGCGCGTCGAGCAGGCCCCGCTGGACCCGAAGTATGGCAACCAGGGAACGGGGGGTAGCAGCAGCGTGCGCACGCGCTGGCAGGAGCTGCGCGAGGCTGGTGCCATGGCCCGGGCGCTGCTTGTCGAGGCCGCCGCTCGGCGCTGGAACGTCAAGCCTTCCCACTGCCGCACCGAAAAAGGCCGCGTGCTGCATCCGAACGGTCGTGACGCCCTGAGCTATGGCGAGCTGGCGACTGAAGCAGCTCGGCTGGAGCCACCGGCTTCAGTCCGCCTGAAGGATCCGGCCGACTTCCGGCTGATCGGCCATTCCCAAAGTAGCGTGGACATCCCTGACATCGTCACGGGACAGGCTACCTACGGCATCGACGTGCGCGTGCCGGGCATGCTGGTGGCCAGCGTAGAGCGGTGTCCGTACGTGGCCGGTCGGCTGCTCCGGTACGACGATACGTCCGCTCGTCAGATCCCCGGCGTGCGTGCGGTCGTCGAGGTGCCGGCTATTGGTGACGATGTGCACGTTCGGCCGGGCGTGGCGGTGGTGGCCGAGCATACGTGGGCGGCGATGAAAGGACGACAGGCGCTGCAGGTCGAATGGGAGCCCGGCGATACCGATCGGCACCACTCGGCGGCCTACCTGGAGCAAATGCAGGCGCTTATAGCCGAACCGGGACAGGTGGTGCGTGAACGGGGCGCGGTGGAGGAGGCCCTGGCGCAGGGGAACCGGCGTGTCGAAGCGACCTATGCCCTGCCTTTCCTGGCGCATGCGCCCATGGAGCCCATGAATGCAACGGCGCACGTTGAAGGCGACCGGTGTACGATCTGGGCGCCTGTGCAGATTCCGGCCTGGGCAGCCCGTGCGACTGCCCGTGCTCTGGGCATTCCCGAGCGGAACGTGCGCGTCTTTATCACGCTGCTGGGGGGTGGCTTTGGACGCCGCCTGAACCCGGACTATGCCGTCGAAGCCGCGCTGATCTCAAAGGCCGTGGGAGCTCCTGTTCAGGTGGTCTGGACACGTGAGGACGACCTGCAATTCGATTTCTATCGTCCCATGGCCGTGCACCGCATCCAGGCCGCCCTGGACGCCGACGGACGGCCGCTGGCCTGGTACCACCGTCTTGTTTCCACGTCGATCCGGGCCACGCTGCAGGGACCCGATGCCCCCGAACAGCACCGCTCGGAAATCGGAGGCGCCGATCTGCTTCCGTATCGCGTGCCGAACTGGCGGCTCGAGTATCGGCCGTTCCAGAGTCCGCTGCCGCGCGGCTGGTGGCGCTCGGTCGATCACACGCACACGGCCTTTGCGGTCGAAAGCTTCATCGACGAGCTGGCAGCCGCGGCCGGACGCGATCCGCTGGCCTATCGCCTGGAACTGTTCGATATGGATGCCCGCACCGACGGGCCATACGGCTACGATCCGGTTCGATTGCGGCGGGTGCTGGAGCTGGCAGCCGAAAAGGCCGGTTGGGGACGAACGCTTCCCGAGGGCCACGCGCTGGGCATTGCCTGCCACTGGTCGTTTGCCAGCTATGCCGCTGAGGTGGTCGAGGCGTCTGTGGACGACAACGGCCAGGTGCGCGTGCATCGCGTGGTCGCCGCGATCGACTGCGGCCGCGTCGTCAACCCGAGCGGTGCCGAAGCCCAGGTAATCGGTGGCGTACTCGATGGCCTCTGGACGGCACTCAAGGCCGAGATTGTGCTGGAAAACGGTCGCGTTGCCGCGACGAACTTCGATACCTACCCGCTGCTTCGCCAGAACGAGATCCCTCCAGTGATCACGGTCCATTTTGTGCAAAGCGATGCCGCGCCCACCGGCCTGGGTGAGCCTCCGGTACCACCCGTGGCTCCCGCGCTGGCCAATGCGGTCTACGCGGCAACAGGCCGCCGCATTCGCCAACTTCCTATCCGGGCCGAGATGCTGCGCGGATGAGGAAGCTCAGAAGTCGCCTTCGCGGGCATAGGGATAGCTCCATAGCACCACCTGCAGCGTAACGGCCTTGAACCAGGCCTGGTGCATTTTTTCTACTACGTCCGGTGGATGCCCCTTACGGGCCAGAAAGTCACGCATGGTTAGGGTGATGGGCACAATGAAGGCGATCAGATAACGCAGCGGAATGTGCAGAGGCGCTGCAACCCCGTCGGTCTGGTTCTTCTTGGTCCGGTGATGCCGGAGACCGATTTCCATCTGGTAGTTGAGCCAGTCCTGATTGTACGGACGCCGGCAGGTATCCAGAATCCACTGACCAAAGCGCGCCCGCACCCGTTCCAGGTACTCCGGGATGGGACGACCGTCAGGGCCCTGAAAGTAATAGATCAGATGCGGATGGCTGCCCACAAAGCCGTACCATAGATCCAGTACGGCCTCAATCTGATCTTCCAGCACGTCGCCGGCCATGCGCAGGTAGCGCACGTCTTCGTCAGTAAAGAGTACGGTCTGTTTGAGTCGGGCAAAGTCTTCCATGGAGAGCGGCGAACGAGCTACGTCAGGCTGTCCGTAGGTATAGCCGGGAATCGTCTGCGTGGCCATGGCTGCTTCGTGGTTGGTGCAACTTGCTATCGGAAAGCTTAACACTTTATCTTCAATAAGTGAAATATTTTGAATTTCTAATCATGATAACATTTTCTTATGGAGCTACGGGCATTGCGATACCTGTTGGCGGTGGCCGAGGCAGGGAACTTCACGCGGGCAGCCGAGCGCTGTTTTGTTTCGCAGCCGGCCCTTTCGCAGCAGATTCGCAAGCTGGAGGAGGAGCTGGGCGAGGTGCTTGTGGATCGGTCGCTGACGCCGGTCCGGCTGACGGCAGCCGGTGAGGTAGTGGTGGCCCATGCGCGGCGCGTGCTGGCCGAGCTGGCGGCCATGCGTGTAGCGCTGGACGAGCTGCAGGGGTTGCAGCGCGGGCACCTGGTCATTGGGGCCGTCCAGACGGTGCGCACGTACTTGATGCCCTATGCCGTGACCACCTTTGCCCGCACCTATCCCGAGGTGCGGCTGCAGGTGCTGGAGCTGCCGGCCGACGACGTGGAAGCCGGGGTGCTGGAAGGGTGCTTTCACCTGGGATTAAGCTTTGTGCCGACCGTGCAGGAGGGACTGGATGCAGATCCGTTGTTTACAGAGGAGCTGGTAGTGATCGTACCGCCCGACCATCCGCTGGCCGGCCAGCACGTAGCGTCGCTGGAGGCTCTGGCGCGGACGCCGCTGGCCCTGTTGCCGGCCACGTATTGCACCCGACGGTTGTGGGATCGGTGGGCGCAAGACGTGGGCCTGCAACCCGAGATCAGCCTGGAGATGAATACCATCGAAGGGCTGCTGTATGCGGTCCGGACGCTGGGCATGGCGACGGTGTTACCCGCCCTGACGCTGCATCTTGAGATCGCGCATAATTTGCGGGCCGTGCGGCTTCCGAAGCCGCTGTGCCGTACGGTGGGCGTCATTTATCGCAGGGGGGCATATCGTTGCCTGGCCGCGCGGGCTTTTGAAGACGTGTTGCGCGCCTGGAGCAGAAAGGTGCGGAACGGACAGGCGACTGCTGCGTGAAGGAGGCCGTCTCTGCAAAGCCGGAACGTAACGACACCATGGCGGACGGATTCGGTTCGACGGCTTCGGTGCCGGCACTGCCGCGCTGGCGCATCTGGGTGCTGGCGGCGCGCCCCAAGACGCTGGCGGCAGCCGTAGCGCCGGTGCTGATGGGCACGGCCATGGCCTGGGCTGATGAAGGCTTCCATTGGCCTTCGGCGTTGCTGGCCCTGATCGGAGCCCTGCTCATTCAGATCGGGACAAACTTTGCCAACGATTACGCCGACTACCTGAAGGGAGCCGATACGGCCACGCGCAAAGGGCCACTTCGGGTAACGGCGGCCGGCCTGGTAACGCCAGAGGCCATGCGGCGGGCTACGGCGCTGACGTTTGCGCTGGCCGTTGTGGCCGGACTTTACCTGATCTGGCGGGGCGGATGGCCGGTGCTGGCTATTGGAGTGCTTTCGATCCTCTTTGGCATCCTGTACACGAGCGGGCGCTATGCGCTGGCCTATCTGGGACTGGGCGAGCTTTTCGTGCTCATCTTCTTCGGACCGGTGGCTGTGGGCGGTACCTATTACGTGCAGACGCTCGCCATTACGGGGGAGGTGCTGCTGATGGGGTTGGCGCCGGGGCTGATTTCGACGGGCATCTTGCTGGTGAACAATGTGCGGGACATAGAGGAAGATCGGCAAGCCGGGAAGCGAACGCCTGTGGTGCGCTTCGGACGCACCTTCGGGGTGGTGCTGTATGCTTGCTGCTTGCTGGGAGCGCTCTTGCTGCCGGTCGTCTGGTACCTGCTGACCTATCGGCATGGCGGTGCGATGGCCGTTCTGGCGTTGCTACCGGTCAGTGTACGCGCCATCTGGACGCTGGCGCGGGAGCGGGAGGGCACGGTGCTGAACGCGCTGCTGGCCGCTACCGGACGTCTGCTGCTGCTCTACAGTCTGCTGTTTTCGCTTGGGTGGATCCTGACCTGATGCTGCGATGCCCGGGGTTTCCTGGCGCCTGTTTCGTTTTGCATTGCCGCTGCGGGTGCCGCTTCCGTCAGGGGCCAGGGTGCGGCAGGGCTGGTTGGTACAGGTTCGGCAGGCGGAGGCGGTCGGATGGGGAGAAGTGGCGCCGCTTCCAGGCTTCAGCCGCGAGACGCTCGAGGAAGCCGGCCGGATTCTGCGGGATCAATTGCCCCGTCTGGGGTCTTTTCCACAGACAACCACCTTTACAGAATGGGCGGAAGCGATCGCGTCCCTCCCCAGAACCGTGCCTGCTTCGGTGCGGTGGGGCCTGGAGCTGGCCCTGGCGCAGTGGCAGGCCGCACGTCAGGGAAAGCGCCTGGACACCTGGCTGGCGCCTGATCCGCTGCCGGTGGTTTCGATCAATGCGCTGGTTCCACCGGACTGGCGGGAAAATCCGGAGCGACTGCATGCGATCCGGAGGGCCGGATATCGGACGGTGAAGCTGAAGGTGGGACAATACACGCCGGAGGAAGCCGTGCAGTGCGTGCGGCTACTGCGCGAAGTGCTGGGACCGACGGTGGCGTTGCGGGTGGATGCGAATCGGGCCTGGTCACTGCGTGAAGCGCTGGCGTTTGCTGAGGCGGTGGCCGATCAGGGGATTGCCTACATTGAGGAACCCCTGCGCGATCCGGCGCAACTGCAGGCGTTTGTGCGACAGAGTTCGGTGCCGGTTGCCCTGGATGAGACGCTGGCTGAGCAACCGGAAACACCGCTGCATCACTGGGAAGGGGTGGCGGCTGTGATCCTGAAGCCGGCCCTGATCGGTGGGCTGTGGCACGCCTGGCAGCGGGCGCGGGAAGCAGAGGTGCTGGGGATGCAGGTGGTCTGGAGTGCGGCCTTCGAGACCGGGATTGGCACCCGCGGCCTGCTGGCGCTGGCGGCCGCTTCTCGCAGCACAACCGCGGCTGGACTGGATCCGTACCACTGGCTGGCCGACGACGTGGTACATCCCCGGCTGGCGCTGCAGCCAGCGACCCCCGTGACCGAAGCGCTGACTGGACCCTGGCAACCCAACCCGGACGTACTGGAGGAGATCGATGTCGGCGCATGAGATCACTTGTCCACTCTTTCGGTGGAGCAGCCAGATGCCGGATCGGCCGGTGCTCTGGTTGCCATCAGGGCCTCTTACGGCAGCGGACCTGGAGCAGCAGGTGCGCAGGGTTGTCGCGCGACTGCAGCGCGAAGGAGTCGGGGCAGGGGATCGGATCGGGCTCTGGCTGGAGGATCCGGTGGCTACGATTGTCTGCCTGCTGGCGCTCTGGCGGCTTCGGGCCGTGGCCTGTCTGGTAAGCACGCGTATGCCATCCGGCGGACTTGACGAACTGGTTCTGCAAATTGGACTGCAGGCACTGATTACCGATCGTCCCTCATCGACAACGTTGCCCTGCTGGCATCCTGAAAATCTGGCGGAGGGTAGGCCAGAGGCGGTAGAAGCGGTTCCGCGACTGGCGCTGGAGCAGGAGGCCACGGTCTTTTTTACCTCGGGCAGCACAGGCGTGCCTAAAGGCGTATTGCATACAATTGGCAACCATATCTACAGTGCGCGAGGCGTGATACAGCACCTACGGGTACAGGCTGGCGATCGCTGGTTGCTGGTACTACCGCTTTATCATGTGGGAGGAATGGGGGTGGTTCTGCGTTGTCTGCTGGCCGGCGCAGAAATCGTGATTCCGGAGCGTCAGGAGCCGCTGGGGCAGGCGCTCACGCGTTATGCGCCCACGCATGTTTCGCTGGTGCATACGCAGCTCTGGCGTCTGCTTCGCGATTTTCGGGAGGCGCCGCCGCGCGCGTTGCGAGCGGTTTTGCTGGGAGGCAGTGCCATTCCGGAAGCGGTGCTTCAGGAAGGCGTAGCCCGCGGATGGCCGTTGCGCACCAGTTACGGCCTGACGGAAATGGCGTCAACGGTTACGGTGACGCCGGCCGGGGCTTCGCTGGCATTGCTGCGGACGGCCGGGCAGGTGTTGCCCTATCGGGCTGTAAAGATCGGAGCGGACGGCGCCATTCTGGTGCGTGGCCCGGTGCGGTTTGTCGGGTATCTGGAGCGAGGGCAGCTACAGCAGCCTTTTGACGAGGCTGGCTGGTTTGACACCGGTGACCTGGGCTGGTTGGATGAGCAGGGCCTGTTGCACGTCGCGGGGCGCCGTGACAACCGGTTTATTTCGGGTGGGGAAAATATTCAACCTGAGGCGATCGAGCAGGCGCTGCAGCGTCTGACCGGCATTGCTGAGGCCGTTGTGGTGCCGGTTCCGGATCCGGAGTTTGGCCAGCGACCGGCTGCTTTTGTGCGGTTAAGCGACGCGGCACTATGGGCACCTGAACGCTGGCGAACGCAATTGCGCCGGGAGTTGCCGGGCTTCATGGTGCCGGTTGCGTTCTGGCCCTGGCCCGAGGAGAGGGCCGAAGGGATCAAACCGTCGCGTCGCTGGCTGCAGGAAGAAGCACGGCGCCGGTGGCGGGCATCCCATCCGAATCGCATGGATTGAGCCCGCCTTCGAGCAGATCCCATGATGGCCGGGCCCCGTCCTTTGGAAAAGCCTGACCGTGCTCTGGTCTGGAACGATCAGCTCAGGCGCTCCATCCAGAAAAAGAGAATGTCGTCGTCGAACGTGTCGGTGTTGCAGCGGCTCAGGATCCCGTCCAGCAACGTCTGCACGGGGTCTTCAGCCCCGACCATGTGGGGGGCCAGTTCGACAAGTCCCTGTTCGCCGACCATCTCACCGCTGGCCGTGCGTTGCTCCATCAGCCCGTCCGTGTAGAGCAATAGGCCACCACCGGCCGGAATGGTTAGGGTAGTATCCTGGAAGGTGGCATTGGCATCCAGGCCCAGAATCAGATCGCTGTGTTCGACCACTTCGGCCGTCTGATGGTCTTTGACCAGAATGGGACGACAGTGGCCGGCGTTGGCATAGGTGATTTCATGCGCGTCGGGATTCCATCGCACGATCAGGAGCGAGGCGAACGTTTCCTCCATGACGGTATCTTGCATCAGCACGTGATTGACGCGCTGAAGCAGTTCGGCCGGCGACTGCGAGGTCTGAAGCATGGCGTAGAGCGTGCCCCGGATGTAGCTGAGAAAACTGAACGCATAGAATTTGGCATGTAGGCCTTTGCCCATTACGTCGCCGATAGTAAGGAAGAAAGCACCACTCGGATGTTGTGTCCAGTCGAAGAAATCCCCTCCACCATATTCTTTGGGGCTGTTGTGGAAGTAGAGACGGTAGCCCGGGACGGAAGGAAGTTCTTTCGGCATAAGCTTCTGGGAGAAGTCCTGTCCGATCCGAGCGTCAAGTTGGGTCTGAAAGAACTTGGTACGTTCCAGCAGACGTTCGATCCGTGCCAGCAGTTGGTCGATGTCGAACGGTTTGGTGATGTAGTCGTCCACGCCCATGCGCATGCCGCGCATGCGGCTTTGATCGTCTGCTTTTGCCGTTAGAAAGATAAACGGAATGGCTCGGGTGTCTTTACGGGCCTGGAGGGCTTGCTGCAGGGCAAACCCATCCATCTGGGGCATCATGATGTCCGAGATGATCAGGTCGGGAATCTCCTCCAGCACCAGCTGGAGGGCCTCTTCGCCGTTGGCGGCTGAGCGTACGCGATAGTACTTACTCAGGCGGTATTCGAGCAGACGGCGAAGCGTGTGCTCATCCTCGACCACTAAAATGGAATATCGAGCCATGGATCCTCGTCTTTAGCCATGGTGAAGATCAAGCGGTGCCGCCCATCTTTCAGGCGCACATAGTTAAGCTCGCGCGTGCAGGCGCGAATAAAGTGCAGGCCCATGCCTCGTTCGGGGAAAGCTTCCTGAATGGAAGGGTTGGACTTCAGGCGTCCGTTCAGGTCAAATCCTTCTGAGTTGTCGTCGATAAAACATTCTACCAGGTCACCGTTGCTGCGAATGGTGAGCTCAATGGAGGGACGTCGATTGCCAAAGCGGGCATGTTGAATTAGGTTGGCCAGCCATTCATGGATGGCCAGTTGCACCCGATACCGCATTTCCCCTTCCGGAGGAAGCGGCAGATCGGCGTCCGGTCTGGAGAAAAGCGCGTGGACCCGATCGATAAGATCTTCCAGATTGTCGAAGCAGTAACGCACTTCTTTCATCATAGGTTCGGCCGCGTCCGGGTAAGGGGGATGCGCTCACCCGCAGCCGGAGCCTGTTGTGCCCGTCAGGCCTGCTGCAATGCTTCCTGCGCCGCCTCAACCGAGGGAAACTGGCGAAAAACCTTATACGTTCGTGTCAGCTGTACCACCACCTGCACAGGCCGGGAAACCGATGCAAAGACCACCTGGCCATTACGCGGCGAAACTTGCCGGTACAGGGAAAAAATGGCACCCAGGCCGGTAGAGTCGAGAATGCCTGTTTCTGAAAAATCCAGAATGAAGTTGCGGACGCCTTTTTGCACCTGTTCCTGGCAGATGGCCTTGAATTCGGCCGCGTTGCGAAAGTCCAGGGCCTTGCCAATGCGAATAACGACCGTTTCGGCGTTCAGCAGTTCAACCGTAAAACTCATGACCGACGGGTTGTGCATCACACGTTTGGGGGCTGGTTCCGGGTGGCTTACAGTATCGACCGGTTGGGAGGCAGCTAAAGGGTACGTCTCCAAACCGACCGGGAAGGGCTTCAAACTCCATACCACCCGGCGCGTCTTTATACTACAACCTTTCTACTGAAAAAGAAAGTGCTGAGCGCATGAAGGTTCAAATTGAACATATAATTCCGCGTCGTGACGCGTTGCTCGGGCTGGTGCGGGCCGAAGGCCTGACGGTTGCCATCGAGCCCGCCGGGTTTTCGGAAGCCCTGCAGCAAGTGCTGGTCGCGCGGCAAGATTTGCCGCCTGAACTGGAAACAAGACGACAGGCTGTGCGGGACCTACTCCGCAACGGACGATATAAGCCCACCGGTCGGGCCAAGCCTGCCAGCGAATACCTGCTGCGGGAGGCACAGGCCGGGCGCTTTCCACGCATTAACGGACCAGTGGACGTGGCCAATTACATCAGTCTGCAGCACATGCTACCGGTATCGCTCTGGGATCTGGATCGGGCCGGTAGTACCTGCTTTCGATTTCGGCTGGGACGGGAAGGTGAAGCGTACGTGTTCAATACAGCCGGGCAGCAGATCGCGCTGACGGATCTGATCATTGGCTGTCGGGTGGATCCAGAGACGGGCACGGACGTGCCCATTGTCAATCCTGTCAAGGACAGCCTGGCTACAAAGACCGACGAGACGACTACGCGGGTGATGGCCTGTGTCTACGCGCCGGCTTCGGCCGTGTCGGCGGAGACACTGGCGAACATTTGCCAGGATTTTGCTGTCTGGCTGGGACGCTGTGGCGCTCATGTCGAGACGGCCTGGGCGGTTGTGCAACCGGAACAGACCAGCATCCTATGAGCCATCCGGCATATTACGGCCTGCTGATGTGTGGCCTGCTGGTGACGGCCTGCCGGCAGCCGCCTGCGCCCGAGGTGATGGCGGCCGTCCAGGCCGAACAGCAGCCGGAGCAGGAGAGCTGGCAGGTGGACTATCGGCTTTCTCTGGAGGGCAGGCCCCGCGCCCGTTTGCTGGCTGCCCATCTGATTCGCGAAGAGTCTTCTGAAAGCACGTACGTGGTGCTTGAAGGAACGGCCCAGGAGCCGGTGCGGGGGTGGATTTTCACGTCAGCGGGTGATTCGGCAGCGACGCTTCAAGCCCGTCGCATCGTCTATTACGAAAACCGTCGTCGCTTTGAAGCCGAAGGCGCAGTAGAACTGGTTACCCGGGAAGGACGGCGGCTGCTGACTGAACGGCTGCGCTGGCTGGAGGATCGACAGCGGCTCTACGCGCCAGGCTTTGTGCGCATCCTGGCCCCTGACGAACAGATCGAAGGCTTTGAGCTGGATGCCGACGAACAGCTCCGCGCGTATCGGCTACGCCGCGTGACCGGACATGTCGTGCTTCGCGAGGAATCGGATACTGAATGATGATGCGTCTGCTCGGTCTGCTGGTGGGGATGTGGAGCCTGTTTGGTGGATCATTGGGGCAGGCGCAGCCGGCCGACACAAGTCGGCGCCCTATAGCGCTACAGGCCGACTCGCTGGTCGGAGGGGTCGACGCGGCGGGTCGACGCTTCCGTGAACTGATCGGCCATGTCTTTTTACAGCAGGAAGCCACACGGCTCTGGGCTGATCGGGCGACGCAGTGGCCTGACCAACAGCGTATCCGCTTTGTCGGTCGCGTGCGTATTGTGGAACGGGGCGACTCGCTCGAAGCCGACACGATCTATTACGACAGCCGCCAGAAAGTCGGAAGGGCTGTCGGGCGCGTGCGCCTCTGGGATGGCAGCGTGACGGTAGAAGCGCCGTTGGGATGGTACTACACACGGGAAAAACGGGCTGTCTTCGAGGCCGGGGTGCGCCTGGCTGACAGTGCTGCCGTACTGACCAGCCAGCGCGGCGTGTACTGGTCCGATGAGAAACGGGCCGAGTTTTACGGAAACGTACGGCTCGAAGGTAGCAACCGTTATCTGGAAGCCGATACGGTTGTTTATTTCCGGGAGACTGAAGTGGCGCTGGCCCGGGGACGCGTCTTTATCGAACAGCAGGATACAAGCGAAGACGGTACGATCACGCGCGCGCTGCTCTTTGGACGTCAAGCCTTCAATAATGAACAAACAGGCTATAGCCGACTGACAGGACGACCGCTGCTGGTGCTATTACGACCAGATTCGACCGGGCAGATTGATACGCTGCTGGTTCGGGCCGGACAGCTACACTTTACCCGGATGGATTCGCTGCGCCGATTGATAGCCGTCGATTCCGTTCGGCTCTGGCAGCGACGGTTGGCAGCGCGGGCCGACTCGCTGGTGTACGACCGGATCGTGCAGGGCGGTGCAGTGGTTCGGGAGGAAGTGTGGTTGTTCGGCAGCCCGATCGCCTGGTTGGATGCAACGCAGGTGTCGGGCGATACGCTCTGGTTGCGCGGCAGTCCCGAAGGCGGAGATACGCTGCAGGTGTTTCCGAACGCGTTTGTGGTGCAGCGTGATACTGTGCTCGACCGTTTGCAGCAGCTAAAAGGACGGCGACTGGTGGGGTATTTCGAGCAGGATTCACTGCGCCAACTTGTGGTCGGGCCCAACGCGGAGGCCATCTACTACCTGCGTGATCGAAACGATTCACTGCGAGGAGCCGTGCGCGTCTCCGGAGACACGATCACCTTCTGGTTTGCCGGCAACCGGGCACGCCGCGTACGGGTGGCGGGGGGGGTCCAGGGGGTGCAATACGACCGTGAGCGGATCCCGGAGCCGTTTCGGCTGGAGGGCTTTCGCTGGGTGCCGGAACTTCGGCCTGACCCGGCCGATTTGCTTCAGGAAACCTGGATGCGGCAGCGGCTACGCACGCTTCCGGAATGGCAGCGTCCCGTGCCGCCGGTGAAGCCAACCGCGAACCCTACCGCCTATGAACGCCCGGGAAATCACTGAGCTGCGGGCCGAGGGACTCACCAAACGCTACCGCAGGCGCTTTGTGGTGCAGGATGTCAGCCTGCATGTGCGGCAGGGAGAAATTGTGGGGCTGCTTGGCCCCAACGGCGCCGGTAAGACAACCACCTTTTACATGATTGTGGGCATGGTGCGTCCCAACGCCGGTAAGATTTTTCTGGGCAATCGGGAGATCACGCACCTACCCATGTACCGGCGAGCACGGTTAGGGATAGGCTATCTGTCGCAGGAAGCTTCAATTTTTCGACAGTTGACGGTCGAGGAAAATCTGGAAGCTGTACTGGAATTTCAGCCGATGAGTCGGGCCGAGCGTCGCGCCCGCGTGGAACAGTTGCTGCAAGAGTTCGGTCTGGAGCGTGTACGTCACTCTAAAGGCTACATGCTATCGGGCGGCGAGCGACGACGTACAGAGATCGCACGCGCCCTGGCCACCCGGCCACGTTTTCTGTTGCTGGATGAACCCTTTGCCGGGATCGATCCGATCGCTGTGGAGGAACTCATGGCGCTGGTGGCGGATCTGCGGGCCCGAGGGATCGGGGTGCTCATCACCGACCATAACGTCCATGAAACGCTGGCCATTACTGATCGGGCCTATCTGCTCTACGAAGGACGCATCTTTCAGCATGGGACCGCCGAAGAACTGGCGGCCGATCCTGAAGTGCGCCGTCGCTACCTGGGCGAAAAATTTACACTCGAACGCTATCGCTAAAGCTCTGGGACTTCAATGCCCCGGGCCTGGGCGTAAGCTTTGAGGGCCGGCAGGCCGCCTTTGAACGAGTAGGCCTCGTAGCCTTCGCGCTGCATGACTTCGGCTACGTAAGCCGACTGCAATCCACGCGGGCAGTAAAGCACATAGACCCGGTTGCGGTCCAGATCCCGGAATTGCTGGAGCAGTTGCCAGGGATCCATATGACGGGCGCCCGGATAGTGCCAGTGTTCATAGAGGGCCTCGCTCTGACAGTCGATCACTTCAGCCCCTTCCGGAATTTCCTCGATAAAGAGATAGGGCGTTACCAGTTCCGAGGCGGATAGCGCGCGCAGATCGTACACCTCCGCCGAAGCAACAGCCTGCTCGAGCACCGACAGGTTCATCCTGGCCAGTTCAGCATCGACGGCCTCAGGACGCGTGGCCGTCACCGGACGGTCGGGCGTCAGCGCACAGTATTCGCGCACGCGCTCTGAGAGCGTAGCGGTGCCAATCTTGCGAGCCAGATGAATAATCTCTTCCTTGTCATAAGTGAGCAGGGGGCGCAGCACGGGCAAGGAGGTGCCAGCCTCAATCGCCTGCAGGTTTTTGAGCGTCTGGGAAGAGACCTGACCGAGCGATTCACCGGTGATGAGCGCCAATGCTTCAGTCTGGCGAGCTACGGCCTCACCGGCCCGGTACATCAGCCGTTTAAGGACCACCTGCCAGTAGGCCGGACGCACCTGGCGGCGCATCTCATCAACCACTGGCCCAAAGTCCACCGAGTAGAAACGAGGACGCGTACCAAAACTCCACGCATCGGCCAGTACTTTGGCCACTTGCAACACAGCCCGTTCGTAGGCTTTGCCCCCCAGGTTGCAGAACAGATAATCCACAGCCACGCCGCGCCGCATGGTCAGCCAGGCCGCTACGGCCGAGTCGAAGCCCCCAGAAAGGAGAACCAATGCCTGTCCCTGGCTGCCGAGGGGCAGTCCACCTGGACCTTTGAGGATCGTTGTGTAGAAGTACGCGCGGTCTTCGCGCACTTCTACGTATACCGTCACTTCCGGATTAGTTAGATCGACCCGTTCTGCAAAGGGGCGTAGCGCAGCGCCGAGCGCTACCTCAATGTCCCGCGAGCGATAGGGATGATCCCCGCGCCGCCGCGCCCGTACAGCAAAACGACGGTTGCGCACACGCTCGGCAAACACTTCGGCACCACGCTGCACGATTTCCTCCAGCGACGGGCCGGTAACCAGCTCCACCGGCATGATGGGACCAATACCCGGCACATGACGCAGCGTCTCAATGGCCTGCAGGGGAGCCTCGGTCTCAATCAGGAACCAGCTCCAGGATCCCTGAAACCGGAACGGAATGCCCTGACTGCGCAGGGCGTCTTTCAGGTTGCGCACCAGCAACTGCTGGAAGCGACGACGCGTCCGGCTCGACTTCAACGTCAGCTCAGCAGCCGGCCGAAGAAACAGAAGCGCTTGGGCATGTTGTGTGTCAGGGGTGCGCTCGGTCATAAGCCCCGTGGCGTTTGATCCTACAATCTCTTCTCAGTAGCCGTTCGTCGATACAGGTCTTGGCCGTAGCCCTTCAGGTCCGGTTTGCGGCCGGCCTCAGGCACTTTCTGCTGGTCCTGGCGCATCAAGGCGCGCAGCGCACGCGCCTTTGCCAAAAACAGATAACGCTGATAAATCTTTGTAAATGGTTAAAAGGTGCTCAGGTTCGGCAAAAAACATACGTAGATTTTCACCGCAGTCGAAACTTTTGTATCTTGAACTGCCATAGAAACCCTGTCTTGGAACACGCAACGGTAAGGGGGTATGGTTGTCGTGATGCAACCTGGGGCCACCGAGGCTCAGATCCAGGCGGTAATTGAACGGCTCAATGCCTATGGTTTTGACGTACACCGTTCAACCGGCGTCAACCAGACCGTTCTGGGGGCAATTGGCGTGAAGCCGGATTTTGACATTCGGCATATTAAAGTGCTTGAGGGAGTGGCCGACGTGTATCGGGTGACGGAACCATACAAGTTTGCCAGCCGCACCTGGAAAAAAGAGGATACGCAGATTGAGGTCAACGGGGTCGTTATTGGTGGCTCCGAGGTAGTGGTGATGGCGGGTCCCTGCTCGGTTGAAAGCGAGGATCAGATTATGGCCACGGCAGCCCATGTGGCGGCGCAGGGAGCGACCTTTCTACGGGGAGGTGCCTTTAAGCCCCGTACTTCTCCATATTCCTTCCAGGGACTGGGTGAAGTGGGACTGAAGCTGCTGCGAGAGGCGGCCGATCGATACGGCCTGCGGGTGATTACCGAGGTGATGGAAGTCAATCAGATTGAACTGATTTACCCCTATACCGATATCTTTCAGGTCGGCGCCCGTAACATGCAGAACTTCGCCCTGCTCAAAGAGCTGGGCAAGGTCGATAAGCCGGTCTTTTTGAAGCGGGGGCCGGCTGCCACCATTGAAGAGTGGTTGATGAGCGCTGAATACATTATTGCGCACGGCAACCCACAGGTGATTCTCTGCGAGCGGGGCATTCGTACTTTCGAGACGCAGACCCGCAACACGCTGGATCTTTCCGCGATTCCGGTGATCAAGCAGAAAAGTCATCTACCTATCGTAGCCGATCCCAGCCATGGCACGGGATTACGCGACAAGGTGATCCCGATGGCACGGGCAGCGGTGGCAGCCGGTGCCGATGGCATCATGGTTGAAGTGCATCCGGATCCTCCCTCAGCGAAAAGCGATGGGCCGCAGTCGCTTTATTTCGACCAGTTTGCCAGGTTGATGCATCAGCTTCGGCTCATTGCACAGGTGATCGGACGTACGGTTCGGGAGCCGCTTTCGGAAACTGTATGAGGCCTCTCGGGTTGCCTATCCACGTGCAGCCGGCCCGGTGGGAGGCGTTCACCTGCTGCCGGGCCGGCAAGTATTTTGCAGACAGGAAGCACGAAGTGCCTGACGGCATCCTGCAAACCCAAGCTTCTCATAACCTATGTGTGGAATTGTTGGATACATTGGCCATCGTCCAGCCGCCGAATTACTGCTGAACGGTCTCAAGCGGCTGGAATATCGTGGGTATGATTCTGCCGGCATTGCCGTGGTGGGCAATGGTTGCCTGCAGGTCTACAAGCAGCAGGGGAAGGTCGACGAGCTGGCTGCGACGCTGCGGGCGCGTCTGCCCGAGGGTACGCTGGGAATCGGACATACCCGATGGGCCACGCACGGCGAACCTAACGATGTCAATGCACACCCGCATGTCAGTAGTGAGGGCGACTTTGCGCTGGTGCACAATGGCATCATCGAAAACTATGCAGCATTGCGCAAACGCCTACAACAGAAAGGCTATGTGTTTCGCAGCGAGACCGATACCGAGGCACTCGTACATCTGATTGACGATGTGCGGCGTACGACAGGCCTTCCGCTTCCTGAGGCCGTCCGTCAGGCCCTGACACAGGTAGTGGGGACCTATGGGCTGGCGATCGTGTCGGCCTCGGATCCGGATCTGTTGATTGCTGCTCGAAAAGGAAGCCCGCTGATTCTGGGAATCGGTGAGGGAGAGTACTTTCTGGCATCGGATGCAGCCCCCATTGTGGAGCATACGCGCCAGGTGGTTTACCTGAACGATGGGGAGGTAGTGGTCGTGCGTCGTAGTGGCTACGAAGTGCGCACCACCGACAACGTATTGCTCGAAAAAGAAGTCCACGAGCTGGAGTGGGACCTAGAGCAAATTGAAAAAGGGGGCTATCCCCACTTCATGCTCAAAGAGATCATGGAGCAGCCTGAGGCGCTGGAGAATTGCCTGCGCGGGCGTCTGGATCTGCAGCACAACACGGTGCAGCTGGGTGGTTTGATCGACGTGATGGACCGCATTCGGGCGGCCGATCGCATCATCATCTGTGCCTGTGGCACCTCGTGGCATGCCGGGCTCGTCGGGGAATACCTGATTGAGGAATTCGCCCGCATCCCTGTCGAAGTGGAGTATGCCAGTGAGTTCCGCTACCGCAATCCCGTGCTGCGGCCCAACGATGTAGTGATTGCCATTTCGCAGAGTGGGGAGACCGCCGACACACTGGCGGCGGTGCGCGAGGCCAAACGGCAGGGGGTGCTGACCCTGGGGATCTGTAACGTGGTGGGCTCGACGATTGCTCGGGAGACGGACGCCGGCGTCTATCTGCATGTTGGGCCGGAAATCGGAGTGGCTTCCACCAAAGCGTTCACGGCCCAGGTGGCTGTGTTGACCCTGCTGGCGCTCAAGCTGGCCGAAGGCCGTACGCTTTCGGCGGCAGAAATTGCGCAGATGTTGCAGACCCTGGCCGAAATTCCTGACAAGGTACGCCAGGTGCTGACCCTTGACGACGAAATCCGACGTATTGCGCACGTTTATCGCTATGCGTCTAACTTTCTGTATCTTGGTCGAGGCTACAACTTCCCCGTGGCGCTTGAAGGGGCCCTGAAGCTCAAAGAGATTTCCTACATCCATGCCGAGGGTTATCCGGCCGCCGAAATGAAGCACGGGCCGATTGCGCTCATCGACCGCTTTATGCCGGTGGTCTTTATCGCCATGAAAGACCGCACCTACGACAAGGTGGTCTCCAACATCGAAGAGGTCGTGGCGCGTCAGGGATCTGTTATTGCAATTACAGATGAGGGAAATGGTGAGCTGGATACGCTCTGCGAATACGTCATTCGCATACCCCCGGCGCCGGAATTTCTGACCCCGCTGTTGACGGTGGTGCCGCTGCAGCTACTGGCCTATCACATTGCCGTGATGCGTGGTTGCAATGTGGACCAGCCGCGTAACCTGGCCAAAAGCGTAACGGTGGAATAGCCGTGGTACTTTCGGCCTGATCCTGACGTTAGCAGCCGCGGAAACCATGCAGTAGCGTATGATTCCGAAAGAGCCGCTGGAAGAAATCAAACGGCGTTATGCAGAGGTCACGCGGGCGCTGTCGGATCCGACCGTCGCCGCCGACCCCCGACGGCTGGCCGAACTGGGACGCGAGCACGCCAGCCTGCGGGCTGTGGTGGAAGCGATCGAGGCTTATGAACGGTTGCTGGCCGAACAGGAGAGCTTGCGCGAGCTGATCCGTACCGAGTCGGACCCAGAGCTTGTGCGCATGGCGCGGCATGAGCTGGAGGAACTGGAGAAACGGTTGCCGGCCGTCGAGGAAGATCTGCGGTTGCGCCTGATTCCCCAGGATGAGATGGATCGGCGCAATGCCATTGTGGAGATCCGGGCCGGAACGGGCGGAGACGAGGCGGCCCTGTTTGCCGGCGATCTGTTTCGAATGTACAGTCGCTTTGCAGAGCGAAAAGGCTGGAAGCTGGAAGTGCTCGATGCTTCACCGGGCACGGTGGGCGGCTTCAAAGAGGTCATCTTCAGTCTGAAGGGGCCGGATGTGTACGGCACCATGAAATACGAAAGCGGCGTGCATCGTGTGCAGCGCGTGCCGGTTACCGAATCACAGGGCCGCATCCACACGTCGGCAGCCAGCGTGGTTGTACTGCCCGAAGCAGAAGCGGTGGACGTGGAGATCCGCCCCGAGGACCTGCGTATCGATGTCTTTCGCGCCAGCGGGCCGGGCGGCCAGCACGTCAACCGCACCGAGTCGGCCGTCCGCATTACGCATATCCCGACCGGGATTGTGGTTTCCTGCCAGGACGAAAAAAGTCAGCACCAGAATAAGGAAAAGGCCCTGCGTATTCTGCGGGCCCGCCTCTATGAGCTGGAGCGTGAGCGTCAGCGGGCTGAACGTGATGCGATGCGGCGGGCCTCCATCCAGACCGGCGACCGATCGGCCAAGATTCGCACGTACAACTTCCCACAGGATCGCGTGACCGATCACCGGCTCGAAGGCGAGCTGAAGAACTGGCCGCTACACCGCGTCATCGAAGGGGAACTGGATGAACTGATCAATGCGTTGCGTACGGCCGAGCACGCTGAACGTCTGGCACAGCTCAAGGCCTAATTTTCCGCAAAGAAGAACCGTCCTTTTGTATTCTGCGTTGAAGCCCCGTACCTTGCGTACCTCCCTGCTCCCGCGGCAGACGGGGGCATGAACCGAACCGGTAATCATTCCACAGGGAAGGATCATGTCGGAAACCAAGAATTTCTACGAGCTGACCTACATCATCAACGCAGCGCTCAGCGACGACCAGATCAAGGAAGTCGTCCGCCGCGTCAATCAGTACATCGAGGAGCACGGCGGCGAGATCGTTGAGGTCGATGAGTGGGGCACGCGGCGCCTGGCCTATCCGATTCAAAAGCGTCGAAACGGCTACTACGTGAACATGTACTTCCGGGCGCCCGGCTCGTTTATTGCCGCCCTGGAGCGCTTCCTGGAGATCGACGAGCAGGTAATGCGCTATCTGACGCTGCGCATGGACGCGAAGATGCTGCGCCACTACGAGCGACGTAAGCAACGGGCTGTCGAGGAGGCGCAGCCGCAACCAGCAGATGTAGAGGTGGAGGTGGAAGAGGAAGAAGAAGAAAAAGAGGAAGCAGCGGGGTAATCGTCGGTCTTTATCAAACTGAAGCAACACAGAGCCATGGCACGCAAGCGTGATCTGGAATACGTCGACTACAAGGATGTTGAATTTCTGAAGCAATTTATTAACGAGCAGGGCAAGATTTTGCCGCGTCGGATCACAGGCGTATCGGCCAAGACGCAGCGGCAGATTGCCCGTGCCATCAAGCGAGCGCGTCACCTGGCACTGCTGCCGTTTGTGGCGGATGCCGTGAAGTAAGCCGCAGGGTGCGGCTGTAGGTGGACGCCTTACCCCTAACCGCAATGTTGCCATGAAAGTACTCCTACTGCAGGACGTCGAAAAGCTGGGCCTGGAGGGAGAGGTGGTAACCGTACGCGATGGCTACGGACGGAACTACCTGATCCCGCAAGGCCTGGCCATTGAAGCGACGCCGGGTGTGCTCAAAGACCTGGAAGAGCGACGTCGCCAGCAGGCACGTAAGCTGGCCCGCCTGCGCGAAGAGGCTGAACGCATGGCTGAGGAACTGGCGAAGACCGAAGTGGTCATCCGAGCCAAAGTCGGTGAAGAAAACCGCATCTTCGGTACGGTTACCTCCAGCCAGGTAGCCGAATATCTGGCGCAGCGAGGCTTTCAGATTGATCGGCGTCGCATCGAGATGCCCGAAGACATTCGTATGCTGGGGGTCTATACGGCTCGCGTCAAGCTCCATCCCGAAGTGGTGGCGCAGATCAAAATTCGCGTTGAGCCAGAGACTTCCGAAAGCTAAGCGGCTTTCCAAAGGGCAACAATTGGCGAAGGCGTTCGTTTCTCCGACGGACGCCTTTTTTGTTGTGAAGCCGTAATCGATCCGCTATGAAAGCTGGACAACGGTTAGCATACATCGGCCTACTGGTACTGCTTGTGCTGCAGGCAGGGCCCGTACAGGCGCAGCGGGCGACCGATCTGGTACAGTGGCAGGCCCGGGCCCATCCGGCAACAGTGGCGCCGGGCGACTCGCTCTGGCTCTTCTTGGAAGCGACCATTGCAGAGGGGTGGAAGATGTATGCGCTCGACTCGCCGCCCCCCACGCGCGGCGTTCGGGTTCGCCTCGACTCGTTACCGGCCGGGATACAACAGGCAGGACCGCCACGCCAGCAGCCCCCCCGTGAAGGATATGATCCGTTTTTCGAACAGGTCGTTCGCTATTTCATGGATCGGGCCGTGCTGGCGGTACCGCTGGTTGTGATGCCGGACGCTACGTCTGGCCCACGTACGCTGATGGCTCGGGTCGAATTCACCATCTGCAACGATCGGATCTGCCTGCCTCCCACGGAGGTGCCCGTTGAGACGACCTTTCGCGTCGATCCACAGGCTCCTTCGACGGCTACCTTGCCACGCTTCGAACCGGCGGTACCTCCGATCGATCCGACGTCGCCTGCGCCAGCTACGGAAGATACACCCGTCCTGACAGAAGCTGCCACACAGGATCTGGCACGGGCGCGTTCCGGTGGACTCTGGGGGTTCCTGCTGCTGGCCATAGGGGCTGGACTGGCAGCGCTGCTTACACCCTGCGTCTTTCCCATGATTCCCCTGACTGTTTCTTTCTTTACCCGACAGGGAGGGAGCCGGGCGCAGGCTGTCCGCATGGCGCTTGTCTATGGGCTGGCCATCGTGGCGACGTTTACCGGGCTGGGGGTGCTGACAGCCCTGCTCGTCGGTGCATCCGGAGCGCAGACTATCGCAGCCAATCCCTGGATCAACCTTTTTATCGGGCTGGTTTTCATTCTGTTTGCGTTGTCGCTGCTCGGACTCTACGAACTGCGCCTGCCGTCGGGACTGATCAACTACTTTAACCGCCAGAGCCAGACGCATGGCGGCTATCTGGGCGTGCTCTTCATGGGGCTGACCCTCACGCTTGTATCATTCTCCTGCACGGCTCCCTTCATAGGCGGCCTGCTGGCCGCTACGGCGCTGGGTGAATGGGGCTATCCCATACTGGGTATGGTAGCTTTCAGCCTGACGTTCGCGACGCCGTTTGTGCTGTTTGCGCTGTTCCCCCGGGCCCTGCAAGCCCTACCCCGGTCGGGTTCCTGGATGCAGACGATCAAGGTGATCCTGGGCTTTGTGGAGCTGGCGGCCGCCCTGAAGTTTCTCTCAAATGCGGACCTGGTATGGGGCTGGGGGATCCTTTCCCGGCCACTGGTGATTGCGCTGGTGGTCGTCCTGTTTTTCCTGACCGGTCTCTACCTGATCGGTAAGCTACGTCTGCCGCATGAACCGCCCGTTGAAACCGTGGGAGTCGGACGGTTGCTGGTGGCTGTGCTGTTCTTTGGCCTGTCGCTCTACATGTTGCCCGGTCTGCTGGGGGCCCCTCTGGGCAATCTGGATGCGTATCTGCCGCCTCGTCGGGCTACGGATGTAGGGTTGGTGGCGCTACTCCAGAGCAACGGTGGTGCCGGGAATACGGCAGAGCTGAGCTGGCATGAAGACCTGGAAGCAGCTCTGGCTGAAGCCCAGGCCACGGGACGTCCCGTGTTTATTGACTTTACAGGATACACCTGCACAAATTGCCGCCAGATGGAAGCCACGGTGTTTCCGCATCCGGAGGTGGCGCGGCGGTTGCAGGAAGACTTCGTGCGGCTTCGACTCTACACGGACGATGCATCGGTAGGGCCAGAATGGCAGCGCTACCAGCTCCAGTTGACCGGTACGGTGGCGCTGCCGACCTATGCTATTGTGCCTCCTGAGGGCAAACCCTTGCTGGCGCGGCATATGGGACTGGCCTCGGTGGAAGAGTTTGTAGCCTTTCTGGAAAAAGGACGGCAGGCGTTCAGACAGTGGCTGGCGGAAAAAGCCGGAGCGCGTAAGGCCTCTGAGACGACGGCTGCTCTGCGCTAATCGCTTGAGATTATGACAGCGCACCCTTTCGGGGTGGTTACGCGACGGGCCTACTGGCTGATCGTGATCTTCGGGCTGGTCAGCCTGCTGGCTGATCTGACCTACGAGAGTGCCCGAAGTCTGATCGGGCCCTATCTGGGATGGCTGGGCGCGTCAGCCACTGCCGTAGGTGTCGTAGCAGGGGCTGGTGAGTTGGTCGGCTATGGACTCCGGCTGGTCAGTGGCTACCTGAGCGACCGGACACGGCGTTACTGGACGCTCACGCTGCTGGGCTATGCGATCAACCTGCTGGCCGTGCCCGCGCTGGCGCTGGCTGGTCGCTGGGAGGTAGCGGCTGCGCTGATTATCGCGGAGCGGGCAGGAAAAGCATTGCGCGCACCTGCACGTGATGTGTTGCTTTCGCATGCAACGGCTCAGGTGGGTCATGGTCGAGGATTCGGACTGCACGAAGCGCTGGACCAGATCGGGGCGATGGCCGGTCCCCTGCTAATGGCCGGCGTGCTGTGGCAGGGCGGGAGTTACCGAATCGCCTTCGCGCTGCTGTTGGTGCCCGCGCTACTGGCGCTATTGCTGCTTGGCGTGGCACGGCTACGCTATCCGCGCCCACAGGAGCTGGAGGCAACAGCGGCAACGCCTCCGGAAGATCCGGCCCTTCCGCGTACGTTCTGGATCTATCTGGTGGGTGCCGGATTGCTGGCAGCGGGCTATGCCGACTTTCCACTGATGGCCTTTCACTTTCGGGAAGCAGGGGTGCTGCCGGAAGCCTGGATTCCCCTGAGCTATGCCCTGGCAATGGGCGTCGATGCAGTAGCCGCACTGGGACTGGGTCGGCTGTTTGATCGTTTCGGTCCCATTATACTGGCGCTGGTCGTGGCGCTGAGTGCAGCCTTTGTCCCGCTGGCATTTCTGGGAGGTGCCGTAGCAGTATGGGCAGCCATGGTGCTGTGGGGCATCGGCATGGGCGCCCAGGAGTCCATCCTGCGGGCTGCGCTGGCCCGAATGATCGGGCCGGGTCGGCGAGGCATAGCTTTCGGGTTATTTCATGCCGTTTTCGGGGTGTGTTGGTTTGGAGGTAGCGCGTTGCTGGGCGTGCTTTATGATACCTCCATGCCGGCTCTGATCGTCGTAGCCGTAACGCTCCAGCTACTGGCCGCCCTGGTATGGGGCTGGATGAGCCGTCAACCGAAGCGGTAGTGGCTGCGGCGTAGTAGCATCAGGAAGAAGGGCACGCCACACAGAGCCGTTACAACGCCGACCGGCAATTCGACGCCTGGCAGCACCAGACGGGCAATCAGATCGGCCCAGATCAGAAAGATAGCGCCCAGCAGAAAGCTCAACGGCACCACCCGTCGGTGAGGAACGCCGGTCAGGGCGCGAACGACGTGGGGGATGATTAGCCCGACAAAGCCGATCGTGCCGGAAAAAGCGACGAGCGTACCGGTTACCAGGGCCGCTATGAAAATCAAAAGACGCTTGGCGCGCTCGACAGGGACGCCAAGCTGAGCAGCTGGCTCTTCACCCAGCAACAGCAGATCCATAGGCCGCGTGAGGGCCAGCATGCCAAGCAGGCCCAGCAGGGCAGCCAGGGCCGGAAGGGGTAACAGGGACCAGCGGGCACCACTAAAGGAGCCCAGCAACCAGAATAGCACAGCGCGGAGCTTGTCCGGGCTGGGCGAGGCGAACGTGATGAATGACGTGATGGAGGCCATCAATGCTGAGATCGCCACCCCACCCAGCAGCAGCCGCGTAATCGAAAGCAGGCCGTTCTGACGGGCTACCAGATAGACGAGCGTTAGCGCGAGCAGTGCTCCCAGAAAGGCTGCCAGAGGCATCGATAGCGTTCGCGACAGCAGGGGAGGCAGAAAACCCAGGTAGAAGAGCGAGGCCCCGACACTTGCACCGCTTGAAAGTCCGAGAATATAGGGTTCGGCCAGTGGATTACGCACCAGTGCCTGCATGGCTACTCCCACGATAGCCAGCCCGCCACCGGTCAGGAGTGCCATCAACACCCGGGGCAGCCGAAGTTGCCAGACAATCCGTTCGGCCACCGGATCAGCCGTCACATCCGCCAACCGGCCAACTAGCGCGTGCAGCACAACATCCGGAGCCAGCGAAACGCTTCCCAGCGCTACCCCGGCCACTACCGAGACGAGCAACAGACCAAACAGCCAGAAGCCCAGGGACAGCGTGCGCAGTTTCATGGCAGCTTGCGAGCCAGTGCTGGATGTAGGCATTGCAGCAGGGCTTCCAGACCATCCAATAGACGAGGGCCGGGACGCAAGATAAGCGAAGGTTCCATCCCGCAAATGCGTCGATGGCGAACGGCTGGCAACAAGTCCCAGGATGGATGTCGTTGTAGCAGTTGGTCTGGATTGTAGCTGGCACCGGCTGCCACCACAATCACCTCCGGCTGAAGCTGCAGGACCAGCTCATCGCTCAGCACAGGTGCCGGATTGGGAAGCGAGGCCGTCAGACTGACCCCGCCGGCACGGGCCACCAGGTCGTGCACGTAACTGCCCCGTCCGAAAGCGTAGAGTGTTGCATCGCTGATCAACACCAGCACAGAAGGGCGCTGTCGAAGGGTATCGACCACTGCAGCCAGTTGGGTGAGACGGGTATAGAGTGAATCAACGGTGCGACGAGCGACCGACTCGGTTCCCAGCAGCATGCCGGTAGTCAGGATCGCTTCCAGTACATCCTCAAGCGAAGCGTAAGCGAAAAAATACACAGGCAGTCCCAACGCCTCAAAGGTGGTTGCATCTCGCGGATTGTTCACCTGGTCGGTGGCCAGCACCAGGTCTGGTTGCAGCGCAACGATCGCCTCAAAATTGACCGGTAGCGCGCTGAAGCGAGGAAGTGTATCCACAGCCGGAGGATAGTCGTCAGCAGTCGTGACACCAACCAGCTTATGGCCAGCCCCGGCTGCAAAGACGATTTCGGTCAGGCTGGGGGCCAGCGTTACCACACGCTCTGGCACACGGGGTAGTGTGACCACACGCCCCAGGTCATCAGTAAAGGACAACGTGCCGTCAGTCGGTGCGGGTGAAGGACGGCAAGCGCTAAGCCAGACCAGTAGTAACAGCAATAGCAGCCGGCGTGAAAAAAGCCGCATCGTCCAAACGCACTTCGTGTGCTCGTAAGATAGAAACAGCTCGTGAAAACAGCCTGAACACTTGAAGAGTTTCGTTTTTACTTGGTAGCGACTGATCTGAAACGTGTGGATATAAACCGCTGGCAAAAAGAAACCATCAACTACAAACAGGTCCAGATGCGAAGCCAGGCGGCATGCACATTTCCTGAACGGAATCACTTCAGTTCGAAACTACTTGGCCGATACTATAAGCTGCGGAGGTGCCTTCGTAGGAATTGTTACCAAGTTACCCCCCTGTCCTATGGCAAAAGCCTGTGTGTTTGTGGTAGATGATGAGCCCAAGCTGGGCGAGCTGTTTGCCAATGTGCTCCGGCGGGACGGTTATGAGGTATATCCTTTTGTACACCCACAGGCCATGCTGGAAGCCATAGAGCATGGCCGACAGCCCGATGTGATACTGGCTGATCTGATGATGCCGGAAATCAACGGCATCGAATTGCTGGAAATTTTGCGAAAGCGCCGGTTGCACGTGCCCGTGATCATCATCACCGCGCATTCGTCGGTGCAGACGGCTGTTGAGGCCATGCGGCGGGGCGCTTTTCACTATCTCCAGAAACCCGTCAATCTGGAAGAGATGCGCATGCTCCTCAAAAAGGCCCTGCACCGCCAGGAGCGCACGCCCATCTCGTCGGCTTCGCCAGATGAAGCCTCGGCTTATCCCATCGCAGGTATCCTGGGAGAAAGCGAGCCCATTCGTAAGGTACGCCAGACCATCGAAATGCTGCGAGATGTACCGGGTACAATCGTGTTGATTCGGGGTGAGACCGGTACCGGCAAGAATCTGGTGGCTCGTACCATCCATGCCAATTCCTGCTACAGTGGCGGACGCTTTGTGGAGATCAACTGCGCGGCGTTACCCGACAATCTGTTGGAAGCCGAGCTGTTCGGGTACGAAAAAGGCGCTTTCACGGATGCCCGCACTTCCAAGCCGGGGTTGCTCGAAGTGGCCGATGGGGGGACTGTGTTTCTGGACGAGATCGATTCGATGAGCCTGGCCCTGCAGGCCAAGCTGCTATCGTTTCTGGAAAGCAGGACCTTCCGGCGCCTGGGAGGGATCGACGATATTCAGGTTAACGTACGCATTCTGTGTGCTACCAACGTCAATCTGGAGCAACTGGTGGCTGAGCAAAAATTTCGGCCCGACCTTTTTTATCGCATCAATGTAGTCAATATCTATTTGCCAGCGTTGCGTGAGATGGGAAAGGATGTCCTGCTGATTGCCCGCCACTTCATTGAACAGTTCAACCGAGAGCTGGGACGGCAGGTCAAAGGGCTGACGCCCGAAGCTGAAAAGAAGCTGTTGAGCTATCACTGGCCCGGTAATGTGCGTGAGCTGCGTAACGTGCTGGAGCGGGCCATGATTTTCAACCGTAAAGCGTGGATCGACGCGGACGATCTGCACCTGCTTCCAGCAAACGCGGCTTCTGGAGCAGCGGTACCACCATCCAATGGCATCTTCTACTTCCCCAGTGGCAGCACCCTGGAAGAGCTGGAGAAAGCCTATATTCTGCACACCCTCAAACACTATAAGGCCACCTTCACGGAGGTGGCGCAGATGCTGGGCATTTCGAAAAAGACGCTCTGGGAGAAGCGCAAACGCTACAACCTGGACCGCGAGCTGGCCCGGTCCTGATGCCTGGCCGGTGGGCAAGCATATCGATCAGGCTGCCAGGCGCTTGTCGTTACCGGAGGAATGCGGCCGGGTGTGTCAGTTACCTGGCGTAGGCAACCGAGCGCACTTCGCGGATTACCGTTACCTTGATCTGCCCTGGATACTGCATCTCCTGCTGAATTTTTTTGGAGATGTCCAGAGCCAACTGTTCGGCCTGCGCATCGGAGACCAGATCGTGGTTGACGATCACGCGCACCTCGCGTCCGGCCTGGATTGCATAGACGCGTTCGACGCCGGGGAAAGAGGCAGCCAGTGCCTCGAGCTTTTCCAGTCGCTTAATGTAGGCCTCCAGCGCTTCGCGGCGAGCGCCTGGGCGGGCTCCTGAGATGGCGTCGGCTGCCTGTACGATGGGCGCGATCAACGTGGTCATCTCGATTTCGTCGTGGTGAGCGCCCACCGCATTGCACACTTCGGGATCCTCCTTGTATTTACGGCAGAGTTCCATACCCACCAGGGCATGGGGGCGGTCAATTTCTTCCTCGACCACCTTCCCGATGTCGTGCAGCAGGCCGGCGCGACGGGCCTTGTCGGCATCCAGTCCCAGTTCGGCAGCAATGAGCGAGGCGATACGTGCCGTTTCAATGGAATGGGCCAGAAGGTTCTGGCCATAGCTCGTGCGGTAACGCATCCGACCGATGAGCCGGATTAGCTCTGGATGCATGCCATGCAGGTTCAGATCGATGACAGTCCGCTCGCCAATCTCCAGGATCTCTTCTTCAATCTCAGCCGCTGCCTTCTCGACCACTTCTTCAATGCGGGCCGGGTGGATGCGGCCATCCTGGATCAACCTGGTCAATGCCAGTCGGGCAATTTCTCGACGGATGGGATTGAAGGCCGAAAGGATGACGGCCTCAGGGGTGTCGTCGACGATCACCTCGACGCCGGTGGCCGCCTCGAAGGCGCGGATGTTGCGGCCTTCGCGCCCGATGATCCGCCCCTTCATCTCATCCGATTGAATATTAACCACCGAAACGGTGTTTTCAATGGTATGGCTGGCAGCGGTTCGCTGAATGGCGGTCAGAATAATCTTACGCGCTTCGCGGTTGGCCTTCAGACGGGCTTCGTCGCGAATTTCTTTGATCATGGAAGCCGCTTCCAGTTTAGCCTCTTCGATCAACTGTGCCATGAGCATTTCTTTGGCTTCCTGGCGCGACAGGCCCGCGAGCTGTTCCAGCCGACGCAACTGTTCATCAAGCGTCCGGTCCAGTTCAGCCTGTTTGGCCGCAAGTTCTTCCTGAAGCCGACTGACTTCCGTTTCCCGTTGCGTCAGCGCTTCCTGTTGGCGGCGCAATGCTTCCAGGAGGGCCTGCGCCTGCTGATATAGCGCTTCTGCCTGGCGGAAGTTGGCATCGGCTTCACGGCGTAGGGCCTCAATGGCTTCGGCTGCCTTGGCCAGCGCCTTTTCGCGTTCGTTGACGCGTAGCGTGCGGCGGTTCAGGGCTTCCTGACGTTCGGCCAGGCGTTCCTGGGCCTGATGCAGGGCCCTGCGTGCCTCGGCACGTTCCTGCTCAAAGGCCTGACGTTCGCGTTGTAGGACAGCCTGTGCTTCTTCCAGGCGAGCCCGCTGCTGAGCCTCCGCTTTTGCCTCTGCTTCGGCCAGAATCTGCCGCGCCTGCTCACGGGCGGACTTCAGCGTGCGGGTTAGCAACCATCTATCCAGGGCAATGCCGGCACCAACAGCCAGAAGGGCAAGGCCGGCCATGAGTAGCAGGTCCATAAGGTTGTACGGTCATCCAGGTTCGTGTCAGAGCCAACACAGGCATTAAGGAACATTAAAAAAGGACGCCCCGGCAGGTTCCGCAACCATGCCGGGGCGTGGGAAATCCGGCTACAAACCTGCAGTCCGGGTTCAAGGAACCCCCTCATCGACACAGTGGGTGCCGCTCCGACCGTTCCGACTTCCTCGGCCCCTTCCCTGAAGGAAGGAGATCCCGACACAGTCGGGACTGAGGCCTGTCGTCCGGGTCGGAAGGAAGGCTCCCTCGCGTATAAGTGTTAGGTCCCTTTATTACGCGTGACTGCAGGCTTGCGCCGGCCTGCCAGATGCAGGCAGCGCCTTTATATGGCATCAGAGGCAGGCTGTTCCGGCAGGGTTGCAGCAGATTCCGGATGCTCCAACAGGGTCAGTAGCTCCTGGACAGTTTCACAAAGCGTTGCGTCCAGCGCGCGTAGCGTCTCGTGCGCTTCATGCAGCGCTTCAGCCAGCGAAAGCGCTACAATTACAGCGGCCGTGAGTTCAGGCTGTTCCGGGTGGGCTGCCCGAAATGCCTGCATTTTTTCATCGACCACGGCGGCCAAGCGGTACATCAAAGCTTCATCTGCAGGACGTACCCGGAGCGGGTACTTACGCCCCATGATGGTAACCTGTATGGACTTTTCCAGGGCCATGGTCAGGCATGTGGATCAGGAGGAGGCCGTTGGGGGTGAGCCTGCCGTACCAAGGTCCTGCTCCAGGTAGTAATCGACGGCTTCGATGAACGTCTGCACTTTCTGACGCAGCACTTCTGGATGCTCCGGAAAGACAATACGGGTGCCGCTGCCACCCGGTGGTAGGGCCGGCATTTCAGCGGCCAGGGCGCTGAGCTGCTCACGCAGCAACTGTTGCGCTTCGCGCAGATGAGCCAGCTCATGGGCCGTAGCGACCACACGATCCCGCAGTTGTTCCAGCGCTTCCAGACTACGTAGATGAACCGGACCTGTGCGGTGCGGCCGCCGATGACGGCGGGACTTTTTGTTTTTCCGGTTACCCATGATTGTGTTTTGTTTCCGTGCCTGCAACAATATACGACCTCAACGCCGAAGTTGCGCCCCGAATTGTTGCTGGAGTTGCTGCACAATGGCCGCTACGTGGGCGTCGACTTCTTCATCGGTCAGGGTTCGGTCGGCGCCAAAACGCAGCGAAAACGCCACGCTTTTTTTGCCGACCGGGATGCGTTCGCCTTCGTACAGGTCGAAAACGCCCACGTAGCGAAGCAGATCACCACCGGTCTGGCGAATGGTTTCCAGCAGGGGGCCTACGGGCTGATCACGGTCCACGAGCACTGCGAGGTCGCGGTCCACTTCAGGGAAACGACTGAAGGGGTGGTAGCGGTGTTGCTGGGCTGGATAGGCAAGCTCAGCAAATGCTTCCCAGTTCAGCTCCGCATAGTAAAGAGGGGCGCGTAGCTCATAGGTTGCCTGCAACGTATCAGAAAGACGCGCCAGCGTACCCAGCACGCGCCCATCGGCTACCAGATTCATCTGATAGCTTGCGGTCGGCGCAGGGGAATCGCATGGCACCAGCGCAATGCGATCATTCAGGTGCAGTGTGTCGAGCAAGGTTTCGATCAGCCCTTTGAGGTCAAAGAAGTCGGTCAGGCGGGGCGTCACGTCCCATCCTTCAGGGGCGTGTGGACCGCTCAACCCAATGATGAGCGCTTCATGCTCGGCAAAGCCAGGTACGGGCGTATCGGTACGATCCGTACGCATGAAAACGCGGCCGAACTCGAAAAAGCGCAACACCTGCTGCCCCCGGTTCTGGTTGTAGACGGCAGTCTGGACCAGGCCGGGGAGCAGTGATGGACGCAGTACGGCCATTTCGGCCGAGATGGGGTTCAGGGTTTCAACCAGGTAGGCCGCCGTATTTTGATGATCGGTTACATTAGTGGGCACAAAGTGGCGGACCACCTCGCGGGGTAGCAGGCTGTTCGTGTAGATTTCCCGCAGGCCCATTCCGGCCAGTAGCGTACGCACGCGGCGACGCAAGGCCTGCGCTGGTGGTTCTGCAGGCACGCGTGCTGGTACGGTGAAGGCGTCGGGCATGGGCAGTCGATCGTAGCCATGCACCCGGGCTACCTCCTCAATCAGATCGATCTCTTCGGTTACATCCGGGCGATGAAGGGGCACCGTACAACGGAGGCGCTGTTCCTCGAGCGTCGGGGCAAAGCCCAGACGATGCAGGATTCGGATTACTTCGGCGGTCGGAATGTCGGTGCCCAGCACGCGAGCCAGACGAGGCAGGCGCAGCGTTACGGTTCGCGGCTCGAAACGCCGCATTTGCACATCTACAACACCGGGCACGATTTCACCGCCGGCTACTTCGACGATGAGCTGGGCTGCGCGGGCTGCTGCCCAGCGCTGCATTCCGGCATCAACGCCACGCTCAAATCGGTAGGACGAATCTGTTTGCAGGCCCAGGGCTTTGGCGGTGCGCCGAATTGTAGCGGGGTCGAAGTAGGCGCTTTCGATCAGGATGTTGGTGGTAGCCTCGGTTACTTCGGAGTTTTCTCCCCCCATGATACCGGCCAGGGCGACCGGGCGTTCGGCATCACAGATCAGCAGGGCGCCTTCAGGGAGCTGGCGTGTTTTCCCGTCAAGCGTGGTAAATTGTTCGCCAGTATGGGCCCATCGCACATGGATGCGTCCGCCCACCAGTCGGTCAAAGTCGAAAGCATGCAGTGGCTGGCCGCATTCGTGCAGCACATAGTTGGTTACGTCCACCACGTTGTTGATGGAGCGCAGCCCGATAGCGGCCAGGCGCTGGCGCAGCCAGAGGGGAGAGGGACCGATCTGCACGTTGCGAACCAGCAGCGCTACATAGCGAGGACAGGCCTCCGGGGCGTCGATGGTAACCTGGACCTGCCGGGCAACTTCGCCGCCGGCTTCGGGCACAGACACGTCCGGGCGCTGCAGCGGTCGGTCGAGCAGGGCCGACAGATCGCGAGCCACGCCGATGTGGCTGGCCGCATCGGCTCGGTTGGGCGTCAGGCTGACCTCCAGCCGGTAATCAGGCACCTTCAGGCCCTGTCGGTACAGATATTCCGTAAAGGGTTGGCCTACCGGTAGGTCGTCGGGCAGCACCAGGATGCCGCTGTGGTCGTCTGAGAGGCCGAGCTCGTCCTCGGCACAGATCATGCCTTCAGATACTTCGCCCCGGATTTTCGTTTTGCGGATCGTTACGTGCTGGCGGTTGCCTTCCCGATCGGTCAGAAGCAGGGTGGTGCCGGGCGTAGCCACAGCGACCTTCTGGCCGGCGGCCACATTGGGCGCGCCGCACACGATAGATACCGGTGCTCCATCCCCGAGGTCAACCCGGCAGAGCGTCAGCCGGTCAGCGTTGGGGTGGGGACGCACTTCCAGGACCTGGCCGATCACGACGCCCCGCAGGTCGGTTCCCAGCGGCTCCACCTCTTCCACTTCCAGGCCCAGACCGATCAGGGCTTCGGCCAGCTCAGCAGGCGACAGGTCCAGTTCGATGTATTGCTGTAGCCAGCGGTAGGAGAGCTTCATCGTTAAAACTGCTCCAGAAAACGCAGGTCGTTCTCGTAAAACAGACGAATGTCCTCAATGCCGTAGCGTAGCATGGCGATGCGTTCGACGCCCATGCCAAACGCGTAGCCGGTATAGCGTTCGGGATCGATACCCACGGCACGAAACACGTTGGGGTGTACCATGCCGCAGCCGAGGATTTCCATCCACTGGCCCCCTTCCGGATGGTCGGGCAGTGGCCACCAGATGTCTACCTCGGCACTGGGCTCGGTGAAGGGAAAGAAACTGGGGCGAAAACGCATGCGCACGTCCTCGCCAAAAAGCGCCCGGGCAAACAGGTACAACACCTGCTTCAGATCACCCATCGACACGTTGTGGTCTACGTAGAGACCTTCGACCTGATGAAACAGGCAGAACGACTTGTAGGAGACCGCTTCGTTGCGGTAGACACGGCCCGGTGCAATGATGCGGATAGGGGGAGGCGTTTGCTCCATCACCCGAATCTGCACAGGCGAGGTATGGGTGCGGAGCACAACCGCATCTCGGTAGGATGCCCCCTGACGCAGGAAGAAAGTATCCTGCATATCACGGGCCGGGTGGTCAGGAGGGAAGTTGAGGGCGGTGAAGTTGTGCCAGTCGTCTTCGATTTCAGGGCCTTCGGCGACCGAAAAACCAAGCTGTTCAAAGACGCGCACAATGGCCTCCAGCGTCTGGGTCAGCGGATGGAGCGAGCCGGTGAAAGCGCGGCGGCCTGGCAGCGTCAGGTCAGGTACTTCGGTACGGGGACGGGCTGCCTGGCGCAGGCGTGCGCGAGCTTCTTCCAGTCGCTGCTCGGCCAGGCGCTTCAGCGCATTCAACTGCTGACCGATGCGGGGACGTTCTTCCGGAGGAACTTCCCGGATGCGTTTGAACAGGTGCGTGATCTGACCGCTTCGCTGTCCTAAGAAGCGAATGCGGAACGTCTCGGCCGCCTCCTCCGAGTCGATAGGCGTGTTTTCGATAGCGTGACGTAACGCTTCGAGTTCTTTTTGCATGGAGATCGCCATGGCGTGTCTGGAAATAAGAAAGCCCGCCGACCTGTAACAGGGGCGGGCTGGGGATGCCTGCAACACGTTCAGCGCCCCGGTTACAGGCCAGCGGCGCGAACGCGGAAAAATCGGATGGCACGCAACGGCTTCATGCCGAAACAGCGCGTACGATCTGACGGAAAGTATTGGGATCATTAACCGCCAGATCGGCCAACACCTTGCGATTCAGTTGAATGTCTGCTTTACGAACCGCTCCCATAAAGCGGGAATAGGTGGTACCGTTCTGGCGGGCCGCCGCATTGATGCGGATGATCCACAACCGCCGAAACTGGCGCTTGCGCTGGCGGCGATCCCGGTAAGCATACTGGAGTGCCTTTTCTACGGCGTGTTTGGCAATCGTGTAAATCTTACTCCGCCGGCCCCAGTAGCCTTTTGCCATATTCAAGATCTTCTTCCGCCGGCGGCGTGCTGCGACTTTATTTGTGGCTCGTGGCATGACCCTCGCTTCCTCCAGAGTTATCGCTTCGGACCAATATGCAGCAGGCGCCGGATGCGGCCCACATCGGTTGCATCAACCAGGGCGCTCTGGCGCAGGTGACGTTTCCGTTTTTTGGATTTTTTGGTCAGCAGGTGGCTATGGAATGCCCGCCGCCGTTTGATCTTACCGGTAGCGGTTACCTTGAATCGCTTTTTGGCCCCACTGTTTGTCTTAACTTTTGGCATAGCTTCTGTAACTGCTCCCCTTTCGCAATCCAAAAGAGGCTGCCATTATACGATCCAGACCTCCTTTCGGCAAGCAGATCCACAGCGTCTTCTATGGAAAGCAGAGGAATTTATAATGAAACGTTTATTTCTTCTTCGTTGGTGAGAGAATCACCGTCATCCGTCGGCCTTCCATTTTGGGTGGTTGGTCAATCTTGGCCACATCCTGCAGCGCCTCAATAAACCGGCGTAGCAGATCCAGCCCAGCATCCTGGTAGATGATGTCCCGTCCCCGGAACTGCACCCACGCTTTTACCTTGTGCCCGTCTTCCAGGAAGTGACGGGCGTGGCGCGTCTTGAACTCGAAATCGTGGGTGTCTGTGTGGGGACGAAAACGAATCTCTTTAATCTGCTGGGCATGTTGCTTACGGCGCGCCTCCTTTTCTTTTTTCTGCTGTTCGTAGCGGAACTTGCCGTAATCGATAATTCTACAGACC
Source organism: Rhodothermus sp. (assembly GCA_026989375.1). Taxonomy (GTDB): domain Bacteria; phylum Bacteroidota; class Rhodothermia; order Rhodothermales; family Rhodothermaceae; genus Rhodothermus. The sequence goes on from JALSJJ010000074.1 coordinate 47,808, forward strand.
GGTGGGTTTGCATTAGGGGCAACTTCCACCAGGTCCAGCCCGCGCTGGCGGGCCATTTCCAGTGCCGTTTGCAGATCGTAAATGCCATGTTGCCCTTCGGGGTCAACGACACGAACGCGAGGCGCGCGGATCTCTTCGTTGACCCGGAATTTGTCTACCTTAGCGATAGCTCCTACCTGGTTTGGTTCATGGATACAACAACCTCAATCGGGGCGGACTCACGCACAGCACGCCCAGGAGTTCCATCCAGTTCAAGCAAATTTAAGCGTTTTCCGAGACGGTTGCACGTTGCATAGCCGCTTCGATTTCGCCGTGCAGGTGCTTGATAAAGTCTTCGAGCGTGCTGGCCCCCAGATCGCCTTCCCCATGTTTGCGGACGGCCACAGTGCCAGCCTCACGCTCCCGACGACCTACGATCAGCATATAAGGAATCTTCTGGACCTCTGCCTGACGAATTTTATAGCCAATCGTTTCGGTGCGGGTATCGACTTCCACCCGGAAGCCGGCCTCGCGCAGGCGCTGGCCTACCGCTTCGGCGTAGTCGTTCAGTTCGTCACTTAATGGCAGCACAGCTATCTGCACCGGCGCCAGCCAGAGTGGGAAGTTGCCGGCGCAGTGTTCGATGAGCACGCCGATAAACCGCTCCAGGGAGCCAAACGGCGCGCGATGGATCATCACAGGGCGGTGCTTCTGGTTATCGGCCCCGATGTAATACAGGTCAAACCGTTCGGGCAGTACATAGTCGAGCTGAACGGTGCCGAGCTGCCAGCGGCGGCCCAGCGCGTCGCGCACCATGAAGTCGAGTTTGGGTCCGTAGAAAGCGGCTTCGCCGATTTCTTCCGTGGCCTGGAGGCCCATCTCCGCCGCTGCCTCACGAATGGCCTGCTCGGCCTGCTCCCAGAGCGCATCGTCGCCCACGTATTTTTCGCGGTTGTTCGGGTCGCGCAGGGAGATCTGTGCCTCGAACTCGTCGAAGCCCAGCGCCCGGAAAACGTAAAGCGTCAGGTCGATGACGTTTTTGAACTCTTCTTTGACCTGATCCGGCCGGCAGAAAATGTGAGCGTCATCGATGGTAAAACCACGCACGCGGGTCAACCCACTCAGCTCGCCCGTTTGCTCGTAGCGATAGACCTGGCCGAATTCGGCCAGCCGGAGCGGCAGCTCGCGGTAGGAGCGCGGGCGGTCCGCATAGATCATGATGTGGTGCGGACAGTTCATAGGTTTGAGCAGGTAGCCTTCACCCGTCTCCGGATCTTCGATCATGGGAGGGAACTGACTATCCTTGTAGTAGGGATAGTGCCCGCTCGTCCGGTACAGCTCCAGCCGACCGATGTGCGGCGTAACGACCGGCTGATAGCCCCGCCGAATTTGCTCCTCCCGCAGGAACGTGATCAGCGTCTCGCGTAGCGTCGCGCCACGGGGCAACCAGAGTGGCAGGCCTGGTCCCACCTTCTGGCTGAAGGTGAACAGCTCCAGCTCCCGACCCAGCTTGCGATGATCGCGTTTGCGCGCCTCCTCGAGCCGGTGGAGGTATTCGTCCAGCTCTTTCTTTTTCGGGAAGCTGATGCCATAGATGCGGGTGAGCTGGGGACGGCGCTCATCGCCTCGCCAATACGCTCCAGCGATGTTGAGCAGTTTGACATGTTTGATGTAGCCGGTCGAGGGCACGTGCGGGCCCCGGCACAGATCGGTGAAGTTGCCCTGTCGGTAAAAGGTGATCGTGCCGTCTTCCAGCTCTTCGATCAGCTCGACTTTGTACGGATCGCCTTTTTTCCTGAAATACGCCAGCGCTTCTTCTTTGGAGACTGGAATGCGCTCGTAGGGCACGTCGCGGCGCGCCAGTTCTCGCATCTTTTCTTCGATGCGCGCCAGGTCTTCGGCCGAGAGTTTCCGGTCGCCCAGGTCGACGTCGTAGTAAAACCCCTGCTCAATGGGCGGTCCGATGCCAAACTTAACACCCGGATAGAGCGCCTCCAGGGCTTCGGCCATCAGGTGGGCCGTCGAGTGCCAGTAGACGGCCTTGCCCTCCGGATCCTTCCAGGTCAGGAGGCGGACCCGTGCGTCCTCTTCGATCGGACGGCTCAAATCGCGCACCTCCCCGTTGACCTCAATGGCCAGCGCTTCACGGGCCAGACGGGGGGAGAGCTGTTCGGCCAGTTCGCGTCCGGTGATCCCCTTCGGAAACGTACGCTCCGAACCGTCCGGGAGTGTAATGCGAATAACGTCGGTCTGTCCGTTGCCTGCCATCATCTTTTTTTGGTTTGCACGGCCCTTTCTACCCCCGATTGCATAGGGATGCTCCCACATATCGACAGGTTGTAACCTGGCCCCGACGGTTTCCGTAGACCGAGCAGCTTCTACCCGCTCTAAGTTTATCGCCTTCCTTCTGCGACATGGTACGGCGTGGTTGTATGTGGATGGTGGCGCTGTGCTTGTGGCTGACAGGGGCCCTTCAGGCGCAGCCGCAGCAAGCACCAACGCTACGCGCTGTACGGCTTACCGGTGCTCTAAAATTGGACGGCCATGTTGACGAAAGCGTCTGGCAAAAAGCCCCGGCTGCAACAGATTTCTGGCAGCGCGAACCGCACGACGGCCGGCCCGCCACCGAGCGCACAGAGGTGCGCGTGCTCTACGACAACGCAGCGCTTTACGTCGCATTTGTGTGCTACGACCGCAAGCCCAACCGGATTTTGCGACGGCTGGCCCGGCGCGACCGGGTGGTGCTGGCCGATTGGGTGGGCGTGCTGATCGACAGCTATCGAGATCGCAAGACGGCCTTTGCGTTCTTGATTAATGCGGCGGGCACGAAGGCGGACTTCCTGATTCTGAACGACGGCAACGCAGAAGATTTCAACTGGGACGCCCTCTGGGAGGCCCGTGTGGCCCTGCGGCCTGACGGCTGGAGCGCGGAATTTCTCATCCCGTTTACCGCGCTGCGCTTCAGCCAGGCCGACACGCTGCGCTGGGGGATCAACTTCGTCCGTATTATCGGACGCAAAAACGAGCAGGTTTTCTGGGCCTACGTGTCCCGCGCTACCGGTGGCTTTGTCTCCCGATTTGGCACGCTGGAGGGGCTCGAAGGCATCCGGCCGCCCCGCGCCCTGCTGGTAACGCCCTATGTGGTCGCAGCCGGCACGCACTGGAGCACCGACCGTACGCCGCAGTACCTGCATCCTCTCAGCCCGACGCTCCGGATGGGCGGCGACGTGCAGTACAGCCTGACCCACAATGCGGTCCTGAATCTGACCATAAACCCCGATTTTGGCCAGGTCGAATTGGATGAAGTTGTGCTCAATCTGACCGCTTTTGAAACGTTCTACCCTGAAAAACGCCCGTTTTTTCTGGAAGGAACGTCAATTTTTCGAACAGTAGAGAGTGGCGGAGATGGAGCGCTACAGACCTATCTCTTTTATTCTCGACGGATTGGTCGCCAACCTCGCGGCTACTACAGTCTGCCTGACACTGGCAATGTCGAGGACTGGCGCATTGTGGAAAATCCGGCCGCCGTCCCCATCCTCGGAGCGGTCAAGCTAAGTGGGAAGACAGCCGATGGCTGGGCCTTTGGTCTGCTGAATGCGCTCACGCAGCGCACCTATGCGACCTTTGAACACGTAAATGGCCGGCGGCAACGCATCCGAACGGAACCGCTGACCAACTATATGGTGGGACGGCTCCAGCGAGCACTGTCGGCACCGGGTTCCTATCTGGGGCTTATCGGGACGGCTACCTGGCGGGAGGACGGGACGGTACGCCAGGCGTACACGGGCGGCTTTGACTGGCGCTGGAATCCCTGGGACTATGGCCTGGTTACCGAAGGGCTTTTCTCTTTCAGCCGTCGCATGCGCCAGGCCGGACCACCTCAGGTAGGGTATCAGGGACAGGCACGAGTCGGATCGCTCCGGCATCCTTACGTAGTGGGCCTCGTGGGCGCCAATTTTGCCACCCGGGATTACGATCCCAACGATGTGGGCTTTCACACAATGACCAACTTTGCCGTTACCTATATCTGGATGCAATGGCGCTATCTGCGTCCCTGGGGTCCGCTATTGCAGGGGCGCCTGAATCAGAACTACTGGTGGATGTATCGGCTGGCCCCCTGGCTGCTCCTGAGCCGGGGAATCAGCCCGAACCTGCACCTGCAATGGCGGAACTTCTGGTGGACCCGACTGGGGCTCAACCTGGAATCTGAAGGCTGGGATCTGTACGAATCGCGCGGGGGCGGGCTGTTTCGCAGTCCGCGACGCTGGAACGTCTGGGTTTCCGTGAACACGGACGAGCGTCGGACGGTCGTGCTGTCCGTCTCCCTGAACCGACAGGCCGATCGGTATGGAGGGCGCGTTTGGGGAGGCAGCATCGGGTCGGTGGTGCGTTTCGGTGAGCGCACCGACCTGAGCCTGGACCTCGGCATGCGCTTCCGCCGACGCGAAGTGGCCTGGGCACAGAATGTACCTGATATGGAGGCACCTGGTGTTACCACCAGCGTGTTCGGACGGCGCGATGTTGATCGCATCAGTCTGACACTTCGAGGCGCGCACACGTTCACGCGCGATCTGACGTTGCAGGGCTATCTGCAATGGTTCTGGGCGCGGGGGCACTACCGGGATTTTCAGAAGCTGGGCGATGACGGACGCCTGGTGCCCCTGCCGGTGCCGTATGACCGGGACCGCTACGGCAATCCGGATTTTCAGCAGGGCACGTTGAACATCAATGTGATCCTGCGCTATGAGTACCGGCTGGGCTCGACGCTGTACGTGGTCTGGACCTGGGGCCAGCAGGCCTGGAGTGATCAGGGAAGCGCGGATTCATGGCGCTTTGCGTGGCGCACGCTACGGCGCTCGCCGACCAGTGTGCTGCTGGTGAAATGGACCTATACCTGGGGCTTCTGAAAAAAAGCCGAGGCGGGAGACCCTGCTGCCTCCCGCCTCGGCAGGTGGGTCCTAGTGGATTCGAACCACTGACCTCCACGATGTCAACGTGGCGCTCTAACCAACTGAGCTAAGGACCCACGGCACACCGAAAAATATACCGCTCCCGACGCGGGCATTTCAAGCCACAAGGCACGCCTGAAGTTCCCGGTCTGTCTGCTTTCACAGAAAGCCTACGCGTCGATGTTCGTATCTTGCAGAGGGCTAAACTGGCGTCGGCGTTAGCGGGTGGTTTTCATTCGGGTAGCTGGCAATGCTCCCGGAGTCCTTATGAGGGCGAGGCCATAGATATGGGACTGGCATCACGTTTATCGCATTCCTGGCATCTGTCGCCCACTGAGGCGCAGGCGTTGCAACGTAAGCTGGCCCGACAGGTCCGCTTTGAGGTACCGGAGCGCATGGAGACGGTAGCCGGGCTGGACGTGAGTGTGCGAGGTGAGCGGGGACGGGCAGCCGTGGTGGTGTGGCAGGTGGCAACGCAGCAGGTGCTGGAAAGCATGACCATCGATGGCGTGGTATCGTTTCCTTACATGCCCGGGCTGCTCAGTTTTCGGGAGGTGCCGTTATTGTTGGAAGTGCTGGCGCGGTTGTCTACCACACCGGATGTCCTTATGGTGGATGGGCAGGGGGTGGCGCATCCACGCCGGTGTGGACTGGCGACGCATCTGGGGGTACTGCTGGATCATCCCACGGTGGGCGTGGCCAAGTCGCGGTTAGTCGGGCACCATGCCGAACCGGGTCCGGAGAAAGGGAGCTGGGTGCCGCTTTATGACCAGGGTGAGGTAATCGGAGCAGTAGTGCGCACGCGCACGGGCGTTCGGCCCGTGTATGTGAGCGTGGGGCATCGCATGACGCTGGAGGCAGCCGTGGCACTGACGCTGCGTTGCACCACGCGCTATCGCCTGCCGGAGCCCACGCGTCTGGCTGATCTGCTCAGCCGGCAACGCGCGGCGTGACAGGAGGCCGGAGGTAGTCTAACGGTCAGAAGCGCACGCGGATGCGCAGGTTGAACGTGCGGGGCGTCAGACGGGTAGGAATGCGTTTCCAGATCCCGTTCTGGCCAGGAATCCAGCTGTAGTCGACAGTGTTGGTCATGTCGAACATGTTGAGCAGCTCGCCGCTCAGTTCCAGATAGACGGGGCGACCGTCGGGCAGACGGGTCAGTTCCAGCGTTTTCGTGGCGCCGATGTCTACCCGGCGATACTCCGGATACCGGGCCGACATGCGGGGGCCAGGTACTTGCGCCACATACGTACCCACCCGACGACCGGGTACCGGCGGGGTGTAAGGTAAGCCACTTCCGAACAGAATGCGCAGGTGGAGTTTCCAGGTGGGGTCGCCAGGCACGTAGTCCTGCACAAAAAGCGATAAGGTATGCCGTTGATCCGTGGGACGCGGTCGCCAGCCCCGGTTGTAGTCATTCTGGTAGGCTGGTAGAAAGTGCTCGCGGGTGACCAGGAAACCGTAGTTTACCCAGCTTTCGACGCCGGGCACAAACTCACCCCGCACCTGCAGGTCAAGGCCGTAAGCGTAGCCGTAGCTATCGTTGAGGCCGCTGTATTCCAGGCGTACGTTTTCGACTTCGTAAGAAATCAGGCGATCCAGATTTTTCCAGTAGGCTTCGGCCCGCAGGTAAAGCCGCTGGCGCGGTAAGAAGTACTCAGCACCGGCCACTATAAGATGTGCCCGTTGCGCTTTCAGGTTACGGTTCAATTGATCGCGCAGCGGACGTTCGGGTGTGGGTTGACCTCGCAGCTCCTGATAGGAAGGGGGCTGGTAATAGATGCCCCAGGCGCCGGTCAGCGTAAGTACTTCGGAAGCTTTGTAGCGAATCGACAGGCGTGGAGAGAAGGTCCACTCGCCGTTAAAGTCGAAGTAATCCAGGCGCGCGCCCAGTGTGAGGAGGAAGCGGTTGTCAGGGAGCAGTTCTATGGCGTCCTGCACATATGCTCCGGTCTGCCAGGTACCCAGGCGCGCGTGCGCCTTGAGGCTGTCCAGCACGACACGTAGCAGCCCCTGGCCGGAGGGATCGGCACCGATGGCCACGGCGCGTTCGTCGAGCCGGTCGATAAAGACGAGGCGACGTACGTAGACGCCCGCTTCAATCGCCTGGCGGTGGGGATAGAGCTGCCAGCGTTGGGTGGCCGTCCAGGTTTGTACACGCACCTGGTTATCGGCCGTATCCTGCTGGCGAGCGGCTCCTTCGGGTACGTGTTCACCGCTGCCAGGATCTACCTGATAGAGTACGGCGCTGGCCCGCACGTCGCGAAATTCGTTCTCTACGGTTTCGAAATAAGCAATTTCATGGGCAAGACGAAGATTGGAGGTTAACCAGCTTGCGAGGCGTGCGCCTCCAAAGTAGGTGCGAAAGCCTGCACGCTCCTCGCCTTCGTAGTCCAGCCAGATAGATTCGAGGGAGGACGGTTGCGTTGGATCGAGACTGACCGTGCCGAAATAGGTCTTGCGCGTGCCAGGATCAAGCAGAAAATCGTGACGGGCTATGATACCAAGCAGCTCCAGGGTATGACGGGAGGAGGGGCGAAAGGTCAGCGTGCCCTGCAGGTCGGTGTAGTCCGGCTGGTAGTTCCCTTTAAGCTCCTGCGTGCTGAAAAAGCGGCGGGCCCGGGCCTTTCGGACGCCGATCATCCAGCCAAGCTTGCCGTCAAGGGCGGAGGCACCGGCTGCCAGCCCTGCATCCAGTAGCGACAGCGTCGCCGATCCCCGCAACGGTTCCTGATAGGGACGTCGGTAGCGCACTTCCAGCGCCGAAGAGAGCTTGCCACCGTACCGGGCGGGAAAACCCCCTGCGTAGAGCGTGATCTGATCGGTTAAGGCCAGGTTCAGCAGGCCCAACCCCTCTTGTTCTCCTTTCTGAGCTCGGAAGGGCAGGTATACTTCGAAGCCATCAATGAAGACCAGGTTTTCGTTGTAGCCGCCACCACGGACTGAGTACTGGTAGGAGAGTTCGTTGTTAGAGACGACGCCGGGCAGTACTTTCAGCGCCCGGAAGCCACCACTGAGCGGGGCCGGAATACGTTGGGCGGTTTCCGGGTCGATCGTAAAGACACCCGCCTCGGTTTCGGCCGCGCGTGCCTCAATGGTTACATCTTCCAGTTCAATAACTTCGACGACCAGCGCTATGTCGAGCCAGGTTGTCGCGTCACGTGCTACCTGTACCGTATCTCGTCGAGTCACGTAGCCGACAGCCGAAAAGCGCAGCACATAACGACCGGTCGGCAGACGGAGCTGATAGCGGCCAGCCTCATCGGTAGCCGTACCGTAGTTCGTACCATCGACGAGCACTGTTACGTTGACAAGCGGGGCGCCTGTCTCGGCATCGGTAACGCGTCCGGCCACACGTCCCCACCCCTGTGCCAGCACAGTTGCATCTGGAAGGAGCAGCAGCAAAGCAAGTAAACGCACCAAACGCACCATATGTGGCCCGCCTCGTCGGGCGTGGTCTTCTTGTTACAAAGAAGCTTCTGAGGTTGTAGCAATGGGAGCGGCCGAAGGCGGGCTATGGTGGGTGAAACTTTTTACAAATTATCGACGAAACGCTGGCATTTTCAATAGGCTTTGGCAAAAACTACGCGCTGTTTAGAGGGTTTTCCGGTCAGCATGTCACAGCCTTCCTCGCGGGTGCCGAGGGCTTCAGCGTCGCGATCAAGCGGAATGCACCGGATGGTGGCTTTGGTTTCCTCTTTGATACGGGCTTCTGTTTCCGGGGTCCCGTCCCAGTGGGCCAGGATGAAGCCGCCTTTTTCCTCCAGTACTTCTTTGAACTCTTCGTAGCTATCGACCCGTGTGGTCATTTCGTCGCGGAACGCCCGGGCACGAGCCAGCAGCGTCTGCTGGATGTCGTCGAGCAGGGCGCGTACGCGTTCGGCCAGCCCGGTCCCGGATACTGTTTCCTTGGTGCGTGTGTCACGCCGAGCCAGTTCTACCGTCCCTTGTGCGACATCGCGAGGGCCAATGGCTACCCGGACCGGGACACCCTGCACCTCGTATTCATTGAACTTCCAGCCCGGCCGATACGTCTCGCGGGCATCGAGCTTTACGGTGAAGCCCGCGTCTTTCAGCTCGCGTTCGATAGCCTGGGCGCGCTCCAACACAGCCGACTTTTCGGCGTCGTTCCGGAAGATGGGAATGATGACCACCTGGGTGGGAGCCAGACGAGGAGGGAGCACCAGTCCTTGATCATCCGAATGGGTCATCACCAGCGCTCCGATCAGCCGGGTTGAGACACCCCAGGAAGTAGCCCAGACGTACTCCAGCTCGTTATTCTGGTTCTGGAACTTGCAATCGAATGCCCGGGCGAAGTTCTGCCCCAGGAAGTGGCTGGTGCCGGCCTGCAGCGCCCTGCCGTCTTGCATGAGAGCTTCGATGCAGTAGGTTTCGACTGCGCCGGCAAAACGCTCGCTGGGGGTTTTTACCCCTTGAATGACCGGCATGGCCATGTATTCTTCCGCAAAGGTCGTGTAGATGTCCAGGATGCGCAGGGCTTCTTCGATGGCTTCTTCGCGAGTAGCGTGCGCGGTATGGCCTTCCTGCCAGAGGAATTCCATGGTGCGCAGGAACAGCCGCGTGCGCATTTCCCAGCGCACGACGTTCGCCCACTGGTTGATCAGAATGGGCAGATCTCGCCAGGACTGAATCCAGCGGCTGAATGTGTCCCAGATGATCGTCTCGCTGGTAGGGCGAACGATCAGATTTTCTTCCAGTTTGGAGTCCGGATCGGGGATGAGCCGGCCGTTTTCGTCAAGCTTCAGCCGAGAGTGCGTCACCACGGCGCACTCTTTGGCAAAGCCTTCCACGTGTTCGGCTTCTTTCGCCAGAAAGGATTCCGGGATAAACAACGGAAAGTAGACATTTTCATGGCCGGTTTCTTTAAACATGCGGTCGAGGACGGCCCGCATGTTTTCCCAGAGCGCGTAGCCGTTAGGGCGAATGATCATACAGCCCCGTACGGGCGAATAATCGGCCAGCTTAGCCGCCCGTACGACATCCACATACCACTGCGCGTAATCGACCGAGCGTGGTGTAATAGCGTCAGCCATACTGTACAGGGATTGAAAGCAAAACAGGACACGTCAGACCGCTGGCGCCTCTCTAACGCTTCAGGCGCTGCAAAAGTCGAAATCGGCCTGCATTTTGGTCCTTTTTTTACCGGAAGGCGTTTGCGAATATAGGAGCGAAGGGGTTGACAGACAAGCGCCAAACTTTTTAGGAAGCCCCGACGTTAACACCATGAACAATCCGTTAACCAGACCGGGCCCGAGCCATGAACCGCCTGCTGCACCCTCTGCACACCACGAAGCCGGCCCGTGGTAGCGGCTGGAGCCTGCTACTGGCCGGTCTGCTGCTGCTGGGACTGACGGGCTGCTACACGCAGCTGGCGGCCACCGAACGGATCTACTATGAGGAAGAGGAAGCCTACGAGCGTCAGCCGGACCGGGTCATTGTGGAGCGCTACAATGACGACAGCACGGTGGTCAAGGAGTACTATTACTACGACCGCCCGCCGTATTACTATCGCCGCTATTTTGCACGCTTCTATGGGGATCCGTTTTTCTACTACGACTGCTTTGATCCGTTTTATTACGATCCCTTCTACTGCGATCCCTTCTACTACGGGCCGACTTTCCGTCTCCGACTGGGCTTCTTCTTTGGGGATCCATTCTTTTTCTGGCCGCCTTTCCATCCCATACACCACGGATATTACTGGTTTTACGGCTTTGGATATTACTACAGCCCATATTACTGGGCCTACCATCCCGGCCATCTTTATGGCCGCGTTTACTTCTACGGGCTGGATCAGGGGCGAATTGCACGGAATTACGCGCCACGGGGAGCTTCGCTGGGACGTAGTGCCTGGATTGGCCGTAGTCCGCGTTCCAGGCGAACCCTGGGGGATCGGGATGATGCGTATGCACGCCCGCGGTCGATTGTCCGCACCACGCGGAGTACCGCAGTCACGCCACGAAGCTCTTCGACCGGTGTAGAACGGTACAGTACGCAGGAAGCGACGCGGACGCGTGCGCGTACGGTGAGACGCACGCGCAACCCGCAGGTACACGGCTCCGAGCGGACCCGTGCGGCAACAGGCCGTTCAACGATAACGCGGCGTGCGCCGCGCTCCAGTGAACGAGCGCGTCCTAAGGTGACGCGTGGCACCACGCATCGGGTCGATAAAGGGCGCTCAAGATCCACCGAAAAAGGAAGGGCAACGGTAAGACGGACGCCCAGAAATCAGGGAACAAGGCCGCATGTCCAACGGGCGCCATCCAGGCGCTCCCCCAGGCAGTCGGCACGTCCGCCAAGGCATACGCGATCGCGTGGGGGCAACAACGACCGGCAGGAGCTTCAGTACCGTCCCGGAGCAGGACACACCTACCAGGTACCATCTGTGCGACGAATGAGGTCGGAGCGTTCTCGAATGGTAATGCGCGCGCCATCGCCTCCGCCCCGGCTGCGGATGTCTCCATCGCGTACCAGTACGCCGGCGCTGCGCGTGCATCCAGCACCAAGGAGGCATTCTTCGACTCCAGCTTTTCGGTCTTCTGGAAGTCGGTTCTCGGAAAGCAGCCGGGCAACGGCCCGCAGTAGGAGCGGATCGCGGCGTGGGCATTGAACGGCTCCTTACATGGCGGACGGCTTCTCCCCAAAAAGCCCGCGTATGGACACTTTCGCGGGCTTTCACATGGACAGAGGCAGCACGGTGTGTCCGTTTCCTTTTTCACCAAGCATAACGTTAGGCTATGAAGTACGTCTTACGGGATCTGCTGGGTGGATTCTGCGGGTTCATACTCTTCATGATGCCCGTACATGCCCAGACTGTAGATGACGCCTGGCGCTTTTCACAGCGGCTGTCGGGCGTTGGAGCCCGTCTGACAGCGATGGCCGGCGCCAGCGCAGCGGGGGTCGCCGACTATGGTGTACTTTACAGCAATCCGGCGGGACTGGGCTACTATCAGAGCTCAGAGGTTGTGGGGGGGCTGAGCTGGCTCACTGCTCGGGATGCTGCTACCTACTATGTGCCCGGTAACCGCTTTGACTGGGAAAGTAACCTGCGCACGACCAACCTGGATCATCTGGCGGCAGTTTATAAAGTGCCAACGGTACGTGGTTCGCTGGTGCTGGCGATGGCCTATGCCCGTGTGGCTGACTTCTCTCGCCGCCTCTACTTCCAGGGCGATAACAATACCAACTCGATCACGGATTCCTATCTCCCGTATCCGGATGAGTACACCGTAACCCCCGACGGAACGTTACAATTCAATAACGACATTCCCTTCATTGCCTATCAGGCTGGTGCCATCGAATTTTTGCCCTCAGAATACGAGGCTGGACGCTATCCGTTCTATCAGGCAGTAGCACCGGGGACGACCATCCGGCAGATTGGCGAGGTAACGGAGGAAGGCGGGCTCTACGAGTTGAGTTTTGGCGGCGCGGTGGAAGCTGCACCCAACCTGTTCGTGGGGGTTGCGGTCGGAATCGTCAATGGGAGCTATCGTTTTGAGCGACTGTACGAGGAGAACGATTTTCGTAACGAGAACACGCCGGATCTGTACGTGGTGGTCGTTGATGATGGTTTACTGCGCGGGTTCGACCTGCTACAGGCGCGTGAATTTTTTGAAGCAGACCTGCAGGGCTTCAGCATCCGTACCGGATTGTCGGCGCGACTGTCGTCGGGCTGGCGTCTGGGGGTGGGCGTCGAAACGCCGGTCTTTTTTTCTGTGCGGGAAGATTACACCACAGAGCTGGCAACGTTCTTTGATGAGGGGGGATCGCTCCGATATGGCGGGCAGCCCGGGGATGCAGGGACGGGATCGTTCGACTATGAGATACGCACACCCTGGCGATTACGGCTCGGGGTGGCTTACCAGACACAGCAGCTTTACATAGGGCTGGATCTGGAGTGGATCGACTGGTCCCAGATGCGCTTTGATGCTTCCACCAACCGTAGTTTCATCCAGGATCTGAACCGTCAGGTGCGGGATACGATGGAGCCAGTGCTCAATACGCGGCTGGGACTGGCCTACCACCTGGGAGGTACGACGCTGTACGGAGGCGTGGCCGTTTTTCCAGATCCGCACCGGGCTGGAATTCAAGAGGCAGAGGCCGATCGTCGGCGTGTCTTTGGTGCTCTGGGTGCTTCTATTCAGCTGGCCGAGTCGTTTCGGCTTCACATTGGCTGGACGCAGGAGCAGTTCAACGACTACTATCAGCCCTATGGGGATGTCGAGACGCCGCCCCCCTACGTCCGCGAGGCGGTTCGGCGGAATCGGTTTGTCGTCGGGCTGACCTATACCCTGCAACCCCCAAGGCCTCGCGCTACCCGTCCGCCTCGTCGCCGGTAGGGGTACGGGCTTCTCGTCGGCGTTGCTGCATCAGGCGGCGATAGCGGTTGGCAGCCCGCACATGTTCACGGAAGGTGCGGCTGAAGATGTGTCCGCCTTCACCATCAGCCACAAAGTACAGGTAATCGTGCGCTTCAGCGTAGAGTACGGCATCAATGGCATTGGGGGAGGGGTTGGTGATCGGACCGGGCGGCAGCCCGCGGAAGCGGTACGTGTTGTAAGGATGGGCAATGCGATAGTCTGCAAAAAGCAGGCGGCGTTTTTGCCCCTCACGCTGCAGGATAGCATACTGAACGGTAGGATCGGCCTGCAGTGGCATCCCCCGGCGTAGGCGGTTCAGATAGACGCCTGCAATGCGGGGCCGTTCGTCAGGCCGGGCTTCCCATTCGACGATGGAAGCCAGCGTAATGACCTCGTCAATGGTCAGGCCCAGGCTATCGGCGCGGGCGCGTCGCTCGGGGGTAAAAAACTCGAGAAAGTGCTGGTGCACCCGTCGAATCACTGTGCGCGGGTCGGTGAGCCAGTAAAAGAAGTAAGTGTCGGGAAGTAGCCGGCCAAACAGGTGGCTGGTGTCGGTGCCCAGTTCGGCCGCCAGACTGCTATCGCGCAATGCGACCAGCATGGAGTCGGGCACACAGGCAAGTGCCTTGCACACCACGGCAGCTATGACTTCGGGACGAGAGCCCGGAGGGATCGTCACCCGAACAGGTGTCTGCAGGCCCCGCCGCAGGACGCTGAGCAGATGGTAGTTAGAAGCACCGGCCTCAAACGTGTAGTAGCCCGCCTTGATCTGGCGATGCCAGCCAGTCAGACGTGCCAGCCAGACAAAGGGCTTCCGATAGCGCAGGATGCCTGCGCTCTGGAGCGAGTCCACAACCTGCGGGAAGGTAGCCGCTCGAGGAATTTTTACGCCACGCGTGCCCTCGAATGCGGGGGTATTGGGCGCCAGCGCGATTCCTACCAGCCCTCCAGCGAAAAGCAGAAAAATCAGCACAACGCCAGCAATCCAGCGCTTCATGTTCATTCGTGCGGAGCGTCCTGGTATTTCTGTCGTTCCAGTGCGCGTGTTTCGTCAATGACGCGTTCGAACAGGCGGCGTACCGCCTCATTGGAAAGGGGGCCTTCGTTGGCCGAGAGCACGTTACGCAGTACTTCTTCTTCACGCTCTGGCACATATACCGGCAATCCCAGCTTCTTTTTGATATAGCCAATAATATTGGCACAACGCGCGCGCTCGTTCAGCAGGCGCAGGATAGCCCGGTCGATTTCGTCGATGCGCCGCCGCCAGGGGATCATGTCGGCTTCGGTCGGCGATTCGGGTAGCGCCGGGCGGTGGTTCTGGGCGTGATCAATGACGCTGTGGAGTTGTTCGAACGACATAGGCAAAAGCGTAGTCGGATTTTAGTCAGACAGGGTAGGGGTGGCTGCCAGCGTCAGCGGGCTTTTCCATCCGGATTTTGCTTTAAAGTAGCCCGTAATGGCGATCATGGCGGCATTGTCCATGCAGTAGGGTAGCGGTGGAATATACAACTGCACGTCCAGCGATTCGGCCAACGCTTGGGCCGCGGCGCGTAGGCCTGAGTTAGCCGAGACGCCGCCCACGATGGCCACATGACGGAGACCGGTGTCCAGAATGGCCCGGCGAAGCGTGTCGATCAGTACATCAACGACAGCTTGCTGGAACGAGGCGCAGAGGTCGGCGCGGTGTTGTTCAAGGAGACGGATCCGTTCTGCCTGCGAAAACTGATCAAGGTAATAACGCACGGCTGTTTTCAGGCCACTGAACGAAAAATCGTATCCTTCAAGCCGGGGACGTGGAAATGTTACAAAGTCGGGGCGGCCCTGGCGGGCCAGTCGGTCGATTTCTGGACCGCCAGGATAGCCCAGGCCCAGCAAGCGGGCAACTTTGTCGAAAGCCTCGCCGGCTGCATCGTCACGTGTGCGCCCCAGAAGCGTATGGCGAAAGCCTGCGTCAACACGTACCAGTTGCGTGTGTCCGCCGGAGACGATCAGGCACAGATAGGGAAATGGCGGTGAGGGGGGCTCAATAAAGACCGAGTAAATATGACCCTCCAGATGGTTGACGCCGATGAGCGGGCGGCCCAGCCCCAGCGCAAAGGCTTTGGCAAAGCTCAGCCCCACCAGTAGCGATCCTACCAAGCCGGGCCCATAGGTAACTGCAATGGCGTCGAGGTCCTGGGGATGCAGACCGGCTTCCTGCAGCGCCTGGCGAACAACCGGGACAATGCGCCGCTGGTGATCCCGAGAAGCCAGCTCCGGTACGACGCCCCCATAGCGCAGATGCGTGGTCTGTTGGGAAGCCACCACGTTCGCGGACAACTGACCCCCGATAACCACGGCGGCAGCCGTGTCGTCACAGGAGGTTTCAATGCCGAGAATGACCTCAGGGAGTGCCACAACAATCCGGATTGATACCCAGGGAAAACCTCGGAGCTGAAAGGCATGCAGGAAAGCGCGAAAGGTTTCCATCGAAGCAACAATTGGACAGCAGGGCCGTTCTTGACAATAAAGGTCAGATCATGTACACTATAGACACAAGCTTAACGGTAGCAAAAGCCATGCGTAAGACCTTCCTGCTGATCGGACTGGTCGTGTTGCTGGGGGTAACGGTCCCCGCTCAGGCCCAGCTTCGCACTGAGGTTTCGTCGGCGGTACAACGCGCTCCCATGCGTCTGTATCGTCCGGGCACCGGATTTTCGTTGAGCGATCTATTCAGCCCGAGATATTTTCGGATGCAACATTCCTATGAAGTGAGCATGGGGAGCATCGGGGGATACAGCTACTCGCTGGGCGTGTACACCAACTCGATGCAGTGGCAGTTCAGTGACAAGCTGGCAGCCCGGGTAGATATTGGCATTGCGCATTCACCGTTTGGTGGAAGCCTGGGATTAAACCGCCGGCCGCAGATCTTTCTGCGCAATGCCGAGATTGCTTACCGTCCCCGTGAGAACATGCTCTTTCAGTTTACTGTACGGCAGAGCCCTTATGGTTATTTCATGGCGCCGTATGGTTACTATCCGTTGCGTGCGCTGGAACGTGCGCTGTTCTGGAACGACCGGTGAGATAGGCCGTATGCGCACCTGTTGATTGTGCGCTATGACGAAGAAGATGGGGCGTAAGCCACGGGGGCGTTCCAGAGGATTTGAAACGCTGTTGCTCTTTCTCCTCCTTGGGAGTGTTGGCCTTTTAGTGTATGCACTGGGTGTGCGTCTGCTGGCGCCGCGCGTTGACCCTGTGCGGGAAGCAAATCCGGCACATCTGGTAGGTGATATTATTCAACTGGAAGTGCGTAACGGATGCGGTGTGGATGGAGTGGCAGCCCGCACGACGCGTTATCTGCGGCGCCGTGGCTTTGATGTGGTGGAGGTGGGCGATTACACGTCGTTTGATGTGCCGCATTCGCTGGTGATCGATCGGGTGGGGGATCTGGAGGCTGCCCGTAAAGTAGCAGCCGTGCTGGGGATTCCTGCCGACCGGGTGCGCCAGCAAATTCGACCAGAGCTCTTTCTGGATGCCTCTGTTATTATTGGCAAAGATTATGCGCAACTGGCGCCTTTCAGGAATAAGTCAGACTAAAGGGGAATGGATTCGATTCAAACAATGACGCAGACAGATCGTCGGCATCGTGTGCGGTCTTCGTCGCAGATGCTGGCGCGGCATGCTATCGACGCTGCACTGGAAAAGAAGGCGAAGGATCTGGTGATTATGGACATGCGCCAGGTCAGCGGGGTAGCCGACTACTTTGTGCTCTGCACAGGAGAGTCGGATTTGCAGATTCGCGCGATTGCCGAAGCGATTGAAGAGCGCATCGAGCAACACTGCCAGGAGCGACCCTGGCATGTAGAGGGGCGGGAGCACCTGCAGTGGGTGGTGCTTGATTACGTAGATGTGGTGGTGCACATTTTTACGCCTGAAAAGCGAGCCTTTTATGGGTTGGAGCGGCTCTGGGGCGATGCGCCCCAGGAGCAGATAACCGAAGACCGTTCAGGGGCCGACGTTCAGCTTCTGCAGGAGCCCGTGGTAACCACAGGCTAATCCCTTCCAAACGTGCAATTGCTGTGGGGGTATGGGTGGCTGATGCTGGTGCTACTGAGCGCCTGCACCAGCTCCCGTTTGTTGGTGCCGGATGATCAGTTCGGGCATCGCTATACCGGGCAGGCGCCGGACGGCCGGGTAACGCTTACGCTAACACCGCCCGACCCAACCGTAACCTACTGGCGTTATCCGGTACCGATCGATACGGTCCATGTACGTCCGGCACCCTTTCGACGTGACCAGTCGTCAGCTATGCAGGCGGTGCCTGTGGAATTGCTTATCAAAGGAAGCCTTCCAGACGCCTGTTCAACGCTGGACACGGTCGCGCAGGAGCGAGCTGGCACCTTACTTCGGGTGCAGCTCTGGATGCGGCGGCCGCAGCGCGTGCGCTGTCGGCCGGTAGTGTATCCTTTTCGTTTTTATCTGATGCTGGCCGACAGCCTTTTACCTGGCAGCTACACCCTGAAGCTTAACGGCCGTGTTTTCACCTTTGAGATCCGCATTCCTGAAGAATAGCCGAACTGGAAACGTGTGCCGAGGGCTGACGTAGGCGGAGCAACCTGTAACCGAAGACGGCAGCAACAATGGCCCGAATATTCCTGGTGCTGGGTGCTCTGCTGGCCGGCATAGCGGTGGCGTTAGGAGCTTTTGCGGCGCATGGGCTGGCCCCACGGGTGACGCCCGAACGACTGCAGACGTTTGAGACAGGCGTGCGTTACCAGATGTACCACGCGTTGGCCCTGCTCCTGAC
The DNA here is from genome assembly GCA_026989375.1 of Rhodothermus sp. Taxonomy (GTDB): domain Bacteria; phylum Bacteroidota; class Rhodothermia; order Rhodothermales; family Rhodothermaceae; genus Rhodothermus. The sequence continues at coordinate 65,900 of JALSJJ010000074.1, forward strand.
CGGGTGGTTGTTGCACCAGCTCGGGACGTCGGGGCTGACCCTGGCCGGGTGGTGCTTCCTGACTGGCATCGTGCTGTTTTCCGGGAGCCTGTACATACTGGTGCTGACCGATACCCCATGGTTGGGCGCGTTGGCCCCACTGGGCGGCGCGGCCTTCATGCTGGGATGGGGATGGCTGGCCTGGGAACTCTGGAAGACGCTCCGTGCCTAACTGACTTCGTCTTCTTCAAAGAGTAGCGTAATGCTGGGAAGCAGGTCGTGCTCGCGGGCCAGCGCCAGCAATGCCTCGGCCGCTGCCTCGGGCGTATCGTAGATGCCGTACTCCTGGGAATCAACCGCCAGCGCGTAGCCTACTTCCTCGTCGACCTCCCCGTGCTCCCACGCCGTCGCTTCCTCAATCGTAAAGTGTCCCTCTTCCGGGATATAGGAAGCGATGAACCGCTCTTTGCCCTCTCGTGGATCGACCAGGCTGAGATTGCCCAGTGCGCCGTATTCTTCGTCATAAAAGAGGGCTTCGGCAATAAGTCGGCGTGTGAAGTGATCAAGATCGAAAGTAGCCATAACCCGCCCGTATAGGTTGACGAAGCGTTGTTCAGACAACCGAAATGGGTTGTCTGGGTTCCTGTTTATGCTTTATACAACATGGTCAGCTTTCACCCAATGCGCAAGGTCTGTTCGGCCCAGGTAATCCTCCAGAAACGCAAAGGCATCGCGGCCCTCATAGAAGGTCAATGCGGCTTCGAAGCGTTTGGCAAAATGGTGAAGCAGGCGCGTGCGCACTTCTGTCTCATTAACCGGATGGCCCAGCTCGACGGCCAGTGAGGTCACGCTACGATCGGCAATGCCGCAGGGGACAATATAGGAGAAAAAGCGCAGATCGGTGTTCAAGTTAAAGGCAAAACCGTGCATCGTGACCCAGCGGCTGCATCGAATGCCCATCGCACAGATCTTGCGTTCAGGGCCTCGGGCATCCGGTCCGATCCATACGCCGGTACGTCCGGCTATGCGGCCCGCCTTCAGCTTGTAATCGGCACAGGTGCGAATGACTGTCTCTTCCAGCTCGCGCAGGTAACGGTGAATGTCCGTGAAGAAGCGGTCCAGGTCCAGAATCGGATAGCCTACCAGCTGGCCCGGGCCATGAAAGGTGATGTCGCCGCCTCGATCGATATGAAAAAATTCGGCGCCACGGGCGCGCAGAGCGGCCTCGGAAAGTAGCAAATGCTCCAGACGGCCGTTTTTGCCCAGGGTATAGACCGGGGGATGCTCAACCAGCAGAAAGACGTGGGGAATGCGAGCAGGTGGCTCCTGACGTTTGGCGTCAACCAGTCGGGCCTGCAGCAGCTTTTGCAGTTCCCAGGTCGGTTTGTAGGCCACGCGTCCCAGATCGCAGACAATAACCGGCTCAGCCATGGCACGTGGGGATTGTAGTGAGCCTTTTACGTCGGAAAACGACCTGCGTGCCCTCAGTTCGAGATGCTTACACGAATATTGAAGCCGCCCTGCACGGTGGTAGAGGAAGGCACACGGCTGTCGGCGCTCTTGAAACGTTCATAGCGCAACTGAAAGCTGGCCGAAACACGATTGCTGAGCTGATAAGAGATCTGAGGTGCAATGGTGGTGCGGGTCCAGGCGGTCAGGATGGGCGCGAAGTCCGGGCTCAGAGCGTCTCTGGGGTCGTAGGCCTCCGGATCGTCTGCAGCGGCTTGCAGGGCTCGGAAAAGCGAGTAACGGCGCTCTTCGGTGGAGGAGCGGGCAATGTTCAGGCTGATACCTACGCGATTGTTCAGGCGCTTGATGGGCAGGAATGGAATGCGCAGGCCCTGGCGTTGATAGCTGAGCGTGAAGCTCAGCTCGCTGGTGGCGCTGGTGTTTACTTCATTGTTCGTCGAAAGGGAATAAGTGCGGCTTTTGGACCAGGCCAGGTTGGTCTGGAGGCGATTTTTCCAGGTGATGTCAAGTCCAATCAGTGGCTGGTAGCGTTCGTTGATGCGTACGGCGCTGACTTCATAGCGTGAGAAGCGGTAACGGATACGTCGGCCGCCCAGTACAAATGTTCCGAAGGCTGCGTTCGGGTCTTCCACAAGGGCGTTCAAGTTGGTGCGATAGTCGCTGCTATAGTCGGCGCTGTAGCCATGCCGGATCGTTATGCTTTGAGCCAGCCGTTGCAGGAGGGACCAGTTCGACAGTCCTGTGTAGGTAAGCTGCCAGCCCGGCATGGGAATCGGGGTATGCGTGTTCAGGAAGCCCAGTGTATGAATGAAGGCACGCCGAAAGTCGGACACCACCGAGGCGTTGGTCAGAGCCACGCGCCCGTCGCCATTTTCGTCGCCGATTTCTGCTGAATGAGCGGCTTGGCGAAAGTCCTGGCGGTAGGTTTCGAGCTGGCGGCGGAACAGCTCCAGATACGAGGCGCCAAAGGCCCAGACCGATGCGCTGCTGCTACCCCGTTCGGTCTTGGTGGTATCCACCCCACTTCCTTCCAGCGGTCGATAGGAATAGTCGATGCGCGTGTTCCAGTTGACGTTCCAGTTCAGCGCCACCTGCAGGCTGGGGCTCAGTTGCAGTACGGTAGAGGCGCGTAGCTCGTAGGTATTGTTGAGTATGTCGGTCACCTGGAGGCTGGGATCCAGGATACGGTTGTCAAGTGGTACGCGCCGAGCTAACCCAAAGCGATAGCCCACCGACGGGCCGCGTCCGCGTAGCGCATCCAGCAAGCTATAGGCAACCTGTACGCTGTCGAGGGGACCACGTCCGACGTTGCTGGAGGCGCTGCTCCAGCTTGCACGGCCCGTAAGCTGCAGGTTCTCGATGCCAGTAAGGGCCAGAAAGAGCCGGCGGAGTAAAGCGATGGGGTCCGGGAGGCGAACCAGGGGTTTGGATTGATCTTCGGTATCGTCTTGGGGCTGACGGCGACGCTGACGGGCGCGTCGTTCCTGTTCTTCCAGTTTGCGATAGAAGGAGAACTGGCGCCATAGCTCTCGTGGCCGCAGGGTCAGCCCGCTGCTCAGGATGGCCCGGTTGGAAATGTTGGCCCCTGTGTTACGCTGAATGGAGCCGTTCTGCCAGGCGAACTGGGCGCTATAGCTGATGTCCTGCAACTGCAGCCAGCGGGTGCGCAGGTTGGGTTGCAAGACGGCCGTGAATTGCTGCTGGTGGTTGTCGGTGCGCAGCCCTTCGGCACCGTCCAGGATGCGTTGCAGGACGCGTCGGATAGGGACTGGATGCAGCCGGTACTGCTCAAAAGCCCGAACGCCTATGTCTGACGAATCCACCAGCCCACGGGCCAGGGCTTCTCGTAGCCGGAGCCCGCGATAAACCGTGTCGGACGTGACCACCTGGTAGACCGTGTCCACGCTGATCGCATTGAGGCTCTGCCGGGTATTCGTGTCAAAACTCAGGTTCAGGAAGGTGAACGGATTGTATTGCAGGCTGAAGGTGCGATTGTGCGTCAGGCCATGTTGCTCTCGAATCGGATTAGCGACCAGATCGGGCACTTCAGCGCGGGCCAGTCCGGGCAGAAGGGCCGGGCGATCCTGGCTGCCCGAAAAGTCGCGGCTGGCATTGCCTGACCAGGAAAGGCTCTGCGGCAGGTAATTAAAACGCAGGTCGGCCAGCAGCCCGACCAGGGGCAGGTCGTCCAGAAACCAGAAGGGGCGGAGCGTACGTGGACGCCGGATATTCAGTCGGTAGCTCAACGAGGTGTTCCAGCGCCATGTGTTTCGAAAACGCTGGGTGGGGCTTCGTGCCTGGGTCTCGGTGAACGCGTAGCTGAAGCTGAGGCCATCCACCAGTGTGCGCAACAACCAGGATTGGGATCCTCGCTTCTGAATGCGGAAGCTGTAGGAGCGCGTGAGCGAATGCGTCTGCACGCGCTCGATCACCTCCTGGCGTTGTCGGGCGCGTTCCCGGGGGGAAAGCGTCGTGTCGCGTTCGATCTGGTTCAGTACTTCTTGAACGCGTACGTCTCCTCGTGCCGGGTCGAAGCGGGGGGTAACGGTGCTGGATTGCAATTGCAGGGAAAAAGGAATCGACCAGCCATAGCGACGAGGTAACAGGCGGTCCAGGTTGAAATCGGTGGCAAGGCTCCAGCTTTGCTGGTCCGTTTGTGCGCGCTCGCCGAGCGTGCTTGAGAGGGCGCCAAAGCCGTCAGTCTGCATGCGAAAGTTGGCCCGTACGCGGCCCAGATCGGCCAGCTTCAGGTTCACATTGGCCAGGGCGGCATAGCCGTTCTTTTCGTCGTAGCCCGAGACGCGCAGTTCATTCAGCCAGACGACCACTTCTTCCAGGCGGTCGCGCGGGTCGGCACTGCCGGGAGGGGCCGGGTTGCGTACGCCAATGATAATCATCGTGATGCGTCCCAGCGAAGGGTTCCCCTTGACGGCCAGCCGCGTACCAGGCGGTGCAAACTCGTCGGCGTCGGGTACGCCCGGTGCGGTAGGTTGACCGTTGATTTCATTCCAGAAGACGCTGTCGGCCGGAAAGCCAGCTGCATCACGGGCGATCTTCAGCTCATTGAGGGCACTCAGCAGAATGTTTACTGAATTCAGGTCAATAACGCGGTCGCCCCAGCGCTGGAAGGTTTGCCATAACTCGTCGCTGTTGCCCGAGGTAACCGAGCTGGGCATGAGCGGTTGTTCGTACTCATAGTAATCACTGCTGGCGTTTGCGCCCAGGCGTACAAAAAGGCGGACTTTCTGGCGGGCGGCCTCGGGGTCCTGTTGGGCCAGCGCTTCGAGCGGGGTGCCGTCTCCCAACTTGCCGTGCAGATGCACGAACATGCGCAGATTGGAGTACTTGAGCAGGTCCAGTCCCTGGGTAAACGTTCGGTAGATGCCGCGCTGGTGGCCGGGATAGAGGTTCTCGACGCGTAGCACCAATGCTTGCTCCCGGGCGTTGCGTATGACCCCACTGGGGGTACGTACCCGGCTGATGATCGCCCCATTGGGGGTGCGGTAGATGTCTGGATTTTCTTCGTTGTTGATGCTGGAGATGCTGACGCGCGTATTCGTAAAGAGTGTATCTGAGGGCCTCTGCTCTTCGACGGCCACTTCTTCGGCTTTGCGCCACTGACTACCTACCAGCTCGAAGGTCGCAAAGCGCAGCGTGATGGGCACGCGGTGGCCCGTCGTCCATACTCGAATTGTTTCGATCAGCGAGAAGTCCTGGATGTTACCCACCCGCCGGGTGTACTTGCGTACAGGGATGCGTACCTGGTACCAGGTCTCCCCCCGGCTGTTGGTAATGGCGCCCACAATGTAGTCGTCTGAGCGATCTGGATGCGCCAGTGAGTCAAGTATGGCCTTGCTGAGAGGGATTTCGTATTCAAAGTAGCTATTTTCGGTGTCGATCGAGGCGTTGAAGTTCAGATCTTCGGTGTCCGGAATCCGGGAGTTGCCGCGCCGTACGGAAGCATTGGGGGCCAGCTGATTCTGGGTTTCGTAGGCATTCAGCTCCAGGCCCGGAAAGTAATGGGCAAAGCGTTCCTGGATGGGGACGCCGTTTGGATAGAGTTCAGGCGGGAATAGTTCCGGATCGCCAAAGAAGGCTTCGTTGTCGAAGCTCTGGTAGTCGTCGCCCGAAGGATCACGCAGTGCGCGGGCGCGTTCGGCGCGGTAGCGGGGATCGGGATGGGTAGGATCCAGGGCTTCGAGAAACTTTCGGAAATGGAAAGCTTCCGTGTAGAGCTCGGGATAGGCTGAGGGATCGTACGAGGCAAGGCCGTCAAGTCCCAGATCTTCGGTACGCCGCAGGTTCAGGTCCAGGTCGACCGAGTTATTCTGGATGCTGGTGGGATAGCGGCTCCACTGGTCGCCCCGAAAGCCGGAAGTAGGATCGGTCATTGAAAGGCCGTCTTCTGCGTTGAGTTTCCCGTTTGGAATCACGTCTTCCGAAATAGAGCCCAGGTCAATGTACAATTTGGCATTGGGGCCGGCATCGCGTTCCGGGTTTTCGGGGAAGGGGCGGAAGATGAATTCGATGAATTCGATGTTTTTCAGGTTGAAGTCGGTGTAACCTTCGGGCAGGCGTTGCATCATGCCGCCCCATACCGCTTCCGGGTGGCTGAGGAAGTCGTCCAGTTCGGTCGTGTAGTTATAGGGGCCGCGGCGGTGGGGGTTAAAGTACACATCAAGGGTGGGTAGGGTCTGGTTGAGTTCGCCGCGGACGTCCCGGTTGGGGAAAACGTCGGTAATGAGTACGGGGCGGACGGCTTCCGGATCGTAAACCGGTGCCCGGCGGGCGAGGTCGGCCAGCAGTACTTCGCTGAGCTGATACCAGGTAAAGAGGCCGCGCCAGGTGGTGCGCAGCGAATCATACAGGCTGCCGGTGAAGCCGGCCGGGTAGCGGGCGATTGAGTCGGGTGGTGAGGCCAGGCGCCAGCTTCCGGGTTGTTTGAGTGAGAAGGTGTTTTCAAAACCTTCGAAGTCGTCGATGTAGGAGATGCCCTTCAGTTCGTCTCTCGGAAAGTCGCGGTTGTTGTCGCGCAGCTCACGGCGCGTGCGCTCGAAGGCCAACGTCTGGCCATGACCGGGCCGAAACTGGGCAAACTCCCCGGAGATAGCAAGCTCGCTGGGCTCTTTGGTTTGAATGAGCGGCAAGGCATCCAGGAGATGCGTCAGCCAGCGGGGTTGTGCCGTGAAAGCGCCGTCAATGCCCCAGATCATGTTGTTGATAGGCTCTTCGCCCAGGCGAAACTTGTCGACTGGCGACCGCTGGCTGAGGCGCATCAGGGTGGCGCCCAGTGCCAGATTTTCTCCCAGCGTGTAATCAGCCCGCAGGCCCAGCAGCGTCTTTTTCTGCAGGTTGAACAGGGCGTTTTGCTCGTAGGAGATCTGAATTTCGCGGCCGGGCGTAAGGTAGGCCGGGTTGATGATGCGCACCGTACCACTCTGGTAATCGACGACGAAGTCGACGCCTTCCTGCAAAGGCGTTCCTCCTGAGGTAACTCGTACCGAGCCTTCTACCAGGCCGGCATAAGCCTGCAGGTCGTAGAAGTCTTGGACGGTGCTTTTGTAAGAGCCTTGAATACGATAGACGTTGTGGCGGGTGTTGCGGCGCGCGTTTTCTTTTTTCTGCGTGTACAGATCCCAGAAGACGTAGCGGTCTTTCAGGGTGGCTTTCTGGTTGTCAGGCAGTTCGGTAGCGTCGATGAGCTGCGCCAACCGCTTGCCGAAGGGTTCCAGGAAGGGGAAGATGAGCAGGCCTTCGCCGGGGTCGATGGTAATGCTATTCAGGAAGTCAAAGCGATTGTCAGGTACGGGGGCCTGGTCCTGGTTGAGCCGGTCAAGGCCGAGCAGTTGCAGGAGCGTACGCTGGGCGCCCAGCTCCGTCAGGAATTTCTGAGCCGTTTTGCCGGGCGGTTGATAGTAGATTTCCAGCTCGAAGTCTTCGGGGTTGATGCCACGGCCGGGCAAGCGGTAGAGGTTGCGCAGTTCCAGGTACCAGACGGCCGGGTTGTAGCCCGTGGCAGGGGAGGGCTGGCGAGGGCGGCTCGGGCGGAGAAGCTTGAGCACCAGACGGTCTTCGTCCTGGCCGCCGCCGGCCCCGCCTGTCTCTGAAGAGAAGTCGCCTACCTGATAGATACGGCCGCCGGCCCGGTAACGAAAAGCAACGGCCAGCGCTTCGTTTTCCTGCAGGCGTTGCGTGAGCGAAATGTAGCCAAGTACTTCATCGTAGGTATAATCGCGGCCAGGTTCCAGGCGCTTGAAGCGACCAATCTGGAAGTCATCTTCGGTCAATCCACGCTGGTTTTTCAGATAAGCCGCTGCGTTGGCCTGGCCGTTGCGCAGGTACGTGTCGACTTCGCCCCCAGGCGTGTCGTCGTAGCGGTCGTTGCGATTGTCGGGCAGGGCACCGGCATCGTCGCGCGTGTAGGCATCGGCCAGGGTCAGCAATGCTTCTGGCTCGCCCAGATCGACAATGGCCACTACCTGGCGCACATTTTCATCATCGCGCACCGGGTAGACCAGCTTCCAGACTTCAATTTCCGTAATGCGCTCGAAGCCGTTGGCTACGCGAATGTTAGGCGGGTCGGAGAGGGCGTCTTCCCATCGATTGCGGAAATAATAGGCCAGGAAGAAATGGCGGCTGTCGTCATAGTCAGTAGGCTTCAGGTCAAATGTGGTGGTTTGCGCACCGCCACTGATAGTCAGCGAGTTGGCCTGGCCTTCCTGCTGGCTGGCTACGGTGGTAAGTTGCAGGCCGCCGAGTTGAAACTGGGCCTTGATGCCGAACAGGCTCTGGCCGCCCCGGATGAGCTGAGAGGGGGTCTGTAGCATCACGTTACCGGCTTCAATGCGCTGGATGATCTCGTCTTCATAACCGGTGTATTCGAGGCGGAGCTGGTTCTGGTAGTCAAACTGGTTGTTCGTGTCCCAGTTGACGTTGACGCGGAGCTTGTCACCAATGGTGCCGGTGATACCCAGCCGGAGGTCCTGCTTGAAGTCCGGGTCGAGCTGTGCAACCCGACCTGAAAAGGCCACTTGCTGATCGCTCTTCCGATAGTTAAAGCCGGCCGTGATGTTTGCCTGGCCGTTGACGCGGAGGTCCACTTCGGGCCGGCCAAAAATGGTGGAAAAAGCACTCTGGCGTCCCCCGGGCAGGGCAATGCTCACGCCCAGGCCACTCCGTCGCCGTCGGACGGTCCGGCGCTGGCGCTGGGTCTGAACGGTGCGCCAGTTCTGTCGTAGCGCCTGGCGTAGGCGAAGGTCCCGGTAAGCTTGTAGGTCGAGCGTGATGGGCACGCGCACGTCGGCCGAACCGATGCGTTCGTGGATATGGTACACCAGCTGCGTGGTATCTAGCCTTACCTCATGCTTCCAAGAGCTTAGGCGAAGCGAGGTCAGGGAAGCTGTGCGCGGCCATAGCCGGGCATGAGGAAGGTCACGGATATGGCGGGGCAACAGTCGGTCGGCGCGCGGGGTAGTGAGCGTGTCGGTCCGGGAGGTATCGGCCTGGAGACTATCGGCACGCATCTGCGCATGCAGCACCCACGCACCGGATGGTGACGTAAGCCCTGGCAACAGCAACCCGCCAGCCAGCAGGAATACCAACCCGCTCCAGAATTTCCCGGCACGCAGCGCTTCGCTCATGACCCGATGGACAAGATACCTCCTTCCCGGACGTTCACACGATCCCTGCTTTCCCCTGGCCTACCAGGGAAAAAGGCGTCGGCTATGCGAGGATGGTTTGACGTGGTAGCGCTCGGGCGATACGGCTCCAGCGGGTTGGGCTTACCTGCATGTGGCAATCAAAAAGCAGACCAACTGATTAAAGCTACGATACGAACCCAGGTCAGGGCAAGGGGGAAGAAGGCTCCAGCAGCAGGTTCAACAGATGAATCAGATAACGCCGAAGCTGACGCCGATCCACAATAGCGTCCAAGAAGCCATGTTCTTGCAGGAATTCGGCACTCTGAAAGCCTGGAGGCAGATCCTGTCCTACTGCCTGTCGAATAACGCGTGGGCCGGCAAAACCGATAAGGGCCCCGGGCTCGGCCAGGTTGATATCGCCCAGCATGGCAAACGAAGCGGTCACGCCGCCTGTGGTGGGATTGGTCATCAGAGAAATATACGGGACGCGCACTTCGTCGAGCCGAGTAAGCAGCGCGGCCGTCTTGGCCATCTGCATCAGGCTGAGGATGCCCTCCATCATGCGCGCGCCGCCGCTTTGCGAAATGATCAGCAGCGGAATGCGCTCGGTGTAGGCTGTCCGAATGGCACGGGCGACGATTTCCCCCACCACTGAGCCCATGGAGCCCCCAATGAAACGGAAGTCCAGGGCGGCTACCGAAAGGCGGTGACCGCCTGCTGTACCCGTGGCTCGTAGGGCCGCTTCGTTCAGGCCGGTTTTCTGTCGGGCTTCTTCCAGACGTACCGTATAGGGCTTGCGATCCGTGAATTCAAGGGGATCGGCTGAGGTCAGGTGCTGATCGTGCAGTGTGAAGTGGCCGTTATCGAAAATCAGCCGGAAGTATTCCAGGCTGGTCATGGGAAAATGGTAGCCACACTTAGCGCATACCCGGGCATGTTCGGCCAGCTCTCGCCGATGCAGCATGTGGGAACATTCCGGGCATTTTTCCCACTGCCCTTCTGGTACATCGATTTGCTGATCCCGTGAAGTCAGAATGCCCTGTGTCTTGCGTTTAAACCAGGCCATATTGTGGCTTGAGCTCGTTAGGGGAGGACTGATAGCATACGAAAATTCAGGAGGAAAGGGAAGCGATAGACGCGTCCCGATGGGGCTTTGCTACAAAATCCTTCAAATAAAAAGGCTCGAAAGCGGCCACGTCTTCGAAGCGTCCTGCTCGGTAAAGGGCCAGTCCCAGCCAGCCTACCCAGAAAGCCCGCAACGAATGCAGATCCGGATCGAGCAGGCGAAGGGTCGCTGGATCTTCCGACAGATACGCCGACACGCGCCGCACGCCTTCGCCCACCAGCCATGTGCGCGCGGCCCGCTCCGGTCGGGGCATCCAGTCAGGTACAGCGACTGCTTCCAGGGCAACAGGTTCAGTAAGCGGGTGCAGCCGCCCGTCTGTCTTGATCTGATAGGCCGCGGTGTACACCTCGGTACGTCGCGAGTTCAGCAGGGGCACCACCAGGTCGTCTGGATCGGCATAAGGAATGACGGAAGCAGCCAGCGCTTCCAGGGTCGGTACGCCAATAAGAGCAGCACCGGTTGCTTCGGCCAGGCCTTTGGCAGTGCTAACGCCCACCCGGAGTCCCGTGTAGGAACCCGGCCCCATAGAGACGGCCACGGCATCCAGATCGGCAGTCTGCCGCTCACATCGTTCCAGGGCGTTGGCGATCAGCGGTACCAACTGTTCGGCATGGACGCGTCCGCGCTGCAGAATGGCCTCGAAGCAGGGTCTGTCGCCGATAAACAGCGCCACGCTACACACATCGGTGGCTGTCTCCAGGGCCAGGAGCAATGGTTTCATGCAGCGATCGGCTTGACTATTTGGGATTCGCTTGTATCTTAAACAACAACCAGACGGGGCGGTTCTTTTCAGCAAACCATCCGGGAAAACGGGGCGTCTGTGCAAGCGCTTCGCGTGCCCGGTGTAAACCAGCAGGAGGTGCCTATGAAGGTCTACGAAGCCACGCACATTCGTAACGTTGCGCTGGTCGGACACCAGGGAAGCGGCAAGACGATGCTGGCCGAAGCCATGCTCTACACGGCCGGCGTCATTTCGCGCATGGGGTCCATTGAGGAAGGCAATACGGTCAGCGACTATCATCCCAGTGAAAAAGAGCGCGGCATGTCGGTCTTTACGTCGCTGCTGCATGTGCCCTGGCAGGAGCATAAAATCAACGTGCTCGACACGCCGGGCTATCCGGACTTTGTCGGGGAAGTGCTGGCCGCGCTTCGGGTGGCAGACCTGGCGATCTACGTGATGAATGCGGTGGAGGGTGTCCAGGTAGGCACCGAGCTGGCCTGGGAGTATGGCCGGAAGCAGCAGGTGCCCTCGATGTTTGTGGTCAACCATCTGGATCGGGCCGAGTCCGACTTCCGAGCGCTGGTCGCGCAGATCAAGGAGCGATTCGGACGCGGGGCCACGGTGGTGCAGATTCCGGCCGGAACGGGCACGCGCGCAATTATCGACGTGCTGCACATGAAGCAGCTTACCTATCCCAAAGGAAGCCTGACGCCGGAAGAAAGCGAGATCGATCCGGTGTTCCGGGAGGAAGCCGAGGAGCTCCACACAGCCCTCATCGAAGACATTGCCGAAAACGACGAGGGCCTGATGGAGCTGTACTTTGAAAAAGGCACGCTCACCGAAGATGAAATGCGCAAAGGACTTCGGGCGGCCATGATCCGCCGACAGCTTTTCCCGATTTTCGTGGTGAGCGCTACCGAAGTCATCGGCATTTCGCGGCTGCTGAGCTTTCTGGTCAACGTGGCCCCCTCACCCGCCGACATGCCTCCTGCGCAACTAACAGAGGGTGGCACGCTGGCGCCTGATCCTTCTGGGCCGCCCGTTGCCTTTATCTTCCGCACGATGGCGGAGCAGCACGTGGGGGACTTTTCCTACTTCCGCGTCTATTCGGGCACGCTGGAGCAGGGACTGGATCTGGAAAATGCCCAGACCGGCACGGTGGAGCGGCTGGGTACGCTCTACGCCATGAACGGCCGCGAGCGCGAGGCCGTCCCGCGGATGGTAGCCGGCGACCTGGGTACCACGGTCAAACTGCGCGACACGCACACAAACAATACCTTGCGACCCAAGGGCACGTCGTTTGTCCTGCCGCCTATTGAATTTCCTGAACCGCGCTATGCGGTGGCCGTGCGTCCCCTGCGCGAAGGCGACGAGGACAAGATGATGCAGGGACTGCACCAGCTTGTCGAAGAAGATCCTTCCCTGAAGATCATTCAGGATCCACTGTTGCGTCAGATCGTGCTGGCCGGCCAGGGCGAAATGCATCTGGAGATTGCCCGCTTCCGGCTGAAGAATCGCTTCGGGGTGGAAGTGGAGTTTGTCAAACCCAAGGTGGCCTACCGCGAAACCATTCAGACCAGCGCGCGCACGTCCTATCGTCACAAAAAGCAAACAGGCGGCGCCGGTCAGTTCGCCGACATTTCCATTCATGTGGAGCCGCTGACCGAGCCGTTCCAGCCGCCTTCGGACATCACCGTACGAGGCGAGGTGACCGTCGAAACCAACTGGGGCGCCCGCGTGCACTTCGTCGATGCCATCGTGGGCGGCGTGATCGATATGAAACGCTTTTTTGGCGCCATCCAGAAAGGCGTGCTGGAGGCCATGCAGAACGGCCCGATTGCGGGCTACCCGGTAGGCGACGTGCGGGTGATCATCTATCACGGTGGGATGCACCCGGTCGACTCCAACGAAGCAGCCTTCAAGACGGCGGCCCGGATGGCCTTCCGCGAAGCCTTCAAGAAGGCGCAACCGGTGCTGCTGGAGCCCATCGACGAGGTGGAGGTGATCGTACCTGACACTTTTACGGGCGACGTGATGGGCGATCTGAATACGCGTCGCGCCCGCATTCAGGGCATCGAGATGGAAGGCGTCTTTCAGAAGATCAAAGCGTACGTACCCGAAGCCGAGCTGTATCGCTACGCCACCGCGTTGCGCTCGCTGACGCAGGGACGCGGCATCCACCGGGCCCGCTTCAGCCACTACGAGCCGATGCCGCGCCACGTGCAGGAGAAAGTCGTGGCCGAAGCAGAAGCCATGCAGGAAGCCTGAGGCATTGGCAGCAGGCTACGTGCAGAAAGGTGTGCTGGAAATCTCTTGGCAAAGAGGCCAAGAGACTGCTACATGGGGTTCCCCCTCTTGAATCCTGAAGAGAGTCACAAGCGCTATATCAAAAGCCAAGAGACTGTTACATGGAGTTCCCCCTCCCCTCTGGGGAGGGGGACAGAGGGAGGGGCTCCAATCCATCTACTGCGCTGTTTCTGACAGCAAGGCTGTCTTCCAGCAGACACCCCCTCAGTCCTTCGGACAGCTCCCCCTCCAAGGGGGAGTAAGATTCTCGGGCTCAGCCGTGCGAAGTGTAGCGTGACGGTACAACTACAGGCGAAACGGTTTTTTATCAGGTTCCCCCCTCCCCTCCGGGGAGGGGGACAGGGGGAGGGGCCCAACCACGCTGCCCCCTCAACCCATAACCAGCAACACAATCCCCCAACCAAAACAAGCGCCTGACCTACTACCCCATGGAGACCAAACAAGGACTTGACAAACTAACTCCCTCGTGTTTTCTTTCACCATAACCACGGCGATGTGGTGACCCTTCC
>JALSJJ010000075.1 GCA_026989375.1 Rhodothermus sp.
CTTCCCGTCTGGAGCGGGACGCGCTATTGTAGCTGTACGGGTTTAGAAGGCGCGAAGCCGTCTTTCAGGTACGGCCACGTAGTCGGGGCGGCCGGATTTGAACCGGCGGCCTTCCCGCCCGGGGCGGGACGCACTACCGTTCGCGAATAAGTTTGAGAATACGGTGTGGTTTTTTGATGCGCTTGAGCTGTTGCTCAAAACGGACAGCTTCGGCTCGCGTGTTGAAGCGCTTAGCATAGAGGAGTTTCCAGGGGCCTTGGTTTCGGGTGGAGCGGGTTTGTCCGGAGTTGTGTTCGTGGAGTCGGCGTTGGAGGTTTTGGGTATGGCCGATGTAGAGGCGGCCAGTTGTTGAGGACTGGAGGATGTAGGTGAAGAAAGGCATGGCTGTTTTTTTAGAGGCACAAAGCCGCTCCTGCGGGTGCGGCTTGATGGTTGGGCGGCCGGATTTGAACCGGCGGCCTTCCCGTCTGGAGCGGGACGCGCTATTGTAGCTGTACGGGTTTAGAAGGCGCGAAGCCGTCTTTCAGGTACGGCCACGTAGTCGGGGCGGCCGGATTTGAACCGGCGACCTCTTCGTCCCGAACGAAGCGCGCTACCGGGCTGCGCTACGCCCCGAAATGCGAGGGCCAAATATACGCTGAAAATGACTCAGGTTCCAGTTCTACGCACGCGATCGGTGGGAGTTCAAGGTTAATTAATTGCTGTTGCTTCCGAATTCCGAATACATTGCTGCAATCAGGTCTGCGTAGTGCGTTTCGATCTGGCGGCGTCGGGGTTTCAGCGTGGGGGTGAGCAGGCCGTTTTCGATAGTAAACGGCTCTTGGAGTAGTCGGAAAGCCCGGATGCGTTCATGAGCGGGTGCGTGACGGTTGTAGCGGCGCAGGCTCTGTTCGAACAGCGTCTGAATATCGGGATGGTTGAGCAGGGCTTCATCGGTTTCGGCTTTCAGACCATGTTCTTGTGCGTACTGGCGCAGGGCCTCAAAATCGGGCACGATCAGCGCGGTCAGAAATTCTCGACCTTCTCCGATGACGACGATCTGATCGATCCAGGGCTCCCGGGCGAGTTGTTCTTCGATGGGACCTGGATAAATGTTTTTGCCGCCTCGGGAGACGATCATATGCTTGATGCGGTCGGTAATGATCAGGTAGCCCTGATCGAAGCGGCCCACGTCGCCGGTGTGAAACCAGCCTTCGGCATCGAATACTTCCCGGGTGGCTTCTTCGTTATTCCAGTACCCCTTCATTACATTGGGGCCCTTGACAAGGATTTCGCCTTCTTCTGTAGTCAGGTCGCTGGGATAATCATCACCAGAGAGCTGGCCAATGATCTTGCCGTCCGTCAGGCGCTGAATGGCGATCGTGACGCCTGGGATTATCCACCCGACGGTTCCAAAGCGGGGGCGATCCATGGGATTAACAGCCAGTACCGGAGCCGTTTCAGTCAGGCCGTAGCCTTCGATGATTGTCAGACCAATGGCCAGGAAAAATTCACCGATATGTTTGGGTAGGGCGGCTCCGCCTGAAACGGCAAAACGCACACGTCCGCCCAGGCGATCGTGTAGTTTTTGAAAAACCAGGCGGTGCGCAATCCGGTGTTGCATTTGCAGAAGTGGGCTGGGTTTGCGTCCTGCCTGGCGGCATGCGGCCATGCGGTGGCCTACGGAAACTGCCCAGTGGAAGATTTTGCGTCGGAGCGGCGGGCTCTTTTCGACGGATTTGTGAATGGCATTGTAAACGCGTTCGAAGAGGCGAGGTACCGAGATCATCACGGTAGGCCGTACTTCGAGCAGGTTCTGGCTCAGGGCCTCGATGCTTTCAGCGTAGGAGATGCGGGCGCCGCAGGCCAGGACGGCCGTGTAGCCGGCCGTTCGCTCAAACGAATGACACAGCGGTAGAAACGAGATATGATGATCCTGGGGGCCAAAGTCCACGCGATGCAGGGACGCCAGCACATTGGAGCAGAAGTTACGGTGGGTGAGCATGACCCCCTTGGGGAGGCCGGTGGTGCCACTGGTGTAGATGAGCGCGCTCAGATCGTCGGGTTGTACTTGTTCGGCCAGCTTCGACAGTTCGGTCGCGTGTTCGGTCCAGTAAGCGGCGCCTTCCGCCAGCACCTCGTCCCAGGCCCGCACGTAGGCGGGGTGGTCCTTACGCATAGTGCTCAAGGTGATGACTTCCTGTAGCTCCGGGCAGTCGTCAAAGATGGCTTCAGCTTTGCGGAGCTGCACGGCAGAGGAGACCACCAGCACGCGGGCACCGGCATCTCTTACAATATAGCCTACCTGTGAAGCAGGGAGTGAGGTGTAGAGGGCTACATTGACGCCCCCCAGGATCTGCGTGGCCAGATCGGTAATTACCCATTCCGGACGGTTTTCCGAAAGGATGGCCACGCGGTCACCGGGTCGCACGCCCTGTTTGTACAGATAACCGGCCAGCGCATGGACTTGCTGCTCCAGCTCCTCCCAGGTGATGTTGACCCAGGTTTTCGTGCGCTTGTCCTTATAGCTCAGCACCGGGCGTTGCTGGCCACGGAAATGATCCCACAGTCGGTAAAAAAGCTGCGGGATCGTCTCAAAGGCTACGAGGGCGGGCATAGCGCTTTGGTTTTAGTGCGTGTTTACAAACTTACAGGTTAGCGAACGCAAAAACAATTCAGGCGTCGACGCCAACGGCCGCTTGAACGGAGTCAAAGCCATCCTGTTCAAGGAGCCGTACAAGGTGCTGCTTGATGCGGCGTACGAGGCCAGGACCTTCGTAGACGAGACCGGTGTAGAGCTGAACCAGGGAGGCGCCGGCGCGAATGCGTGCATAGGCTTCTTCGGCCGAATCGATTCCCCCCACGCTAATCAGGGGCAGGCGTCCTTCGGTGAGGCGATACAGGTAAAAGAGTAGGCAGCGAGCTCGCGTGGCCAGTGGGCGCCCGCTCAGTCCACCTGGACCAATGCGCATAAGCACGTCCGGATCGGTGCGCAGTTCGGCGCGGTCGGGAGCCGTGTTGGTGGCCACGAAGCCAGCGATGCCATGCGTGCGGGCAATGGCGACGATTTCTTCGAGCCGGCTGTCAAAGACGGTGCGGCTGGAAGGCGGTGGCGACAGCTTGAGCAGCACAGGTACCGACAGGTTCAGGTTCCGCCGGACAGTAAAAATGGCCTGCAGCAGCCTATCAAGCGCTTTCGGGTCTTCGAAGGTTTTCCCTTCGGCTGTGTTAGGACAGGAGATATTTAGCGTCACGTAGTCGGCCAGCGGGGCCAGGCGCCGAAAGCTTTCGCAGAAGTCAGCAATGGCCGCGTCGCCAAGAATGCCGGGATCATGGGTTTTGGCCAGATTAATGCCCAGGGGCCGCCGGTGGCGAAGACGTTGCAAGCGTTGGGCTACACGTTCCGCCCCTTCATTATTCAGCCCCATGCGGTTGATCAAAGCACGGTCTGCAGGCAGTCGAAACAGCCGAGGGCGTGGATTTCCGGCGCAGGGACGGGCGCTGACCGATCCCACCTCGGTAAAACCAAAGCCTAATGCCTCCCAGAGGCGTATCAGGCGGCCATTTTTATCCAGACCGGCTGCCAGTCCTACCGGATTCGGAAAAGTAAGCGTCCAGCAGGACACGGCTAATGCAGGATGTTCATACTTGAACAGGGAGGATAGCAACCCGGAGGCCACTGGCTGAACCAGACGAGCTACCCCCAGTGTCAGCCGATGGGCACGCTCAGCTTCAAGAGAAAACAGTAGCGGACGGAACAAGCGGTACATGGCAAACGTGGGCAGAGATCAGCCTTCAAAAACCGAAAACGCGTGCAGGATCCCCAAAGCTGGATCAACGCGCTTTTTATGCATTTTTTCGTTTACATTCCGTAATAACCCATGAAGCTGCCCCTTTTTCTGGTTGACGCGTTTGCCGAACGACCTTTCACGGGTAATCCGGCTGCGGTATGCCTGCTGGACCGTCTACGCTCGGAAAGCTGGATGCAGGCTGTAGCGGCCGAAATGAACTGGTCGGAGACCGCCTTTTTACTGCCAGAAGGCGAAGGGTTCGCACTTCGATGGTTTACACCGGTGCAGGAAGTTGAACTTTGTGGGCATGCGACGCTGGCCAGTGCGCATGTGCTGTGGGAGATGGAATGCCTGGAGCCTGACGAGCCGGCGGTCTTCTTCACAAAAAGTGGACGCCTGAAGGCCTGGAAGACAGAGGATGGCACAATCTGGATGGACTTTCCGGCTGAGCCCCCCGTGGCCTGCGCGCCGCCTATCGAGCTGCTCCAGGCGCTGCAGTCGGTACCGGTCCGGTATGTAGGACGCAACCGGATGGATTACCTGGTGTTGCTGGACCGAGAAGCTACAGTGCGCAGGTTAAAGCCCGACCTGGAACGCCTGCAGCAACTGGATATACGGGGGCTGATCGTGACGGCACCGGCCGAAGAGGTATCGGCCGACTTTGTCTCCCGCTTTTTTGCCCCACGCGTAGGAGTACCCGAAGATCCAGTTACCGGTTCGGCGCATTGTTGTCTGGGTCCGTTCTGGGCCGAGCGGTTAGGGCGTACGCGGCTGTGCGGATTTCAGGTGTCGCCACGGGGTGGCCGCATTGAAGTGGAGACGCGTAGGGATCGGGTGTATCTGGGCGGCCGTGCTGTTACGGTGCTGCAGGGCAAGCTGCTGGCAGGGTAGGTTACCACCCCGGCACGAGCTGGGCCCCCAGATGCCAGCCTTTGTAGGGGCGCTGGAAGGGGTAGACGTAGAACAGCTCCAGCACCATCGCCCCCAGGATATTGAACCGCGTCGAAATGCCCGTGCTGAAGACGGGCACGCGGTCCCCGGTGTCGCGCTTGAACTCCAACTTGGGCAGGTCGCCTTTCGACCAGGCAACGCCTGCATCGGCGAAGAAGGACAGCTCAGTAGGCAGATAGGGGAAGTTGAATAGTCCGAATCGTTCGGTGCCAAACAGCGGAATGCGTAGCTCTGCGCTGGCTACTGCGACGTGTGTGCCCACCAGGCGTGCTACTTCAGCACAGAGGTTAGGGTTGGTGGTGGAAGGCGTGCATTCATCCGGTCCCAGCGAGTAAAAGCTGTAGCCGCGCACAAATGTCAGCGTACTACCATATCCCAGGTATTCCTGTGCGAAGGAAAGCCGGTCCGCCCTCTGGGGTTGCGCGCCATAGTTGCCCACGTGGGTCAGGCGTACGGCGAAGGTGAGCGGACGGAAGAAGAAGTATTTTCGACCGTCAACCAGCACCTGCACGAAGCGTTCGGTGCCTACCAGCGGGGCTACTTGTAGCCGATAGCGTGCGCCGCGTACCGGTGAGGTAAAGCCAAAGAATGAAAAGTCCCCCACAAAAGCCCCGGAAGCCTGGAAAAAGTAGATAGGAGCTGGTGCGGGAAGGTTCTGGGTGGCGCGCCGGTAGCCGGCGCCGTAGAGGTAGTAAATTTCGGCATCATAATCGAAGCCATAGCGCTGGAAGCCCAGTGTTAGTTCAACACGCTGGGTAGTGTTGAGTGGATAGTATCCCAGAAGGGCGGCCTCATTGATATAGATTCGCTGCAGCAGTTGGATGTAGCAGGGTACCTGTAGCCCCGTAGCTGGGTCCTGGCAGACTGGGTCCAGATAGGCATAGCCGAACAGGAGCGGAATATGGCTGGCCATCAGGCCGTAGTTCATTCGGCCTCCCTGGTTGATATAGACCACCTGACCGCCAATGTCTTTAAATGTACCATTGGCCTGTGCCACAATGGCCAGTTGCTGATCGCCCAGCATATCGCTGAAGAAGAAAGCCACCCCGCCGGCGATCAGGGTTCCGAACGGACCGCCTACCGTGGCTCCAAACGTCGGGGGAGCGATATAGTCAAGCTGGAGGCGCCGGCGATAGGGTTGCGGTCGCAGCGTCAGCTCGTCTGGCAGGCCGGTTAGCGGATCGTTCAGGTAGCTGCTGACCAGTCCCTGCGTGGGTGGTTGCAGGGGAGGCAGCACACCGGCTGAAGCGATGCCGGCGTCGATGCCGGGTTCGACCAGCTCGCCCTCCAGCTCCTCGGGTTCCAGGGAGAAAACCAGATATTTGTTGTCGGTGAAGACGGAAAACATCATGCGGCCGTTCTGGGCGGCCACGCTCATGGCGGGCGAGATGCTCGTGATGCCGCTGACGCCGGTCTGCAGCTTCGTGATGCGATAGACGGCTCCGGTGCTCAGATCCATCCGGTAGATGTCTTTGAAGCCGTCATGATTGGAAATGAAATACAGGCTGCGACCATCCGGTGAAAACTGTGGGTTAATCTGTTGTCCGTGCCGGAAGGGGCGAAGCACACGCACGTTGCCCGTTTCCAGCTCCAGCAGGGCCAGCCGTTCATGTCCGTAGCGCAGGATTTCGAAGTCGGTGCCGTCGGGCCCACGATCCGACACGAAGGCGATGGTGCGGCCGTCGGGCGACCAGGCCGGTTGCAGGTCGGCGTAGCGGTCGTCGGTGAGCTTTCGGACCTGGTTCGTTTCGAGGTCCAGCAGGTATAGATCGCTGATGCCACCGGAAAGTCCCGAAAAGGCGATGGTTCGGCCGTCGGGCGACCAGGCCAGGTTATGAATGGCGCCAACGCCTTCGACCGCGATGCGCCGTTCCAGTTTGCCTTTGCGCAGGTTCCAGATCGCGATTTCGTTATTCCCCCGAGCGAATGTGATAAAGGCAAAGCGCTGGCCATCCGGCGACCAGGAGCCCGAGGAATTGATGAAGCGGATGGCATCGAAGTGAGGATCACTGGCGCTGCTGCTCAGGCGACGCAGCACCTTGCCCGTTTCAGCGTCGGCCACAAACAGATCAATGGTGAACAGATCGCGTTCCGAGAGAAACGCCACGTAGCGTCCGTCGGGGCTGAGTGCAGGGGCCAGGTTGATTTCGCCTGCGTCAATGTCGGGAGCCAGTACTTTCCGGCCTGCTTTTTCAGGCGGTGTGCGTCCTTCCAGCAGGGGGAGATAGGTGTTTTTGACGGCCTGGATCCATTCTCGGGAGAGGGAGTCGGGCGTGATCCCCAGGGTGAGGGCGATTGCCGTATCGACCCCCACGATACCTCCCAGCTTGTACAGCTCCGTAACGGCCTGGTCGCCATATTTGCCGCCGATGTAGGCCAGGTAGGCCTGGCCATAACGATAAGGGAAATAGCGCAGGTCTCTGGTGAGCTGCCAGATGGTCGGGAGGTCATCCCGCAAGGCCGCATCGCGCAGCCACATGGCCGTGTGCGGATCGTGGCGGCCCACCGACAGGTATTCGGCCATTCCCTCCACTAACCACAGTGGCAGCCAGGCCAGGTTAAAGCGACTCAGGCTATCGGAACGATTCAACGCAATGTCATACTGAAAGGAGTGGACCAGCTCGTGACCGAGCACGTGGTCGTTTTCCCGATAAATGCCCGTAAAGGGCATGATCACCCGTTCTTTGATGGCTTCGGTTACCCCGCCGGTCCCTTCGCCGATAGCTCCGCTAATGGCATTGGTCTGGTGAAAGTCGGCATCGTCTGCGTAGAAGAGAATAGGCTTGCGCTCGCCAAATTCATGCAGGAACGTGCGACTGTGGCGCTGATACCAGCGTTCGGCCATTCGGGCCGCATCCCGCACCACGATTTCTTCCTCAGGGTAATAATAAATCTCAAAGTGCGGCGTGCGCAGCACTTGCCAGTTAAAGGATTCGTACTGCACCTTATTACGGCCGAAGTATTGAGCCCAGGCGGAAAGACTCCAGCCCATTAGCAGGAGCAGCAGGCCGGCGGTTCGATAGGCACGCATGATCCTTCTCTGGTCTGGCCAGGAGACGATACGAATCAAGCGGTGAAGCTTACGCATGCTTCTTCTGTCCAAACGAAAGAGCACGCGTTCGGTTCTGCAAGACCTCATTATATTTTTACACATACAACAAAAGGCACGCCATGAGGGTAGTTCGGGCTGTGGTGTAGGTGCTGTCGCTTGCGGCAAACAATAGCCTGTCGCAGAGATGGAACAGGAAGGGGGGGCAGACCTTGAAAGCATCGATTAATCCCGGGCATTATGGGAGACTATCGGGTTCGGGCAAAGATTTTTGTAGGCACCGTCGGGTTGCTGCTGGGGTTGCTGCTGTTGCGGTTAGCTCAGATGCAACTCTGGCAGAATGAGCTGTACGCGGGGGAGTCGCGCAGCAATGCGGTGCGCGAGGAGCGTGTGATGCCAGCCCGTGGCGCGATCTATGATCGCAACGGGGTGCTACTTGTTGACAATGCTCCGGCTTATTCGCTCCTTATTACACCGCGCTACTTTGACCCGAACAACATCCCGTTGCTTGCCCGGTTGCTGGAAGTGCCCGACTCGGTTGTGGCCAACCGCCTGGCCCAAGCGCGTGCCTGGAGCGCTTATCGCCCCAGCCGTGTGTTTACTAACCTGTCGTTTGAGACTTTCAGCCGGGTGGTCGAAAACCTGTACCGTCTGCCTGGCGTCCAGTATGAAATTGATCAGCGCCGCCGCTATCACACGCCGGCTCGTGCCGCGCATGCACTGGGTTATGTGCGTGAAATTACGCGTGCGGAGCTGGAGCAGCTCCGGGAGGCGGGCTATACCCTGGGCGATCGCATTGGTAAGGCCGGTCTGGAGAAGTTCTACGAAAAGGCGCTGCGTGGCGTGCCGGGACGAGCCTTTAAACTGGTCAATATTCACGGCCAGGAAATCAAACCCTACCGGGATGGCGCTGAGGATGTGCCACCCGTTAGTGGTTACGATCTGCATCTCGGGCTGGACTATCGGGTGCAGGCGCTGGCCGAATCGCTCTTTGTAGGCAAACGAGGTGCGGCCGTAGCCCTCGATCCGAATAGTGGCGAGATTATTGCCCTGGTGAGCATGCCGGACTTCGATCCGGAGTTGCTCTCAGGTCCCATTGACCCTGAAACTTGGCGATATCTGACCACAAGTCCAGAGAAGCCCCTGTTTAACCGGGCGACCATGAGCGGGGTGCCGCCGGGCTCGACCTGGAAGCCGTTTATGGCGCTGGTAGGGTTACAGGAAGGGGTCATTACGGCACGCAGCACCATTTACTGTCCGGGCGGTTACCTGCTGGGCAACCGGCTTTTCCGTTGTCATGGGGGCGCGCACGGATCGCTCGACGTGCGCGAGGCAATCCGGCTTTCCTGCAACACCTTTTTCTTTACGGTCATGATGCGGCTCGACGTGAACACGCTCCATCGCTGGGCTACCCGCTTTGGATTTGGCCGAGTGATTCCTATGGATATTGCTGAACAGAATCCGGGGCTGATTCCCGACTCGGCTTACTACGACCGTCGCTATCCGAATGGGTGGACGGCCGGCTATACGATCAACCTGGGCATTGGACAGGGCGACATGACCGTTACGCCCATGCAGCTGGCACGCTACGTGGCAGCCATCGCCAATGGGGGAACGCTATATCCTCCGCATCTGGTGCGCGAACTGGTGCATCCAGAAACCGGTGAAGTGCTAAAGCCCCAGCTTCCCCCACCCGAGCAGATTCCCATCCGGCCAGAATATTTTCAGGTAGTGCGTGAGGGAATGCGGCGTGTGATGGAGGAGGGGACAGCCCGGTGGGTGCAGATTCCGGGTATTCCCAGCGGAGGCAAAACCGGCACGGCCCAGGCGCCCGGCGGACGGAAGGATCATTCGCTCTTTATCATGTTTGCCCCCTATGACGCACCCCGGATTGCCATTGCTGTGCTGGTAGAAAATGCCGGCTTCGGCGCTACGGTGGCTGCACCTATCGCCAGCCTGATGGCCGAATTGTACCTGACCGGTAAGGTGGCAACTACACCGCAGCGTCGCTATATGCTCGAGCACGTGTTACGCCAGCAAAGTCAAGCCCTGGAGGAAACCACTGGCACACAGGCTGCTGTGCAATAGCGCAATGTGGCCCTCTACCCGAAAACCGGATTTTTTGCTGATACTGCTCTGGGCCCTGCTGGTCGTAGCAGGGTTGGTGGCGCTCTACAGTACGACGCATGGCCCGGCCGCTGCATTCCTGCCCCAGAGCGTCCGGGACAATTTCGTACGGCAACTTCTCTGGGCCGGCCTGTCGCTGATGACGCTGGGCGTCGTGCTGCTACTCCCTGTCCGCTTTTTCCAGAACATGGCTTATCTGATTTACGGCCTCACCGTCATGCTGCTGGTGCTTACGCTTGCGGTCGGGCGTGAAATCAACGGCGCAAAAGCCTGGCTGTATGTTGGCCCTATTGGCTTTCAGACCTCTGAGCTGGCCAAAGTAGGCACGGTGCTCGCGGTAGCGCGCCTGCTTTCTGTCCGCCAGGCTCGCATTGACACGGTACGCTATGCAATGGGGGCCGTGGCACTTATTCTGGTGCCGGCCGCCATCATCATCTTGCAGAATGACATGGGGTCGGCGCTGGTTTTTCTGGCGCTGGTGCCTGTGATGCTCTTCTGGAGTGGGCTGCCGGTAGCGACAGTGCTATTGGTGATCTCGCCTGCTGTGGCCGGCTACCTGACGCTTGTGTACTGGCCCGCGGCCATTGTCTTTGCTGTACTTTTCACCCTGGGGCTTTACTGGCACACCCGCGAAGCCTACATGGGAGCGCTTGCCGCCCTGTTTACCGGTGGGACAGCAACTGCTGCACCTCTGGCGCTGACCTATGTGCTCAAGCCTTATCAGCTTGCCCGCGTACTTTCGTTCACGAACCCCGAGGCCGAGGTCTATCGCCAGACATACGGCTTTCATCTGGTACAGTCGAAAGCAGCGATCGGATCGGGCGGCCTGTTTGGCAAAGGTTTTATGCAGGGCACGCAGACGCAGGGGGCCTATGTGCCGGAACAGTCCACCGACTTCATTTTCAGTGTCATCGGAGAAGAGTTCGGTTTTGTAGGGGCCGCGCTGGTGCTCGTACTCTTCGGGCTACTTCTGGTGCGACTCGTCCAACTGGGTACGGAATGCCGCCATCCGTTCGGGCTCATGGTAGCGGCCGGTGTGGCTGGCGTGATCCTGACGCATGTGTTCGTAAACATTGGCATGGCTACGGGGATGCTCCCGGTGATCGGCATTCCGCTGCCATTTCTGTCTTATGGCGGCTCGTCGCTTCTGGCCAATACGCTGATGCTGGCCGTAGTGCTTAATCTGCACATGCGCCGCGACGACTTTTCAATCTTTGTCTGAACACACCGGGTCGCTTTTTTGTAGATTCGCGCCGGTGGCTGTTGAGGAAAACTGTCTGCAAACTATGAAAGCATACATCCAGGAAGCGCTACGGCAGGTACTGCGCACGATCGACGGGGTGCCGGAGGATTTTCAACCGGAGCTGGAAAAACCGAACAATCCCGAACATGGTGATCTGGCCACGAATGCAGCCTTGCAACTGACGCGCTACCTGAAGCGACCGCCGCGCCAGATTGCTGAAGAAATTGCCGAGCGTTTACGGGCGCTTCCGCTTGATCCACGGCGTGTGGCTTCGGTTGAAGTGGCCGGGCCCGGCTTTCTGAACTTCCGCCTGGCGTCGGACTACCTGGCGCAGGTGCTGGCCGACATATTGACCGCTGGCGAGCGCTATGGCCGCAGCGACCTGGGCCAGGGCCGAGCTGCCATGGTCGAGTACGTCAGCGCCAATCCTACCGGCCCCCTCACGGTGGGACATGGCCGCAATGCGGTGCTGGGGGACACGATCGCGAACCTGCTCGACTGGATCGGCTATCGCGTCACGCGCGAGTATTACTACAACGACGCTGGCCGCCAGATGCGCGTGCTGGGTGCGTCGGTACGAGCGCGCTATCTGGCGCTTGTCGATCCCACGCTTCCCACGAAAAAGATTCAGGTAGCCGAGGATGCGTGGGTGGAGGTGCCCGAGCCCTTTCCTGAAGACGGATACCTGGGCGACTATATCATCGACATCGCCCGCATGCTCTACGAGCAGCACGGCGAGGCCCTCCGCGATGTGGAAGACCTTACGCCTTTTAAAGAGGCGGCCGAAAAAGTCATCTTCGAAGACATCCGCCGGACGCTTGCCCGGCTGGGCATTCGCATGGATAGTTTCTTCAACGAGCACACGCTCTACGAAAACGGCAAGATCTGGGAAGTCGTGGAGGCGCTCCGGGAAAAAGGGTACGTCTACGAAAAAGACGGCGCGGTCTGGTTTCGCACCAGTGCACTGGGTAAAGATCAGGACACCGTGCTGGTCAAGCGCACGGGTGAGCCCACCTATCGACTGCCCGACATCGCCTATCATATTACGAAGTTTGAACGGGGATTTGAGCGGATCGTAGACATCTTCGGGGCCGACCATATTGCGACCTATCCGGATGTGCTGCGGGCGCTTGAGGTGCTCGGCTACGACGTGAAAAAGATCGACGTGGTGATCTATCAATTTGTGACGCTGGTGCGCGGGGGGGAGCCGGTCAAAATGTCCACGCGTCGCGCTACGTACGTAACGCTTGACGAGTTGATCGAGGAGGTAGGAGAGGACGTTACCCGCTTTTTCTTCCTGATGCGCTCGCCTAACACACACCTGGAATTTGATCTGGATCTGGCCCGCGAGGCCAGCGAGAAAAACCCGGTCTTCTATCTGCAGTATGCGCACGCGCGCATCTGTTCGATCATGCGCAAGGCAGAGGAAGTGGGACTGAGAGAAAGCCCGAATCCGGAACTGACGCTGCTGCAGCACGAAGCGGAAACAGCGCTGATCAAGGAGCTGATGCGTTTTCCGGAGGTTATTCAGGAAGCGGCGCGGACCTACGAGCCGCATCGCGTGGCCAACTATCTGCGTGAGGTGGCCGTGGCTTTTACCAAGTTTTACGAGCACTGTCGCATCATCGGAGAGTCCGAAGTGCTGGCGCAGGCTCGGCTGGCGCTGGCACGAGCAACCCGGCTGGTGCTGTCCAACGGGCTACGTGTGCTGGGCATTTCAGCACCAGAACGCATGTAGTCATGGCGACGAAATACACGGTGGCCTTTCAGGGAGAAGCGGGGGCCTTCAGCGAAGAAGCGATTCTGGCCTACTTCGGAGAAGCGCAGGCCGAGCCAGTACCCCTTCCCAGCTTTGAACAGGTTTTCGAGGTGCTGGAGGGTGGCCAGGTGGATCGGGCTGTAATCCCGATCGAAAACTCGCTGTTCGGTAGCGTACACGTGAACTACGACCTGCTGCGCACGCACAGCGTGCGGATTGTGGGAGAGCTGGAGCTGCGCATCCGGCATTACCTGCTGGGATTGCCCGGCAGCCGTATTGAGCAGATTCGGCGGGTTTATTCGCATCCCCAGGCGCTCGGCCAGTGCCAGGCCTATTTGCGCACGCACCTGCAACACGCAGAAGCCATCCCGGCCTACGACACCGCCGGAGCCGCACGCATGGTGGCCGACATGAACGATCCGACCGCCGCCGCCATTGCCGGTCTGCGGGCCGCTGATCGGTATGGCCTGGCGGTGCTGGCGGCCGGCATCGAAAGCCATCCGCAGAACTATACGCGCTTTCTGGTGCTGGCTCGTCCTGAGGTCTTACCCGCTGAAGGGCTACCGGGAACGATGAAAACCTCGATCGTGTTTGCCCTGCGCGAGAACGTTCCCGGCGCCCTGTTCAAGAGCCTGGCCGTGTTTGCGCTGCGTGATCTGGACCTGTACAAAATTGAGAGTCGTCCGCTGGTGGGAGTGCCCGGCAGCTATCTGTTTTACCTGGACGTGGCCGGCTCCGTGCACGACCAGGCAGTGCAGCGCGCGCTGGATCACTTGGCCGAGGTGGCCGCTTTTGTGCGGGTGCTGGGCTCCTATCCGAAAGGGGCACGCATCGACTGAACGGGAGGGCTGTGTCGCTGATGTATAGCATACGGGAAGGACTGGCCGGGCTGCGCCGGGCCCGCTTTGCCACAGTAGCGGCAACCAGCGCTATGACCGTGGCGCTGGTACTGATCGGTGTGTTTGCTGCCGTGGGGTATCATGCCCATCAGGTAACGGACTGGCTGCGACAGCGGGTGGGAGAGATCGAGATTTTTCTGGAAGATGAGGTGGACGAAAATATTGCGCGGGCACTGTATGCCCGCGTGCAAGCTATCCCCGGTGTTGCCGAAGCCCGGTATATCTCGCGTGAAGAAGCCCGACAAATTTTTCTGGAGGAGTTTGGGCAAGAAGGCGAAGTGTTTTTAGACGAGCCTTTTTTGCCGGCGTCAATTCGCGTGCGCTTCGAGCCGACAATGGCCGCGCCTGACACGCTGGCCCGCCTGGTTGAATGGCTTGCCACCTGGAATCACGTCGATGAAGTCGTCTTTAACCAGCCGCTGCTGATCAAAGTCCAGCAGAATTTGCGCCTGATCACGCTGGTCGGACTGGCGCTGGGGCTACTGGTCGTGCTGGCTGCCGTCTTTCTGGTGGCCAATACCATTCGCCTGACGGTCTATGCCCGGCGGTTGCTTATCCGCACCATGAAGCTGGTGGGGGCGACCGACCGCTTTATTCGTCAACCGTTCGTGGTCGAAGGAATGGTCCAGGGGCTTATTGCGGGACTGCTGGCGGCCAGCATTGTTGCGCTGGGTTACCAGGTGGGAGCAGGCTATCTGCCCCAGCTTGCGGATCATCAAGGCCTGTTCTTGCCGGGGCTGCTGGCAGGCATTGTGTTGACCGGTATCCTGCTGGGGTGGTTCGGGGCTACCTGGGCCGCTCGTCGCTTTATCCGGCGCGTTTCATTACACTGAGGTTGCGCGTAGGGGATAAAAAGAAGCTTCTCATTGTGAACGCAGCCCGTATAGACTATCTTGTTGAATTAACAGCAGGCTCTTGGGACAGGTAAGATGCGCAAAGCACTGCTGGGGCAAGCGGGGCTACTGGGACTCTTGTTAGGATGGATGGCCTGCCAGCAATCGCCGGGCGTGGGACAAACAGAAGAGGGGACGTTGATGCCCGGGGCCGTTGAGGTAACCGACACGCTGTGGCGTGGCGTTCTGCTGGCCGGCCGAACGCTGGTGTTAGAAGGGTTGAGCGGCCAGGTGTTGCTGCAGGGGACTGAAGGAGACGTAGCGCGCCTGCGGTTTGTTCGCGCAGGACGTGGAGCCGATGCGGCGGCTGCGCGTAGAGCCCTTCGACAGATTCAAATACGGGAAGAAGGCACCACCAGCACTTTTCGGTACCATCTACAGGCACGCCGCGTGGAGCTGGTCCGGGTGCAGGTGGAAGGAATAGTACCCCGAACCACTCGGCTGTTGCTTACGCGCGCCGGGGGGACCGTGCGGGTGGAAGGTATCGAAGGGCCTATCCGAATTCACCTGGTGGCCGGCGAAGTGCATGTGCGAGACGCGGCCGACAGCCTGGAAATCCGCCTCCAGAATGGATCGGTGTCAGCGCATTTTCGACGCTTGCCCATTGATGCCGTGGTAACAATCCAGACGGAAAACGGCGACCTTTGGCTTACCCTACCCAGGGAAGCAGATGCCCAGATTCAGGCTGAGACCGCCGCTGGCGCGGTGCGTATCGAAGACTTAACGTTTAGCAAACGCCGATTGCAGCCTCGGGGAGCCGCTGGCGCCCGTTTTGACGGACAACTCGGACAGGGACGAGCCCGCATTATGCTTCGTACGGCCCACGGCGACATCGTGCTGCGTAGCGGGGGACCAAACGGCCTGAAACTGCCTGATCTGATGCGTCCGCTGCCGCCCGATACGGTATTTCAGGAACCGGGCGCGCCATAGCGCAGCACGGCCGCATAATGAAAGGCGCTGCCAGCCAGCACGAACAGATGCCAGATCGCATGGTGAAAGGGCAGACGCTCCCGTCGGTAAAACACCACTCCGCCCGTGTAGGCCAGACCTCCGGCTATGATGAGCACCAGCGCGCCTGTCGGCAGATGGTGCCATAATACCGGAAACATCAGCACGGCCAGCCAGCCCAGGGCAACATAGAGTGCAGTAGAAAGACGGGAAAAACGTCCAGTAAACAACCCTTCGAAAATCATCCCGCTAAGGGCCAGGATCCAGACCATGCCGAGCAGCACCAGGCGCCAGGGCCTGTGCACATAAGCCACCAGGAACGGCGTGTACGTTCCCGCAATGAGCAGGTAAATCGCCATATGATCCATAACGCGCAGTCTGCGCTTCCAACGCGGATGACGCACGCTGTGGTAGAGCGTGGAAGCCAGATAGAGAACGATTAAACTGAAACCGAAAACCAGACAGGCAATGCGCTGCGCTACCATGCTTCCACTGCTGGACTGCCAGAGCCATCCTGTTCCGAAAAGACTCAACAGCAATCCGAATCCATGACTCAGGGCATTGAATCGTTCTTCCATGGGCAAAGAAAATGCAGCAGGTGGTGAACTTTTCAGGGCTCAACCCGTTTGGACTTGAAAGTATCCAACAACCACACGCAAATCCAGGAGCGTACATCGTGGCACAGGCAAAAGCAGGCGACCACGTCAAAGTCCATTATACCGGTCGCCTTCAGGACGGTACTATCTTCGACTCGTCTCGGGATCGCGAGCCGCTCGAATTTACGCTGGGGGATGGTGAAGTCATTCCCGGCTTCGAACAGGCGGTTATGGGCATGGAGCCTGGCGAGACCAAGACGGTAACCATTAGCGCTGAAGAGGCCTACGGCCCTCGACGCGACGACCTGCTCATTGAGGTCGGACGCGATCAGGTAGCACCGGGACTGGAGTTGGCCGTCGGACAGCAGTTGCAACTGCGGTTGCAGGACGGACGCATCATTCCGGTTACCGTGGCCGCCTTGAGCGAAGAGACCGTAACGATCGACGCCAACCATCCGCTGGCTGGCGAAGATCTGACCTTTGAAATCGAACTGGTTGCCATCGACTAACCAACTTTGGGCCGTCGACCTGGACAAACCGCCCTGTGATCGGGACGGTTTGTGGTGAAGACAGGCGCCGGGCATGTCTGTGGGCTGTATGGCTGCGACCGATAGGGTCGCTCAAATATGCGGCCCTGTACATACAGAACGTGACTGCTCTGTGGCTGCGGGATAGTACCCCGGAAACGGTAAGCTCCCCGTCAACGAGTAGGGTGTCCTCGTCCCGTAAGTGAGCTGGATAACCTACGGCTTGTGGATGTGCTCTGGCAGACAATAGCGCATAATCAGGGGGCCTTCATACCGCTGAAGATAATCGATGATGGTATAGACACAACCCCGGGCATCTATGGCTAATCCCGTGTAAGCGGGCGGATCGAGCCGATATTTGTAAAGCATACGGGTATGCAGGTTGACGATGTGGAGCTCCCATCCACCGAGCCACCTTCTTGGATTGCTCGCCTGGTGCCCATTGTAGAGGGCAAGGACAAGCGACGGAAGACCGTTGCCACTGAGGAGCGCCATCGTTCGATAGGCATAGCGGGTATCAGGGCGTGTCGCTCGTGCCGGCTGGCCTTCGATCGAACGCACCTCAAAGACAGGATCGAACCCATCAGCTCCACGCAGCGTCCAGATCTGCCGGCCATCCAGACGGTAGGCTTCCAACAAATCGGTATAAAAATAAGCCGTAATAGCCCATTGCGTCACAGGGTCGTATCGGACCCAGCGCTGATAGGCATGCTGGCGTACTGCCAACGGGACGCGGGAAGAGCCCGGAGGGTCGTCTCCCAGCGTTCGAAGCAACCGTCCGCTGGGCCAGTGAAGGAGGGCCAGACGGCCGGATGGTAGAAAACCGCTGGCAACCAGAAGCGTGTCGTTTACCCAGGCCAGGTCGAACAAGTCAAACGCCGTCTGAAAGGTTACCTGCTCGCTGAATACGGGAGCAGCACCGTGGCTCAAGGGCGATAAATCCAGAAAAAGCAGGCGACGCTGCCGCCGGTCCCAGACCCAGATGCCTTCTGGACGTGAAGGATCTGCAAGCAAAGACCAGAGGCTACTGATTTCCAGTGGGCCTTCCCCTGCGCTTCCCACACTGGCTACATAGCGGCCGGTATGAAGATGGATAATGTGAAGCGGAGGGTGTAACGATCCATCCCCTACGATTAAATATTCCTGCCAGACCAACAGCTTTGAAGGGCGACCTAATGCTTCCCCCTCAAAGAAGATCTCGCCCTTTAACGTATCCAGCGGTTCCGTTGTAGGCGTACCCGCCGATAAGGCAGGGGGAACGGGCTGGGGGGTGGATGGGCGCAGCCAACGCACGCCGATACCCACCACCAGCCCGATCCCCAGGACGAAAAGCATCCACCGGATCGGCTTCATAGACTGAACGCACGCGCTACTCAATGATAATAATGGGTGAACAAGGCCCCGGTACGTATTCTTTGTTTTCGTAATTCTTCCCGTTTAGCCCGCAGACAGCATTTTCATAGGGACAGCAGGAGCCATCCTCCACCTTGCGCTTCCTGAATGATGGTCGCCTGTTCTGGGGATCCCGAGGGGGTTACGCTGAGCGGTAGTACTGAGAGGGTGAACAATAGCAGCAGCCTTTTCATAACGCACCTCCATGCTGATTGGCGTTCGCACCCGATGGGTTAGAGATCGATCGTCGGGGGTGCGGGCCAGGCGATCGATCCCGGGACTTAATTAACACACACACACACACACACACACACAGTCAAGTGCTTGCTGCATCCAGAGATAGCGATCATTCAGGGAAGTATGGCATGTTTTTTAGCAAGGTTATGGAAGGAATGGATGAAGCCCTTCCCACCTGGGATACGTTGCTTCACGCGGTGGGGTCATTGCACGTCAGAGAGTAGCTTTGATCGCCGGTGCTCCAGGAACCAGATTATGGCGTTAGCTTTTCGGGCCGGTTTTGCCTGGAAGGGGAACGCGGCCTGTCATTGTCTTTGAAGAAGGCGAGTTGGCTGTTAGGTAGAACGCCTGGAGCTGTCAGGTGGTGAGTTTTCCTGAAGCGAACTTTTGCTCTATCTTAAAAGGCTACCCAGACGGCGCGCTGCTGATCGGCTGGTCAGCTCAGGCGGCCTTTCCACAGATGAGTTGCTTGCAACCGATAGCACAAGGCGTATGGAGTCTATTGTACTGGGTATTGTTGCTGTGCTGGTGCTGGGCGTAGGCGCTCAGTGGTTGGCCTGGCGTTTTCGGCTCCCTTCGATTCTATTGCTGCTTACGTTCGGATTTATGGCTGGACCTGTTACCGGGTTATTGCCGCCCGGTGCGTTGCAGGGCGACTGGGTGTTCGCATTCGTTTCGCTTTCGATCGGTATCATCCTGTTTGAGGGGGGCCTGAACCTGCGCCTGTCGGAATTGCGCGAGGTGGGAAAGGCTGTCCGGAACCTGATCACTGTGGGTGTGCTGGTCACCTGGGTGCTGGCTGGGTTGGCTGCTTACTACATTGTAGGGCTCAATCCGAGTCTCTCGATACTGGTAGGAGCTATTCTAACAGTGACCGGCCCTACCGTGGTCATTCCGTTGTTGCGTTATGTGCGGCCTGCGGGACGCATAGGGGCCGTGGCGAAGTGGGAAGGCATCACAGTTGACCCGGTCGGCGCCATTCTGGCTGTGTTTGTGCTGGAGACCATCCTGCTCCTGGAGACAGCACCGGGGCTTACGGAAAACCTGGGGACGGCTGTGTGGCATGCAGTTGAGGGTTTGTTGCTGACGGTTACGATCAGCGTGGGGATCAGTGTACTCGGAGCTGCGCTGTTAATTCTATTGCTCTACCGGCGTCTGATACCTGACTACCTGCAGAGTCCGATCGCGTTGATGGTTGTGGTAGCGACGTTTGCGCTGTCGAACGTATTGCAGGAAGAGTCAGGATTGCTGGAGGTAACACTGCTGGGTATTATCCTGGCCAATCAACGCTACGTGCCGGTGCGTCGCATTACGGAGTTCAAGGAAGACCTGCAGGTACTGTTGATTTCCAGCCTGTTCATTGTGCTGAGTGCCCGGCTGGATATTGAAACGCTACGCTTTATTGAAGAGGAGGCCCTGCTGTTTCTGGTGGCGCTGGTGCTGGTGGTGCGTCCGGTGGCCGTATGGATTTCAACGCTGGGTACGAAGCTGAACTGGCGCGAAAAAGTGTTTCTCTCCTGGCTGGCACCACGGGGGATCGTGGCGGCGGCCGTGGCGTCGCTGTTTGCATTTCGCATGGAGACGCTCTATCCGATGCAGGCCCAGGCCATGGTGCCGCTTGTCTTTCTGGTGATCGTAGGGACCGTGGCACTCTATGGATTGACGGTTGCGCCCCTGGCTCGTTTTCTGAAGCTGGCCGATCCCAATCCGCAGGGCGTGTTGATTCTGGGAGCGCATCTCTGGGCGCGGCGTCTGGCAATGTTGTTGCGCGATCTGGGGTTCAAGGTATTGCTGATCGACTCGAATGCAGACAATATTGCCCGGGCACGGCGTGCGCGTCTGTCGGCCGTTCGGGTCAACGCCCTTTCCGAGACAGTGCTGGACGAGCTGGACCTGAGCGGTATTGGCTATTTTCTGGCGCTGACCCCTAATGACGAGGTGAACGCGCTGGCTGCTTTACACTTTGCCGAGATTTTCGACAGCACGTCCGTCTTCCAGTTGACTACCCGCACCGAAGGAGGAGAGCAGGACCTTCCTGCGCACCTACGGGGGCGTCCGCTTTTTGGCCGGAAGGTAACCTACACAACGCTTACCGAGCGTTTCAACCAGGGGGGTGAGCTCCGTGTGGTCGAGCTTTCGGAGGAGATGCCTTATGAAGCTTTGCTGGAAGCATACGAAGGGGATTTGATCCTGCTTTTTGTGGTGCGTGGTAGTGAGTTGTTGATCCACGCCGAGGAAGGGCAGTTGACGCCGCAGCCAGGCGACAAGGTAGTTGTGTTTCTGCCGCCGCGGGCGCGTGAGAAGGAGGAAGTGGAGGCGGTTGCGTTTGAGCAGTTGGTCACGCGGGCCTTCGTACGTGACCTGGACCACTGTGCTCCGTTCGAGGAGCTGGTCGAGGACGTCTCGGCGCAGATGGCGCAGCGGCTGCCCGTGACGGCGATGCGTTTACGGCAGGGATTTCTCGACGGTGCCCGCTATGGCCTGATGCCCATCACGCATGGAGTGGCGCTGGCCCACCTTCGCGTACCCGAGATTGAGGAGCCCGAGTTGATGCTGGTGCGCTGCCGCCAGGGAGTCCAGATCGCTGTAGATAACGAGTCCGGGAGGTCGCTGGAGGCTTCAGGCCAGCCGGAGACCGTCTATGCCATCCTGTTTCTGGTCAGTCCGGAAGAAAACCCGGGCAAGCACCTGCGCACGCTTGCCTACCTGGCCTCGCGCATCGACGAATCTGACTTTCTGGAACGCTGGCGCAACGCCCCCGAGGAACTGGAGCTGAAAGCGACGCTGCTGGATCCCGAGCACTTTCTGATGCTGACGCTGCGTCCTGACGATGAGTCGGCCGCATGGATTGGGCAGGATGTAGGAGAGCTGGACCTACCCGTCTCATGCCAGGTGGCCTTGGTGCAGCGCCAGCAAAAACGCTTTGCACCGGGTCCTTACACGCGGCTTCAGGAAGGCGATCGGTTGATTATTATTGGAGAAGCTTCAGGTATTCGCGCCCTGCGCCAGCGCTTTCCATCAGCCTGGCCGGCATTGGTGTAGGGGGGCATGGAACATCATGGAACCGTTGCCGAAAGCCGAGCGCGTAGCCGATGAGTCGCCTCGACCATGTGGCGCAGGGCCGGTTCCACTTCTTCCCAGCGCCGCGTTTTCAGACCACAGTCGGGGTTCACCCAGAGCCGCTCGGCCGGAATCACAGCGAGCGCCCGCTCCAGCAATGTCTCGATTTCTTCAACCGAGGGTACCCGTGGGGAATGGATGTCGTACACGCCGGGACCGATGGCGTTCGGATACTGAAAACGTCGAAAGGCTTCCAGCAACGACATGCCCGAGCGCGCCGCTTCGATGGAGATCACGTCGGCGTCGAGGGCGACGATGGCCTCCAGGATGTCCTCAAAGTCTGCGTAGCACATGTGCGTGTGGATCTGGGTCTCGTCGCGTACGACGCTGGCTGTCAGACGGAAGCATTCGACCGCCCACTCGAGGTAGGCCGGCCAGTCCCGACGACGCAGCGGCAGCCCTTCACGAAGGGCCGGCTCGTCGATCTGGATCACGGCGATGCCGGCGGCTTCCAGATCCGCCACTTCGTCCCGGAGCGCCAGAGCGATCTGGCGACACGTGTCAGCCCGCGGCTGATCGTCGCGTACGAACGACCACTGCAGCAACGTGACGGGGCCGGTCAGGATGCCCTTGACCGGCCGGTTGGTGCACTGCTGCGCGTAGGTAATCCAGCGGACCGTCATGGGGCCGGGCCGGGATACATCGCCGTATAGAATGGGGGGACGTACGCACCGCGTTCCGTAGCTCTGCACCCAGCCGTTGCGCGTGACCAGAAAGCCCTGAAGCTGCTCGGCGAAATATTCGACCATATCGGTGCGTTCAGGCTCGCCATGCACAAGCACGTCCAGTCCGATGGCTTCCTGACGGGCAATGGTTTCGGCAATGGTGGCTTCCAGAAACTGTTCGTATGCTTCTCGGGAGAGCGCTCCCTGGCGCAGTGCCGCCCGTTTTTTGCGCAGTGTGTCGGTCTGGGGAAACGATCCGATTGTGGTGGTGGGTAGCAGCGGCAGGTTCAGCCGTTCCTGCTGCAGCGCATACCGTTCGGCAAAGGGACGTGTGCGTCGGGCCATCTCGGGCGAAAGCTGTGCCAGGCGCTGGCGCACAGCCGGATCCATGCGGCGCGGTGAAGCCAGACGCGCAACCCGCGCTCTGCGGGCGGCTTCGAGCTGGTTGCGTACGGCGGCTTCGCCCTCGTTGACCAGCCGCTTCAACGTAACCAGTTCCTCCAGCTTCTGACGAGCAAAAGACAGCCAGGGGCGGATCTCTGGATCCAGCTCCGTTTCGGCCTCCAGATCGATCGGTACGTGCAGGAGTGAGCAGGAAGGGCCGATCCAGACCCGATCCGGCCCCAGGGTTTTAAGGGCGCGCTTGAGCATTGCGGCAGCGGCGTCCAGGTCGGTGCGCCAGACGTTGCGGCCGTCGATGAGGCCCAGGGAAAGCGTGCGACCTTCAGGTAGCTGCGTCAGGGCCGGTTCGAGCTGCTCGGGAGCACGCACCAGGTCGAGATGCACCGCCGCCACGGGCAATGAGAGCGCCAGCGACAGGTTGTCTTCCAAGCCGCCGAAGTACGTCGTCAGCACCAGCGCCGGATGCTCGGACCGGCTCAGCAACGCGTAGGCCTGCTGATAGGCCTGGCGTGCAGCAGGGGATAGATCGCGCACCAGGCACGGCTCATCCATCTGCACGTAGCAGGCACCGGCCGCCTTCAGCCGACGCAACACCTCGGCATAGACGGGCAGCAGGCGGTCGAGCAGCGTCAGCGGATTGAAGTTGCGTACCGTCGGCTTACCCAGCAGCAAGAACGAAACCGGTCCCAGCGCA
>JALSJJ010000076.1 GCA_026989375.1 Rhodothermus sp.
ACCCGCACTTCCACATCACGCGGCCGCCGCATCCGGCTGAACGGATCGTGCCGCGTGCCGGAGCGCCCGAATCCGCCAAAAAAGCGGCTGAAGATATCACCCAGACTGCCGAAGCCAAACTCCTCGTCCAGCAGATCCTCCAGATTACCGCTCGTCTCGAAGTGAACGTACGTCCCTTCCGGTGTCCGGTAGAAGCGGCTGCTATTACCCGGACCAAACCCGCCAAATGCACCAAACGGATTTTTCCGCATCATATCGTACTGCCGGCGCTTCTCAGGATCCGACAGCACGCTGTAGGCCTCCTGAATTTCCTTGAAGCGCTCCTCAGCATTCGGCTTATCCGGATTTCGGTCCGGATGCCACTCGCGCGCCAGCTTCCGATAGGCCTTTTTGATCTCCTCTTCGGTGGCGTTCTCCGAAACGCCCAGAATTTCGTAGTAATCCTTTACCGCTTGTGCCATAGCTCCTTACCTCCGCTCGCAACCCCATCCTGTCGTTTTTTCAGCCAGTGCGCTCGGCAAAAAACCGATTACGCGCCTATCAGGCTGTCCGCACAGATCGTGCCTATCGATCCGTGTGCAAAAATGACGCACCGTCAACGCCGACGGGCCAGGCCCAGCCCATCGCCAACGGGAAGCAGTACGTAATCGACGCGGGGATCCCGATGGAGTTTCTCATTGA
This sequence comes from Rhodothermus sp., assembly GCA_026989375.1. Taxonomy (GTDB): domain Bacteria; phylum Bacteroidota; class Rhodothermia; order Rhodothermales; family Rhodothermaceae; genus Rhodothermus. The sequence continues at coordinate 682 of JALSJJ010000076.1, forward strand.
GTTGTCGGATGGCCTCGACCGCCGGCGCTCGATTGGTTGGATCGACCACACGTCCTCTCATCAGGAGATTGTCCAGCAGGATCAATCCACCGGGACGCACCAGGTGCAATGTCCGTTCGTAATAGTGCTCATACGATTCCTTATCGGCATCAATGAACGCCAGGTCAAATGTGCCGGCCGCCCCCTCGGCCAGCAACGCCTCAAGCGTATCGCGTGCCGGTCCCAGCCTCAACGTGATCCGATCGGCCACACCGGCCGCCTCCCAGTAACGCCGGGCCACCGCTGTATATTCTTCGTTCAGATCACAGGCGATCAGCTCGCCGTCCGGCGGTAGCGCCAGCGCTACCCAGAGTGCGCTGTAGCCTGTAAAAACACCAATTTCCAGAGCACGACGGGCACCCATCAGCCGGGCCAGTAACGCCATGAACTGTCCCTGCTCCGGTGCAATCTGCATCTCAGCCCGGGGATGGCGGGCCGTTTCGGCCCGAAGCTGCCGGAGCACCTCGGGCTCAGGCAACGAGACCGACAGCAAATAATCATAAAGCGTGTCGTTCAGCGGAAGCGTTCGACGCGACATTGACGTTTCAATGGATAGCAGTCCGTTAATCAAGATATGCCAGCAATCTCCTATTTTTGCGACATCATTCATTTGAATTGAAGCCCATGAAACCGGGCACACTGGTCGAATACCTGGAAAACGACCGGCCACAGTTCGCGCTGGTGATCGCCTCGCGCGATGGGACGGTGCAGGCGCTCACTCCCACAGGCCGCCGCATTCGGTTATCCGCGCGTCGCATCGCCATCTGTCACGAACGCACCGCTACTGCTGATGCGCTGGCGGAGGTAGTCCGCATGCTGGAAGCGGAGATTGATGCCCTTCAGGCCGAAATCGACCTGACGCTGCTCTGGGAAACTGCCCGCGAAGAAGGCGACACGTTCGACCTGCCAAGCCTGGCCCACCTTTACTTTGGCGAAGCCAGTGCGCTGGAACAGGCAGCCCTGCTGCGGGCGCTTCTGGCCGACACGCTCTACTTCGGCCGTCGGGGCCTGACGTTTACGCCTCGCACGCCGGAGCAGGTCGAATCCCTACAGACAGCCGAGCGCCGCCGCCAGGAGCGTGAGGCCGAACGCCAGGCCCTACGCGCCCGGCTGGAACAACTGCTCGACGCGGAAGCCGGTGAATTACCCGAAGTGCCGGCGCAGGTGCTGGATGCGCTGGAAGCCTATCTACGCCAGAAGCAGCGCTCCGACGTCACGCAGGTGCTGGCCGAGGTAGCCCGCGATCGGGGTATGACCACCCGCGAGGCTGCTCTGGAGATTTTGCTGCGCACAGGTCGCCTGGATGCTTCTGCCGATACATTCGCGCTGCTGGCCGGCATTGAACCCACCTTCCCCCCCGAAGTGCTGGCTGCCGCCGACACGCTGGCTCCCTTTGCCCCAGCCGACGATCGCACCGACTTTACGCACCTGCCGGCCTTCCACATCGATGACGCCTCCACCCGCGAAATCGACGATGCCTTCACCGTCGAGCCCCTGCCCGAAGGCGGCTGGCGCATCGGTATCCATCTGGCTGATGTGCCTTACTTTGTCACATCGGGAGATGTGCTCGACCAGGAAGCCCAGCGGCGAGGTCTGACCCGCTACCTTCCCACCGGAGCCATTCCCATGTTCCCGGAACGCCTGAGCCACGACCTGGCCAGCCTTTGCCCTGATACCGTTCGTCCCACGCTGAGCGTCGTGGTAACCGTTGATGCGCAGGAACGCATCCAGGACATACAGCTCATACGGGGACAGATCCGGGTAGCGCACGGCCTCACCTACGAAACGGCCGATGCGATACTGGCGGGCGAGGTCTCCCACGAACTGGCTGCCGCGTTACAGGTATTGGCGCGCCTGAGCCAGCAGCTCACCGAAACGCGCCTGGCCCAGGGCGCCCTGCTGATCCGACGGCCGGAACTCAAGGTCCAGGTATCAGGCGACACGATTACGCTCAAGGTGATCGACCCCGATACCCCTGCCCGCCGCATGGTCAGTGAATGGATGATTCTGGCCAACGCGGAAGCAGCCCGGTGGGCGGCCGAAAACGAACTGCCCATGATCTACCGCGTACAGGACCCTCCCGACGACCCCGAACTGCAGGGCAAGAAACTGGACTACGATCCGGTTCTCCTGGCTACCCGGCTGCGCGGCCTGCGTCGTACGCGGCTCTCGACGCATCCGCAACCCCATGCTGGACTCGGCCTGGAAGCCTACGTGCAGATCACCTCACCCATCCGGCGCTATGCCGACCTGGCCTTGCAACGCCAGATCGTAGCCGCCCTATCCGACGCCCCGCTTCCCTACGACACCACCCGACTGTTCGAGGTGCTGGCCACGGCCGAAGCGGCCGAACGCGAAGCCCGCACGCTGGAACAGCAGGCTACCCGCTACTGGGCTCTGGTCTGGCTTGAACGCCATATGGCCCAGACATTCGAAGCCGTTGTTGTGGCCCGCCGTCCGGCTGGCTACCTCGTTGAGCTGCAACCCTATGGACTGCGCGGCCTGCTGGCCACCGCCGATGCGCTTGCGCCCGGCGATCGCCTCATTGTGCGCCCTGAAGCGGTGGATCCCCGCCGTGGCCGCCTTCGGCTGCAACGCGCCTGAACAACATCTACAGCCGCTTCCACAACCACCATCCCAGCAATGCCTCCAGCGCGGCTCCCAGGCGAAGCAGCGACGCGGGCCAGCGGAGCAGCCCGTCCAGTACCGGCCAATACCAGCCTGGCATCCATCTCCGCTGCCAGCGCAAAAAGCCACGCCCCCAGACTACAGTGATCACTCCATCGGTCACCAAAAGCAATGCGATAAGTCGACGTACCACTGGCATCCCTGCTATCCGTTCTTTTAAAGGCCTGGGTTATCCAGTCTATACGTCGCCCCAAAGACCCCAGGCGCTGAGAGAAAATACGAATGAACTGCAGCGCCCTCCCGCAAGAAAGGCGTACGCCCCCCAGAAAAACTCGCTCATCCTTCCAGGGAGAGTTGTCGCAAAGCGACTGAGGGGGTGGCTCCCTATGGGTTAGGGCACGGCACGTTTTGTGTAGTACGGTCTAACGGCAAGTGGGGTGGCTCCCTATGGGTATAGGGCACGGGCGTACGGGACAATAGCAGTGGT
>JALSJJ010000077.1 GCA_026989375.1 Rhodothermus sp.
CGAGGCGTTGGCGGTGTCGGCTGATGGGCGCGTGGTCGTGGGGATGGCCGAAGATGCGTCGGGGCGATTTCGGGCTTTTCGGTGGACGGCCGAAGGTGGCATGGAAGACCTGGGCACGCTGGGAGGCAAATGGAGCCAGGCGTTGGCGGTATCGGCTGATGGGCGTGTGGTCGTGGGGATGGCTGAAGATGCGCGGGGACGACGCCGGGCTTTTCGGTGGACGGCCGAAGGTGGCATGGAAGACCTGGGCACGCTGGGAGGATGGGATAGCAAGGCCGTCTGGGTGTCCGAAGACGGTACGGTGATCGTCGGCGTTGCCCAGGACAAAGAGGGAATCTGGCATACGTTCCACTGGCAAAAAGGTAAGATGCGGCGGTTGAGCAAGGTGTATGATGGGTTGCTTTCGCACGGGTCTATGTTCTGGGGCGCGCCTGTCGTTTCGTACAACGGACGCTATATGGCCGGAACCGGCTACAACGCGTCCCATAATCGCGTCGAGATCTTCCTGCTGGATGCGGCCGGATTGCTCATGGCTATGAACTGACGTTGGCCTGCGGAATAATTGCGCCCGAGACCTTCTGCCTTGGAGCGCCACAGGGTCGTGAGCTGGAGCGAAAACAGCCGTGTCCGAACCGTTCAGTGGAGAAATTTTTGATTGTTACCCATAAAGCTGGCTCCGCAATCAACTGTGGTTTGATAGCTGGAAGGGCCGCGTTTCGCGCTTCCCGCAAAGTATGGCTGTGTGCATTGACCCGTGGTCGAGGTATAGACCGCGTGTAACGCATCCTGACTTTGTAGGGCGCTTCGGTCAGCCAACGATGCAACGCCACGCACACTCAAGCGCAGATCGTCAGCACCGTTCAGGGTCCGAGGGCCGCAGTAGCCGATCAATGGCTCTCCCGTGCTTGAAGCAGTTTACTTGGCCTGTCAAAATCATGGCACTATCGAGACGCCTCGGTTGCCAGATCGGCAAGCGCTTTCGGAGGGCGTCTCAGGTTCTGGATCCATACGGCGGGGGTTGGGTTCGGCAACCAATCCTCCACGCAGCCGTCCAGTAACCGCTCGCTTCAATGCTCCAGTTAGCACGGGCTGGCAAAGCGCGTCGGCGAGAACCATCGCTTTCCGGGCAACACGGCCACAGCGCGGGGTCCTCAGCTCCAGAAGTACAACAGCAGCAGCGTCGCACCCAGCAACCCGACATTCTTGAAGAAATTTACCTGTTCGCCCATGCGTTGCATGGGATCTTGCACGGTCCAGAAATTGTGCATCCAGGGAGTTACAACCACCAGGAAGATTACCAGCAGCCACAGGCCAACCTGTACGTACAGCCCGACCAGGGTGGCCAGACCGCCGGCCAGCAACATCAGGCCCGTGACGACAACGGCCAGTTTGGGGGCCGGTACCTTCTTAGCGGCCGCATACGAGGCCATCTGATTTAGCTGAAACAGATGGTTAAGGCCGCTTAACACAAAGTAGCCGCCAAACAGAATGCGACCGATCCAGAATACGACCTCCATGGGCGATTCCGGTTGGTTGTTATTTGTTTCAACAAATAAATATTGTTGATTTGAAAAGTCAAGCACTTTAGATTATAAACTATGTAACAAACTGTTAACCTGTGAGCTGTGAAGGAAGGGGAACGTTTCTGTCCGGTTTATGCAGCGATTGAGTTGTTGCAGGAGAAGTGGACGTTGCACATCATCCGGGCGCTGTTGGAGGCGCCGCGGGGGTTCAACGAGCTGGCGCGGGCGATTGGAGGATGCAACTCCGCCACGCTGGCGCAGCGGTTGGCGCGGTTGAGTGAGCTGGGCGTGATCGAAAAAAAGGTAACGTCGCACATGCCGCCCCGTACATGCTATAGTCTGACAGAGGCTGGACGTGCGTTGGAGGAGGTGATGCGGGCGATTGAGGCGTGGGGACGGCGTTATCTCCGGGTGCCTGGTTGATCAGAAACGTTCGGGCGGCATTTGCGTGCTACGCTTGCCGGATTTTTTAAAGCCAATTGAGGTCGGACGTGGTGATTCCTCCATCCATTGAGGCCGTGCAGCAGGCCCTGGCCGCACACGACTACGTGGCCGAGCGAAGCCTGGCGACGACGATTTTTCTGGCGCTTCGGATGCGACGGCCGCTTTTTCTGGAAGGTGAGCCCGGTGTTGGTAAGACCGAGGTTGCTAAAGTACTTGCGCGCATGTTGCAGGTACCGCTTATCCGATTGCAGTGCTACGAAGGACTCGACGTACACACGGCCGTCTATGAGTGGAATTATGCCCGGCAAATGTTGCAGATCCGGTTAGCGGAGGCAACCGGCCAGGTCGACCGCGATCGTTTACTGGCCGAGATCTTCAGTCCGGACTTTTTGATTGCGCGGCCTCTGTTGCAGGTTGTGCAGCAGAGCCGTGACGGGCAGGCACCGGTGCTGTTGATTGACGAGTTGGACCGGAGCGACGAAGAATTTGAGGCCTTCCTGCTGGAGTTGCTGTCGGATTTTCAGATTTCGATTCCTGAGCTGGGCACCATTCGCGCTGAGGTGCCGCCGATAGTCGTGATTACATCGAACCGCACGCGCGAGATTCACGACGCACTCAAACGGCGTTGTCTTTACTACTGGGTGGAATATCCGACCTTTGAGAAAGAGCTGGCTATTGTGCAGCGGCGTGTGCCTGGACTGGCCGAGCGGCTGGCTCAACAGGTGGTTGCCTTTGTGCAGGCGTTGCGCGAAGAAGATCTGTATAAGCCGCCTGGTGTGGCCGAAACGCTGGACTGGGCGGAGGCGCTGCTGGCGCTGGATCGTAGCGAGCTGGATGCGGCAACGGTCTCAGAGACGCTCGGCGCGTTGCTCAAATACCGGGATGATCTGGAGGTAGTGCTTCAGCCAGAAGTGCAGGCACGTCTGTTGGAGGCCGCCCGGATGAGAGAAGGATGAAGCGTGATGGATTTGCGTGGAGACATTACGGCACGGATTGTGGCCTTTGCACAGGCATTACGCCGGGCCGGGCTGGTAATTGGTACCGATCAGGTGCTTGATGCACTGCGGGCTGTGGAGCTGGTGGGCGTGGTGCGGCAGGACGATGTGCGACAGGCCCTGTTCAGTGTGTTTGTGCGGCGGCAGAGTGAGGCGGCCCTTTTCCATCAGGTATTTCGGTTATTCTGGCACGGACGCATGCCGCTGCCCGAGGAGCTGGCGGCCCTGTTGCCCCGCGCTCCGGTACCCGCTACATCGGCGCCGGGTATGGCGCGGGCGCTGGAGGCGCTGCGCTCGGATCGGTCGCGCCCTGATCATCCCGCTGAAGCCGAAGAACAGGAAGTGGAGCTGGTGCTCACCTACAGCGCCGATGAGGTACTGCGCCACAAAGACTTTGCACAGATGACAACCGAAGAGGAAGCCGCCGTGCGGGCCTTTTTGCGCACCTTACGTTGGCCGATGCCGCCGCGTCGCACGCGTCGCTGGCAGCCTGGAGGAAGACGAGGACGTCCTGACCTGCGTCGTACATTGCGCCAGGCGTTGCGCCGGCAGGGCGAAGTGTTACATCTGGCCATGCGGGTGCCGCGCTATAAGGCTCGGGTGCTGGTAGCGCTCTGCGATATCAGTGGCTCCATGGAACGCTACAGCCGACTGCTTTTGCACTTCCTGCATGCGATAACGGGTGGACTACGGCGGGTTGAAAGTTTTGTCTTTGGTACACGGCTGACACGGATCACGCATCAGCTTCGCCTGCGGGATGTAGATGTGGCGTTGGCTGAGGTGGGGCGCACGGTTCAGGACTGGTCGGGCGGCACACGAATTGGCGAAGCGTTGCGCACGTTCAATTACCGGTGGCTGC
>JALSJJ010000078.1 GCA_026989375.1 Rhodothermus sp.
GCCAGCCTCAGCCATGAGCTGCCCCCGCAGGCGCACCAGTTGCAAACCATCCTCGAACGACAGCGCCCCGGCCGCCGCCAGCGCACTGTACTCGCCCAGGCTGTGCCCGGCCACAGCATCGGGCCGCCGGCCGGCCGCTTCCAGCACCGCTACGACGGCCAGGCTGTGCACATAGAGCGCTGGCTGGGTAAGGTCTGTCTGCGCCAGCACCGCCGCAGCCGCTTCGGGATCGTCGGTATGGGTTCCGAACATATAGGCCGTCAGCGGAAAGCCCAGCAATCGATCGGCTGCCTCCAAGCGTGCCCGCGCCTCTGGAAAACGGTCCATCAGGTCCCGGGCCATACCTACCCGCTGCGACCCCTGTCCAGGGAACAACCAGGCCTGTGCCATTGCAATCAACTGTTTACGGTAGACGCTTCCGTGGAAGCCTCAGCGACCGTAGCCACCTCATCGCCGTTGTAAGCCCACTTCAGATAGATAGCGCCCCAGGTGAATCCACCACCGAACGCGGCCAGAATCAGATTATCACCCCGCCGGAGTTGTCGCTCCCAGTCGTATAGGCAAAGCGGAATAGTGGCCGCTGTGGTGTTACCATAGCGGTCGATATTGATCATGACCTTCTCGGAAGACAGGCCCATACGGCGGGCTGTTGCATCAATGATGCGCCAGTTGGCCTGATGGGGCACCAGATAGCGCACATCGTCGGCCGTCAGGTTGTTGCGTTCCATGATCTCGACGGCCACCTGGGCCATCCCCTCGACGGCCATCTTGAAAACCGCCCGCCCTTCCTGATGGAGAAAGTGCATTTTTCGATCGACCGTCTCATGGGTCGGCGGATTCAGGCTGCCACCGCCCAGCATGCACAGCAGCTCCCAGTTCCGCCCGTGGCAGTATTCCACCGAGTCGATCAGCCCGCACTCTGGATCCGGTTCCAGTAACACGGCCGCGGCAGCATCGCCGAAGAGAATGCAGTTGTTGCGATCCGTGTAATCGGTGATGGTGCTCATTTTGTCGGCACCGATCACCAGCACCCGTTCGTGCTTCCCGCTCTCGATAAAGCGAGCCGCCGTCGACAGGGCAAATAGAAAGCCGCTACAGGCAGCCGACAAATCAAACCCCCAGGCATTCCAGGCGCCCAGATTTCCCTGGACCAGGCAGGCTGTAGCCGGAAAGAACATATCGGGCGTGACCGTAGCCACAATGATCACCTCGACGTCTTCCGGATCGATCCCGCGCTTTTGCAGGCATTCCCGAGCGGCTTCGGTGGCCATGTAGGAGGTGGCCTTGTTCGGATCCCGCAGAATGCGCCGCTCCCGGATGCCGGTGCGCGTGCGAATCCATTCGTCGCTGGTGTCGACCATCTGCTCCAGATCGGCATTCGTCAACCGATCCTCTGGCAAAAAGTGACCGATCGAAGTAATGGCTGCGTAGGGCATGGCGGGTAAGGGTCTGTCAGGCTGGATGAAAAGCGGCTGCAATGGAACGGACCACGTCCTGCTCGGCCAGACTGGCTGCGGCCTGAATCATGCGGGCAATGGCCCGAGGCGACGAGCTGCCATGTCCGATCACGACCGGACCGTTCACCCCCAGTAGCGGCGCCCCTCCATATTCCTCATAATCAAATCGTCGTAATACGCCGCGAAGCAGACGCAGCACCTGCCGCTGCTGCGATGCCTCAAGCTCCCGTTCCTGCATTTCCTGCTGCAACATTTCAACAAAAGCCGTAACCATACTTTCACCCAGCTTGAGCATGACGTTGCCCACAAAGCCATCACAGACCACCACGTCAGCGGCATGATGCATCAGGTCACGTCCCTCTACATTGCCCCGAAAGTTTAGGTCCGGCGCGGCCTGCAAGAGCTCGTAAGCAGCCCGGGCCAAGGCATTGCCTTTACCGGGTTCCTCGCCCACGTTCAACAGCCCCACCACCGGCCGCTCGATCTGCCAGACCCGCTCGGCAAAAACCGCCCCCATACGGGCAAACTGTACCAGGTGCTCCGGTTTGCAATCGACGTTGGTCCCGATATCAAGCACCAGACAGCGTCCTTTGGTGGTGGGAAAAAAGCCTACGACTGACGGACGAGAAACCTCAGGCAATCGCCCCAGAATGAAGAGGGCCGCGGCCATAATGGCCCCCGTGTTTCCGGCGCTGGCAAAAGCGTCGGCTTCGCCACGCGCCACCGCCTGTAATCCCAGATGAATGGAAGAACGCAACTTTGTTTTGACGGCCGTCGCGGGCGGCTCCGCCATCCCGATCACCTCGGGTGCATCCATAAGGCGCAGCCCTTCTCGGTCTTGGGCCCGACGCGCTTCCAGTTCGGCGGCCACCACCGCACGGGGGCCGTAGAGCTGTACCTCCAACCGTCCGGGCGTTGCTTCAAGTGCCCGCAATACCCCTTCCACAACCACCCCGGGCGCGGCGTCGCCCCCCATGGCATCGACAGCAATCCGTAGGGCCATGAGCAAGTTCGCCGATTTTTCGCTATCTGTGCCGGAAGTCTACAGACCAACCTGCGAAAAAACAAGCGGCCGCCCGAACGTTGTGTCGAGCGGCCCTGCCTTTACGCAAACTCTTCCACATCCACTACCTTACGCCCCCGATAATAGCCACACGAAGGGCAGGCATGATGCCGTAGCTTCATGTTGCCGCAATTGGGGCATTCCATCAGCGGCAGCGGCTTTTCCACCAGCCGACGGTAATAGACGGCCCGCCGCTTCCGCGTGCGCGCCTTTGAATGTCTGCGTTTTGGGTTCGCCATGGTTCACTGCAAGGGCTTTAGAGGTTTCGATGGCTTAAGGTAAGCGATCACGAAGTTTGCGCAGCACTTCCCAGCGTGGATCGATCGGCGTCTCCTCGGCCTCTGGCTCCTCTGGCGCCCCAAATTGCAAGGGAATCGGGATCGACTCAGCCCCCGGCTTCACCTTGCGCATGGGGATAGCCAGCAGCAGCGTATCTCGCACCACATCTGTCAGATCCACAAACCGATCCGAGCTCCGGAGCTCCCGGACCTCTTCCACATCCTCCCGCTGCACCACCACCCCCGGAGGCGCATAAAAAAGCGAATAGGTTCCCTCTATGGGTTGCTTGAACAGCTCCAGCGTGCGATCACACTCCAGCGTTGCCGTAGCCCCCGCCCAGAGCTGTACCAGCAACCGGCCTCCCTCGTAGGTAAGGTGCAACTCCACGCGGATATCCTCAAACACCTGAGGATCCAGTTCCAGCGCCTCCGCCGAAGGCATCAGCTCCATCCGCTGAAAGCCCTCACGGAGACGCTCCAGCTCGATCCGCACCATGATCCGTGTCAGCTCCTCTTCATCGCGGTAAATAAGCTGCAAGTCAACGAGATGAGCCCGTCATAGTTCCACCAAGCTCCACTCAATACAGCAACCAAGCCAGCAAAACGTAAAAACTGGCTCCCAGCAACAGCAGGATCATCAGCCAGGCCACGATCCGCTGCCCCATCGACGTAGTAGGAAACTCGTACCCGCAGTAAGGACAGACCGACGTCTTCGCCTCCACGGGCAATGCACAAGAAGGACATTCCCGCATAGGCCTTTTCCTGGTTTCAACCATTCTTCGTCGTCCCTTACCAACCCCGAGGCGCCCGATGGGTTCAAGCGCCACTACCGCTTGCTAAGCACTAAGGTTCAGCATCGTGAAAATGTCCGCGACGTCTTGAAGTTCACGCGCGCATGCAGTAGCATTTGAGCGAAGTTTATAGGAGGCGTGCTGCCACCCACGGGTGTGGATAACCTGTGGAAAACTAACCTTCAGAGGACCGTACGCCTCCAATCGCTTCCACA
>JALSJJ010000079.1 GCA_026989375.1 Rhodothermus sp.
CCGCTTCGCGCACGCCCGGTACGTTGCGCAGGCGCCGTTCGATGCGAACGGCGCAGGCGGCGCATTCCATGCCCTCAACGGGCAGGCGCAGCGCCGCGCCGGGCTCAGGCGTGGGATTTTCTGTCAGCGGTTCCGCCATCGGGGTTCGCTCGGTGATGATCGTGCAAGGCGTGCAGGATGGGGCAGTGCTCAATCGGAGCCTGACCGTCGCAGGCCGCTACCAGGCGGCGCAGCGTATCGCGGATGCGGGTCAGATCCCGAATCCGCGCTTCGATCTCGGCGATCTTGGCCAGCGCCCGCTGGCGAACCAGCCCGCTGCTGGCCCCCGGCGTGGCTTCCAGCGTGAGCAGTTCTTCGATTTCCCGCAGCGAAAAGCCCAGTTCCTGGGCCCGCTTGATAAAGCGCAGCCGCTCGACGTCTGTCTCGGTATAGGCGCGGTATCCAGCGGCTGTCCGCTGCGGCGGTGGCAGCAATCCGCGCTGCTCATAGTAGCGGATCGTTTCGGCATGCACGCCGGTCCGCCGGGCCAGTTCACCACGGGTCATCATGGATCCACTCCAGAATGAACGCGGCTCCTTACGCCCTGTAGTCAACTACAGGGTTTCAGAAACGGTTGGTCGCTCCTGTTTTATTCATGAGTCCTTGACAGATGGATAAATGCGTCTTATCTTCTATTTGAAAAATTTCAAATAAGTCAAAAGAAGAAATGAAGCAGGGACTGACGGCATTGCAACGCGATCTGGTGGAGGAGTTTGGCAATATTTACGAGGGGTATGGCCTGTCGCGGTTGAAGGGATTGATCGTCGGATTGTTGCTGACGCAGGCGGAGCCGCTTTCATTGGACGACATTGCTACGCTGCTCAATCGTTCGAAAGGACCGATTTCGAGCACGATCCGGGAGCTGGCCAGTATCGGGCTGGTGCGGAAGGTGAACGGGCCGGAGAATCGGCGGGACTACTACGTGGCGCATCCCGATCTTTTCCTGAACAACTTCAAGTTCAATCTGGCCACGGTTCGCAAAAACCGGCGTACGGCCGAGCAATTTCTACGGGAGATGGAGGCGTCGGGGGATCCTGCGCACCAGGCTGCAATCGAACGGTTGCGGCACATGCAGGCCTTCTATCGACTGATGGAACAGTTCTACGAGAACTTTACGGAGGAATGGGAGCGGGTTCGGGCGCAGCTGGAGGCCGCCGGCGCGACTTCAGGCTGAACGATTCTTTTTTTTGGACCGATTGTTTGAAAAATTTCAAACGTTGCCTACAAATGATTTTCTTTACCATACACTCACAAACATAGGAGGCGGTCATGAAACGGCTGCTCTGGCTATGCTGGCTGGGCTGGTTGGTGAGCCCTTTCGCTCTGGCCCAATCCGCTTGGATTGAAGGATGGGTGCGAGAGGCAACCAGTGGCGCGGCCTTACCCGGCGCCAACGTGGTGCTTCTGGAGACCGGCCAGGGAACGACCACCGACGTGAACGGGGCGTTTCGCCTGGGGCCCGTCGCCCCGGGACGCTACACCTTGCAGGTTTCGTTTGTGGGGTATCAAACGCTGCAGCAGTCGGTAGAGGTAAGCGCGGCGTCGGTGCAGCTCACGCTGACGTTGGAGCCCGTCCTGTTTGAAGCCGAGGCCGTGGTGGTAACCGGTACGCGGCAGACGGAAAAACTGCTGGAAGCACCGGTTACCATCGAGACGATCACAGCGGCCGACCTGGCGCGCACCGGTGGCGGCACCTTTCTGTCGGCACTTGCCGGGCTGAAAGGCATCGACTTCGTGGATGCGGGCATCAATGCCCAGGGCATCTCGGCCCGCGGCTTCAACAGTCAGTTCAACACCCGTATGCTGGCCATGGTGGATGGCCGCGTGGCGCAGCTTCCCGGGACCGGGCTTCCGCAGGGGAATTTCCTGCCCACCGCGCCGCTGGACATCAAAGCCATCGAGGTAGTCGTGGGGCCTGCTTCGGCGCTGTACGGTCCGAACGCCCACACGGGTGTGGTGAACGTCATCACCAAAGATCCCTGGGATGCGTCCGGGCTTTCCCTGATGGCCCGGACCGGCGAGCGGTCGCTGATCGATATAACGGGACGCGCCGCCGGGACCATCGGCGCCTGGGGCTGGAAGGTTACCGGCCAGTACCTGAAGGCCGACGACTTTGCGCCGAGCCGGGAGGAAAGACTTCATAACTACGGCACATCGATCTACGAAGGGGACGTATTGCGAGACCTGGGGGGCTATCGCATTCGCTCGGCCAAGTTAGAGGGGTTTCTGTACTACCGCCTGGGAGCGTGGAAGGCCAAAGCCGGCCTGGGCTACTCAACCAATGACAACTTCGGGCTGACCAACAACGGCCGCAATCACGTCCGGGGCTGGGTGGTGCAGTACCAGACGGTGGAGCTGAGCCATCCGAACTGGTACGTGCAGTTCACGCGCACGAAGAACGATGCGGGCAAAACCTATCAGCTCAATGCTGTGGTGCAGGCGGCGGCTGCTCAGGTAGCGGCGGGGGTGCCGCTGGCGCAAGTGGACCTGGAGGCGCTGCGGGAGGCCACGATGTTTGTGGATCGCGGGGCGCTGCTGGATGGGGAGATCCAGTATCGGCAGACTCTGCCGTTCCTGCAGGGACGCGTGGTGGCTGGATTGCAGGTGCGGCGTTATCTGCCGGATTCGGACGGGACGTTCTTGGCCGATGCGGGTGGTGAGGATCTCAGCGCGACCGAAGTGGGGGGCTATGCGCAGTTGGATCTCCGGCTGGTACCGGATCGGCTGCGTCTGGTAACGGCAGCCCGCATCGACCGGCATACGAACTACAGTACCCAGTTCAGTCCCAAGGTAGCGTTGGTCTACACCGTTTATCCTGGTCACAACGTCCGTGTCGGATACAATCGCGCCTTCAAAAGTCCGACCATTCTGGAGAATTACCTGTTCATCCCCATTCCGCGTTTCGACATTGTGCCCGGCTATTATATCAATGCCTTTGGCAATCGGGAGGGCTACGTGATCAAGGATGCGGCTGGGCAGGTTGTGAACCGGATCGCAGGGCTGGAGCCGGAGCAGGTTGACGCGCTGGAGCTGGGGTACAAGGGGGCCTTCGGCACGCAGGCGTTCGTGGACGTTGTGGGCTACTACGCCTGGTACCGCAACTTCATCAGTCCACTGACGCTGGTGGCTGATGGCTTTACCACGGTGGCCTATGAGGCCGATGGCACTACGCCGGTACGCGCGCCGGCTTCGGACGCCGCGTTCAACGGGCTGCTCACCTATCTGAACTTCGGTCGGGCGCAGGTGGCGGGGCTGGACATGGGGCTGACGGTGTATCCATCTCCGTACGTCATCCTTTCAGGAAGCATTTCGCTGATTTCGCTTCGCCGCTTTACGGAGACGGCCGGGCAGCGTGAGCTGCCGCTGAACGTGCCCGAAACCAAGCTGAAAGGCAACATAACGGTACGTAATCTGGGCCTGGAAGGGTATTTCGCCAGCCTGAGCGCTCGCTACCAGAGTGCTTATCGCTTCGTATCCGGTTACTGGAACAGCGAGACCATGCTACCCGAGCAGGGGGGCAAAGTCCCGGCGCGTACGGTAGTCGATCTGACGGTGGGGTATCGGGTGCCGCGCATCGGACTCGACCTGACGGTAAGCATCTCGAATCTGCTGAACAATAAAGGGTACGATGTGCTGGGTGCGCCGGTGCGCGGTCGGTTTGCCTGGTTGGGCCTTACCTACCACTTTTCTGGATGGAGGTATTGAGTTATGGGCAGGCTGGATGGAAAGGTCGCGATTGTAACCGGCGGTGCGCGCGGTATCGGTCGGGTCACGGCCATCCTGTTTGCTCGCGAGGGGGCGGCGGTGGTGGTGGCCGACCGAGACCGCGCAGCCGCCGCGGCGCTGGTGCAGGAAATGCAGCCGGAAGGGACACGCATGCTGGCGCTTGCAGTGGACGTCACCCGCCCCGAGGAGGTTGAGCGCATGGCGCAGGAAACAGCGACCCGTTTCGGGCGCATCGACATCCTGGTCAATAATGCCGGCATCACGCAGGACGCCACGCTCCGCAAGATGACGCTGGAGCAGTTTCAGATGGTCGTCGATGTCAATCTGACCGGTGTTTTTCTGTGCACAAAGGCCGTGTTGCCGTACATGGAAGCGCAGGGAAGTGGGTGCATTCTGAACGCTTCGTCTGTGGTGGCACATGCCGGCAATTTTGGACAGACAAACTACGTAGCGACCAAAACCGGTGTCATTGGCATGACGAAAACCTGGGCGCGTGAGCTGGGGCGCTACGGCATCCGGGTCAATGCGGTAGCGCCCGGATTCATCGAAACCGACATGACGCGGCAGGTGCCGGCGAAGGTGCTGGACATGGTGCGCGCGCGCACGCCGTTGCAGCGCCTGGGGCGCCCCGAAGAAGTGGCCCGTGCCTACCTGTTTCTGGCCTCCGACGAGGCTTCGTTCATCACCGGCGCGGTGCTCAACGTGGATGGAGGATTAACCCTGTAGGTCTATGGCACGGGCACAGATTATTGGAACCGGACTCTACGCCCCGCCCCGCGTGGTGACCAATGCTTATTTCAACGCATACTACGGCGAAGATGTGGACCGCTTCCTGCGCACGCAGCGCAACATTCGGGAGCGGCGGTATGCTGAAGACGGACAGACGACGTCGGATCTGGTCGTAGAGGCAGCCCGTGCTGCGTTGCAGGAAGCAGGACTGACGCCGGCCGATCTAACGCTGATCATTGTGGCGACCGACACGCCCGACTATCTCTCGCCGGCTACGGCTACCGTTGTACAGCACAAGCTGGGGGCCTCGCAAGCGGGCACGTTCGACGTCAACGCGGCCTGCGCTGGCTTTGTAACTGCTCTGGAAATCGGACGGCAGTTTGTCGAGCGGGGAAACGGGCCCGTGCTGGTGGCCGGGGGGTATCTGATGAGCCGATTTCTGGACTTTTCCCAGCGTAACATCGCTACGTTGTTTGCGGATGGAGCCGGGGCCGTGGTGCTGGCCCCGGCCGATGAGAAGGAGCCGGGCATTTTGCTGACCCGGCTGGAGGCAGAAGGCCAGTACTACGATTACATGGGCATTTACGCCGGAGGCGCCTGCTGTCCGGCAGGCCCGCAGGTCCTGGAATTCCGCAAGAAGTTTCCGAAGACCTACAACGTCAATCACTGGACGCGCCTGGTACGCTGGCTTTCCGAAGCCCTGGGAGTGACGCTGGAGGAGGTAGATCACCTGTTTTTTACGCAGATCAATGTGCTCAGCATTCGGGAGACGCTGGCAGTGCTGGGGCTTCCGGAATCCCGCACGCACTATGTGATGGATCGGTACGGGTACACAGGGAGCGCCTGCATACCGATGGTGCTGGCAGATGCAGCCTGTCAGCATCGGCTGCGACGTGGTGATCTGGTGTACCTGATTGCTTCGGGCGGGGGCGCAGCGCTGGCAGCTATGGCCCTCCGCTGGGCCTACGACACCTGAAGGGTACGCCATGCTATCGGACCATGCGATCGGCTGGGGATTCTTTCTGGCCTACCTGCTGCTGGTCGGCGGGGCAGCCCTGCTCGGGCTGCGCGGGGTGCGTGGACTGGCAGGGTTTTCGGTCGGAAGTCGTGCCGTCAGTCCGGTACTGGTGGGGCTTTCGCTGGCGGCGAATCTGACCAGTGCCGCGACTTTTGTCATCAACCCGGGATTGGTTTATCTCTACGGGTGGGCAGGTTACCTGGGGTACGGGGTGGCTACGCCCCTGGGCATCCTGGTGGGGTTGGTGGTGTTAAGTCGGCGTTTTCGTCAGTTGGGCGATCGCTACGCAGCGTTAACCCTGCCGCAGTGGATTGCAGCCCGCTTTGGCGACCGGCGGCTCGGGGTGCTCTATGCGTTGCTGAGTCTGCTGCTCATCACGTTCATGGTGCTGATTGTGGTCGGGCTGGCCCGGGTGCTCTCCAGCGTGCTGGGTATCGGGCTGGTCGCTGCGCTGGGGCTGACCATCGCCATTCCGCTGGGGTATCTGTTGCTGGGAGGAGCCGGTGCGCATACGCTGACAAACACGGCCCAGGCGCTGATCATGCTTATCGTGGCCGTGCTGCTGATCGGGTCGGGCCTGGCCTACTGGGAAGGGGGGCTCTCGGGCCTGCTTGGCCGGCTGGCGGCTATCGATCCGAATCTGGCACGTCCCGTCAATTCTGAAAGTTTGCTGTTTCGAAGTCCGTTCGAGGTCTTTGTGGCCAATTTTGTGGTCGGGGTGGCCGTCATCACGCAACCCCATCTGCTCTCCAAGGCGCTTTACCTGCGCTCGGAGGCCGAGGTGGGACGCTACCTGCTGGTTGGTTTTGGCGTGGCTTTCGTGTTTTTCTCCGTACTATTGACCGGGTTGTATGCCCGGCTCCTGATGCCCGAGGCCGGGCTGATGGCCGACGCCGTTATCCCGACCTATCTGGTGGAGCGCTTCGGGCCGGTTGTGCGGGGCCTGATTACCATTGGATTGCTGGCGGCCGGTTATTCGACGCTGGAAGGGCTGATGGTGGCGCTGGCGGCCATTGTCGCCAATGATCTGTACCGATCGTGGGCGTTGCTTCGCGGGGTTGCACCAGACGTGGCCGAGCGGCGCGCGCTCCGATGGGGCAAGGGCACGCTGGCGGTGCTGGCTCCCGTGCTGTTTGTGCTCGGCTACGACCAGCTCACGCCGGCCCTTTCCGTAGCGATTCTGGCGCAGAATGGCGTCTATGCGCTGTTTGCCGCTACCTTTGCGCCGGTATTGCTGGGTGTACTGGGCCTTTCGCTCCGGCCCCGGGTGGTAGCGATGGCGGCCGTAACAGCCCTGGTTGTGCATTTCGGTATCTACTACGGACAGCTTGGCCCCTACTGGAATAATCCGGCGGTTCCGGCGACCTGGGCCGTGCTGAGCAGCACGGCGGTCGCGCTGCTGGCGCATTGGGGGCAACAAAAAACAAATCCGATCGCGTCATGAGCCTGCAGCAGTTGTCTTTTATTCGCACGGACTGGCTGGAGCGAAACGCGCAGTACTGGCCAGACCGTCCGGCGCTTACCTGGGTGCCGACCGGTGAGCGCTGGACGTTTGCCCAACTGCATGCGGAAGGCGAGGCGCTGGCGGCCGCCCTCACCACGCATTTCGGTTTGCAAAAGGGAGATCGCATCGCCGTGCTGGCCGAAAACCGGCCCGAGCATGTGCTGCTGTTTGTGGCCTGTCAGAAGGCCGGATGGATCCTGGTGCCGCTGAATTATCGACTGGCCGCGCCCGAGCTGGCCTATCAGGTAGCCGACTGTGCACCTGCGTTGCTCCTCTATGATGCGCTTTATGCCGACGTGGCGCAGACGTTGGGTGCAGACATGCTGCTTCCCTTGGAGACCATTCGTTCCTTTGCCCGCGCCGATGTGCAGCGAAAGACGCGACCTGCGGTGCATCTGGACGATCCCCTCATGATCCTTTACACTTCGGGTACGACCGGCCGCCCGAAAGGCGCCATCATTACGCATGGCATGATCGCCTGGAATGCCTTCAATACCATCCACCGCCTGGATCTGACCAGCCAGGACGTCTCCTTTAATGCGGCGCCGTTTTACCATACGGGGGGCTGGAACGTGCTGCTGACCCCGTTCTTATTCAAGGGGGGGCACACGTACCTGCTTGAGCGCTTCGATCCGGGGCAGATCCTCCAACTCTGTGATGAGGTCGGCATCACGATCCTGTGGGGCGTGCCCACCATGCTTCGGATGCTGGCCGATCATCCCCGCTTCGAGCAAACTTCGTTCAAAACGGTTCGCTATGCCGTGGTAGGGGGCGAAGCGATGCCAGAGCCGTTGATTCGTCGGTGGCATGCGAAGGGGGTCCCGATTCGCCAGGGATTTGGCATGACCGAAGTGGGGGTCAACTGCTTTTCGCTACCGGAGGCCGATGCTCTCCGGAAAATTGGCTCCATTGGCTTTCCCAATTTCTATGTGGAAGTGCGCGTGGTCGATGAGCAGGGACGCGAGGTAGGAGTGAATGCTGTGGGCGAATTGCTGATGCGGGGACCGGTGGTAACGCCGGGTTACTGGCGACGGCCTGAGGCGACAGCCGAGGCCATCGACGCGGACGGCTGGTTCCATACGGGCGATCTGGTGCGGCAGGATGCAGACGGCTATTTCTACGTCGTAGGTCGCAAAAAGGATATGTACATCAGCGGTGGAGAGAACGTCTATCCTGCGGAGGTTGAGGCTGTGCTTCGGGCGCATCCAGACGTAGCCGAGGCCGCCGTCGTAGGCGTGCCCGATCCAAAATGGGGCGAGAGCGGCGCGGCCTTTCTGGTGTTGAAGCCCGGACGAACGCTGACGGCCAAGGCCGTGCAGGCCTATTGCCGGACACAACTGGCCGGCTACAAGGTGCCCCGCCATGTCTTTTTCTTAAAGGCGTTGCCGCTCGGTCCTACCGGTAAGTGCGACAAACAGGCGCTTCGGCAGCAGGCGCTGCACAGGCTTTCCCTATGAAGACAATCGGATTCCTGCTGATGGTCCTCCTTGCAGTTACCGATGCGGCAGCCCAGCCGCTGGTGGGGTATCCATCTGCACTCGACACGGTTCAGGTCCAGAACTACCGATTGGTGTACTACGACAGCCAGACGCCCGGGCCGCCGGTCGTGCTGGTGCACGGGCTCGGTACCAACCTGTCGATCTGGCGTGCGGTGTGGCCGCTGTTGCGCCAGAAAGCCCGGGTGCTGGCGCCGGACCTGCCGGGCTTCGGGCTGTCGGACAAACAGGAGGTGCCCGCCACGCCTTCGTTCTATGCGGAGGTGCTGGCGGCCTGGCTGGATACCCTGAAGCTGGCGCAGGTGGACGTTGTAGGGCTCTCAATGGGCGGACAGATCGCCCTGATGATGGCCTTGCAGCATCCGGACCGCATCCGTCGGCTGGTGCTGGCCGCGCCAGCCGGCATCGAAACCTTCACGCCCGAAGCCGCCGCGCAGCTGAAAGCCCTGTTCACGGCCGAGACCATTGCGGCCATGTCGCCAGCGCTTTACGCGCAGAACGTGCAGCGTAACTTTGCGCGTTGGGATCCGGATCGGTTCGGGTGGCTCCTGGAGCAGCGCGCGCAAATGCAGCAACGCGCAGATTTTCGAGCCTATGCCGAAGCCAATGCACGGGCGGTAGCCGGCATGCTGGACGAGCCGGTGTTTGCGCGCCTGCCCGAGGTGCCGCACCCCACCCTGGTGGTATTTGGGGAAGATGATCAGCTCATTCCCAACCGGTTTTTCCGGCCCACCGAGACGCCGGCCGACATCCTTCAGGTAGCGCTGGAGCGGCTGCCTGAAGCACAGGGCTTCCTGATTCCCGAGGCCGGCCATTTGCTGGTGCTGGAGCAACCGGAAGTGTTTGCGCGGCAGGTCCTTCGGTTCCTTTTCTGACAGAAAACAGCTTCAATGGGGAGGGGTAGCAGCGCGGCCTCGGGTCAGGGCTTCGCCGTCGCCGGTTTTTTGCAGCACGTGGAGTCCCGGCGCCAGGTGAACGTACATGGGCAGGGTCGCTACGCCGAGGGCGGCTGCGTCGATGCCAGCCGTACCTGGTAGCAGACGCACCGGGGGCTTTTCTTCGATGCGCATTTCGGCCAGGCGTTGCTCCAGCCATTCGATGATGTAGTAGATGATCGGATCGGGCAGGCGGCCGCCGAAGAAAATCGCTTCAGGGTCCAGAATGTACTCGACCGCCAGAATGATCGGAGCCAGGTGTTCCAGTCCGAGCTGCAGCCAGTCGCGCAGAATCGGGTTCTTCTCCTGAAAGAGTTGCTCCAGGTCTTTCAGACACCGAACCGTGTAGCCTGATGCCTGCAGACGGCGGTACAGACGGGGCACGTCGAACAGAATACCCAGGTGTGGCTTTTTGAAGATCGTCAGATCCTCGGCAGAGAAGGTCTCGGGAGGCAGATAGCTGTATCCCAGCTCACCAGCATTACCAGTGTGGCCATCATACGGTTGACCGTTGATAATAAGTCCGCCGCCCAGCCCTTCGCTGAAGAATACATAGAAGAAGGTGGCAATGTGCTGACCGGCCCCATACCAGCGTTCACCAATAGCGGCGGCTGTGGCGTTGTTTTCCAGAAAGACGGGAAGCTGGAGGTGTTGTTCGAGCATATTCACAACAGGCACGCGATGCCATCCAGGAAAGGCTTTGGGATTGGCCACATTGGTGACGTGACCGTCTTCCGAGACGCCCAGCGGG
This sequence comes from Rhodothermus sp., assembly GCA_026989375.1. Lineage (GTDB taxonomy): Bacteria > Bacteroidota > Rhodothermia > Rhodothermales > Rhodothermaceae > Rhodothermus. The sequence continues at coordinate 10,199 of JALSJJ010000079.1, forward strand.
CCGGGAATGCCCACGCCCACCCCCCAGAGCTTTTCCCGGGGAATGCCGGCCTTGGCCAGCAGGATTTCAGTGGTGCGTGCCAGAAGGGCCATGGCTTCCTCCGGTGGCATCGGACCGTCGAGCGGCCGGTCGATGCGATGGCGGACCTGGCCGGCAAAGTCAACCAGAAGGGCTGTTAAATGATCTCGATCCAGATCAAGACCAATCGAAAAAGCACCGTTCGGGTTGATGACCAGCTGGATGGAGGGCGCACCCCGGCCTCCGCGGCGTCGTTCGGCCTCGTAGATCAGGCCCATATCCAGTAATTCACGGGTGATGTTCGAAACAGTCTGGGCCGTAAGTCCGGTGCGACGGGCGACTTCGGCGCGGGAAATAGGACCGAAGCGGCGGATGGTTTCCAGGACGATCCGGAAATTGTAAGCTTTGGCATACTTGAGATTGGTGCCCAGCAACATAGCTTTCACAACGAAGTGGGTTTAAAGATACACGTAAGATAATTGGCTCTATTTTAAAGCTTTGAATAAAATGAAGCGCCCGGATTGCTTCAAAGCAAGGGGGAGTCCTCTACAGGATACCCAGAAATTTCGAAGCAGGGTGGCTACATAGAGGTGCATGATGCCAGAAGGCCGTAGGCGAACGAATAGGGGGAAAAGGCGTACTTTTTGCATCTGGTGAGCCATGTAAGTAAAGCAAAAGAGCAGACCTACGGATGGACAGTTTATCGAAGCAGAGCTGGTGGGATCGATTTCAGGAGCTGCTGGATGAACAGAACGAATGGCCGGCCGAGTACCTCTTCAAGTTTATCGCACCCTCAAGTGAGCGCGACACGCTTCGAGCGGTTTTCGGCCACTATCCGGTAACCATTCGGGAATCGCGGAAGGGGAACTACATCAGCCTGACGGCTCGGATGAAGGTGCAATCCAGCGACGAAATCATTGCCATCTACAAGGCGGCTGCGCGGGTGCGGGGCGTCATTGCACTGTAAGTCAAAGCGTCAGCCGCAGCGCCGTTGCCATTTCATGATACAGGGTAGCCAGCGTAAACGGTTTGCAAAGGTAACCGGCAAATCCCAGGCGCAGGATGGCCTCGCGGTGCGCTGTTGTGCCTACAGAGGTCATCGCTACCAAGGACGGCCGATGGGTACGAGAGGCCTCCTGAACGAGCTGCAGCGCTCGGTGGGCATTCTCCAGCAAGGGCCAGGTTGGATGTCCGGCTGATTCCAGCGAAAGCAGCGCCACATGGTAGCGGCGTTGACGCAGGTGGTTTCGTAGCTCGTCAGGGTGCACTACCGCATGGCACTCCAGGTGACGCAGCGGCGCGTGGGGAGCCCGCCGCAAAGCAGCCTGAATGAACGGATGCAGGGTTGTATCGGCATCCAGCAGCAGCAACAAACGGCGCTGCCCATTCACTGCCCGGGAAGGCATACGAGAATCTGCGTCGGTGAGGCTCTGTTACAGAAGATCTCAGCCAGGGCGCTGAACTGGTAAGTACTATTGGCGCATGCTTCGGAGGATTTCAGGTAGAAAAGGTGTTGCGCCAACTAAAGTCCATCTAAATTTTATGCAAAGAGGGCGGATCTAAATGCCCGGGGCGTCGTCTGCAATACAGCTCTGTCAGACAAGAAACAACGTAAGGCGCCATGGCAGACGCGAATGCAGAACACGACCCCGGCTGGTGGTCGGCGAAGGATGGTGAAATGGTCGCCATCCTGGAGCAACTGAGCCGTGATTTGCAGGCGCTGGTAGCTGAGGTGGAACAGGCCCATATGGATGGAGACAGGCTGCTGCGGCGAGTGCAAGCAGTGTTACGTCCGGATCTGTTGCGTAATGCTGCTCATCTGCAGGTTCGATTGGAGGGGTTGCGGGATCAGGTGCAGAGGGCCCAGGAGCTGGTAGAACGGTTGTGGAGTGCCACCCGGGAGGATCGGCCCGCTGCGGAAAGTGACAGGGCGCGACGACTATTGGGGCAATTGTTTGTCGATGTCCAGGCGACGTAGCAGTTCGGGCCAGCTGGAGAAGACAAAAACGCCTTCAGGGAGTGAGGGCGAGCCGTTGGGAACAAACCAGGCAGCCTGCCAACCGGCATGCCGGGCCCCCTGCACATCGCTGGTGAATGAGTCGCCAATGTAGAGGATGGCGGAAGGCTCAGTTTCGGCTGCACGTGTTGCATGAGCGAAAAGTTTGGGATGCGGCTTGGCTACCCCGATCTCTTCGCTGATGATCAGGGCTCGGGTGTGTTGACGTAGCTCTGGAAAACGTTCCAACTTGGCACGTTGCACATTGGCAAAGCCGTTTGTCAGGATACCTACAGGTAGATGGCGGGCGATAGTCAGAAACGCCTCGCGCGCACCGGGTATCCAGCGCCAGTGCTGGCGATAGCGCTCCATATAGCAGGCGTTGAGCGCTTCCGGGGTGATATGGCGCAGATTTAACGCCTTAATTAGTCGTGCAAATCGGGCGTGTATCAGTCGGGGACGGTCAATCGCTCCCTGCTGGTATTGCTCCCAGAGTTCGATGTTGATCGTATGATAAGCCTGATGTAGTGTGGACAGGGGCACGTGGGCAAATACGTCCGGAAAGGCGGCCTTTACATCGGCCAAAGCCGCCTGCTCGGCTGCACGATGATCGAGCAGCGTATCGTCCAGGTCGAAGTAAACGAACCGGATGGGTTTAGAGGGGTCGTTCAAAAAGTGCATATTCCTTATCGACAACGCCTCCGAGGTGATGGAGGGCGTTCAGCAGCACTTTGTTGGTGTCGAGTACCCAGCTCATTTCACAGGCTTCGTAGCCTCGGCGTTGCCCGCGCTCGATCGTTTCCAGCACGAGCAGAGCATCGAAGCCGCGTCCATGGTATTTCTTTCGAATGCCCATCAGCGGCATTCGGGTTTCGTAGATAGCGCCCAGCCGAGCGGCCAGCAACACTTTGACCAGTCCGAAGGGAAACAGGCGACCATTGCGGACGAGGCGAAGCGCCTGGTTGAGATTGGGAAGTAGCATCGAAAAGCCAATGGGTTGTCCGCTGTCTTCCAGAATAAAGACCAGTTCCGGATCAATGATCTGTTTCATGGCACGGGCCAGGTGCTGGAACTCATTTTCCGTCATGGGAACGTGGCCCCAGTTTTCGGACCAGGCGTCGTTGTAGATATCCAGCACGGTGCGAGCTTCTTCGTCATAGCGGCGCATGTCGAGCGTGCGTAGGGTAACCGACGGGTAACGCCGCCGGATGAGCTCGGCACCCCTGCGCAGTTTTTCGGCTTGAAGATACTTTTTGTGGACGTAATAGGCCCACATGGTCATGACGCGCTCAAAGCCTGCCCGCTCCAGAAACTCGGCATAGTAGGGGGGATTATAGGGCATCAAAATGGAAGGAGCCCGATCGAAGCCGCTAACCAGCAGGCCGGCAACGTCGTTCAGTGAAGGATTGGTCGGGCCGCGCATGCGTTGCAATCCCTGCCGACGTAGCCACTCGGCCGCTGCGTCGAACAGCGCGCGTGCCACGGTAAAGTCGGGTACGCACTCAAAAAAGCCAAAGAAGCCGACGCCGTCATGGTACTTTTTCAGATGCATGCCATTAACAATGGCCGCAATGCGGCCAACTACGCGGCCCGTTCCATCGAGGGCCAGGAACGGTTGAATCTGCCCATGTTCGAAGAAAGGATTTTTGCGGGCTGAGAGCGTCTCAGCTACATCGCGCCGCAAGGGGGGGACCCAGTAGGGATTGCCCCGGTAAAGCTGATAGGGCAGGTCGATAAACTTACGCAGCAGGCGCCGGCGCTCTACAGGCACCACCTGTATGGGGGAGGTTACGGTGCCCGTTGGGGCAAGCTCAACAGCTTCCATTGGCCTGAATGACACCCAGTCGCTTTCCGACGCGGTAGAAGGCTTCGAGGATGTAGTCGAGTTCTTCGTCGGTGTGCGTGGCCATGAACGAGGTTCGCATCAGGGCCTGTCCCTGCGGGACCGCCGGTGGAACCACGGCGTTGACGAATACCCCTTCTTCCAACAGCTCACGCCAGAAGCGGAAGCAGGTCATCATGTCGCCGATCACTACAGGGATGATCGGTGTCTGGCTGGTCCAGACGTTGAAGCCTGCATTACGGAAGCCTTCGCGCATGTAGTCGGAGATCTTCCAGAGTCGTTCCAGCCGTTCCGGTTCCTGCTCAATGATATCCAGGCATTTCAACACGGTGGCCACGTTGGCCGGGGGCATAGAGGCCGAAAAGATATGGGCTGAACTGGTATGGCGGATGTATTCGATCACGTCGCGGTCGCCCACACAGAAGCCTCCCAGTGAGGCAAAGCTCTTCGAGAAGGTGCCGACCGTCAGGTGCACCTTCTGCTCCAGGCCAAAATAGGCGGCCGAACCGCGGCCGCCCGGCCCAATGACACCGACAGCGTGGGCATCGTCCAGCATCAATGCGGCGCCGAACTCCTCGGCCAGCTCCATCAGCTCGGGTACCCGGGCAATCACGCCACTCATCGAGAAGACCCCGTCCGTGACGATCAGCTTCCCCGCCTCAGGGCGTTCGGCATGGGCCCGTTCAAGTAAACGACGCAGGTGATCCAGGTCGTTATGTCGGTAGCGCACGGTGTCGGCCAGGCTCACCTGTGTCCCGGCAACAATGCTGGCGTGGTTGTCTTTGTCCGAAAAGATAATGTCGTTTTTAGAGGTCAGTGCCTGGATCACGCCCATGTTGGTCATGTAGCCGGTCGAGAACACAATGCAGGCTTCTCGACCCATGAAGCGGGCCAGGCGCTCCTCAAGCTCCAGATGCAGATCCAGCGTTCCGTTAAGAAAGCGGCTTCCCGTACAGCCCGTTCCATATTTGCGGATGGCTTCGATGGCCGCTGCTTTAACCCGGGGGTCTGAGGTAAGCCCCAGATAGTTATTGGAGCCGGCCATAATGACCTCTCGGCCGTTGATGATCGCACGGGTCCCTTCGTTGCGCTCAATCGGACGAAAGTACGGGTACAGGCCGGCTGCACGTACGCGCGCGTAGTCGCCGTCCGGGGCAAAAAACTTATGACATTTTGCGAACAAGCTGGGCTCTGAAGCCGATACCTGAGCCTCCAGCCGTTCTTGTGGCGTACGGGCCGCGTCAGACATGGGCATATCCTGCAGTTGATTCTACATTTGGGGCAGCATCTTTAAACTTGCGCTAAAACGCAACAGGAAGAACAAGGATCTTCGGCGCATTTTTTTCTCCGCTTTAATAGGACGAAAGGACGGTATTTTCACGGATGGTTCGCAAAGGCTTGCCGCGGTAGCTGCCGATTTCCAGGCGCCTCAGCAGTCCTTCGATGCAATGCAGGGCTTTTTCGTTGCCGCAGCGCAGTGGATACGAGCGCAGGCGTTCCCGATAATGGGGGCAGGTTGCCAGAAAGCGCTGGACATCTTCGGCGTGCAGTTCGCGGTCGAGGACAGCACTCCCCAGGCCTTCGCGCTCCAGAAACAGGGCGTTGAGCGTCTGTTCGAAAATTCCTTGATTGGGGACGACCAGCAGCGGTTTGCCAAGATATAATGCCTCACTGATCAGGGTGAAGCCTGCGGTGCAGAGGACGGCCTGGCAGCGGGCGAGGTCCTCCAGAAAGCCGTCAATCGAAGGTGTCTTAAACGTCAGATTGGGATAGTCGGCTATAGGGGCCGGTGGGGGTACGTTGTAGAGGATGAACGATGCGGGCAGACGGGCCAGCATATCGGGCAGATGGTCGATGCCTTCTGGCTGGTTGAAGTAAACCAGTACAGGTCCGTCGTCGACAGGGGTTAGCTGTTGGACTTCTGGACGGATAACGGGGGGAATGAGTGTAGTGCGTTCCGGGTGGCGCAGAGGCGGAAAGTAGAACGAGGTCAGTAATACATGGAGAGGCTTTCGGGGGGCAATCAGGTGAATGGCCAGATGGGCAAGCAGCGCGTCCTTCCAGTAGCGCGGAGGAAGGTCGTAGCGCGTCTCGGTAACAATTTGCTGGTGATTAAAGGAGAGTACGGGAATCCCCAGGCGTGCAGCGGCGCGTGGCGTGAGCGCTTCAAAGTCGGTGATTACCAGGTGCGGGCGGAAGGCAGCCAGCCTTTCGGTCAGTTCGTCGAGTAATTGGCGCAGGCGGCGAAATACGGGAAGGTTGGCCTGCAGTGTGGCCAGCAGGCGCATGCGGTTGCCGTGAAGGACCTGGCGCAGGGGAGGGACAGGCCAGACTGTCTCGCCACAGGCTTCCAGTACGGTGCGGGCCGTACCGCCGCAGCAGAAGCGGAGTTCGTGGCCGCGCTCACGGAGCGCCTGGGCAATGGCCAGTACGCGCGAAGCATGGCCTCGCCCCTGGCCACTTAGTGCATAGACGATTCGAGCCATAATCGCTGCGTTTTTCCCTGCAGGCCGCTTGGACCGTTCATCTGGCGGGAAGATCGTAAAATTTAAGCAGAAAAGAAAATCGGTTTTAAATCGATTTTAAAAATACCAGCGCAGTCGGAGGCCGGCACCGGTTGGGGCGGGATGTACGGTAAGTTGTAAGTTTTCGCTTACATCAAAGTCATACAGGTGGGCATGGACGTAGGCGTCCAGCACCGTCAGGCCATACCATAAGCCGAGCGCAATGTAAGAGAGGTCACGGTTTCGGCGATAGCGGTCGCGGTACTGACGCAGCAGGTCAGCGCGTCCCGCTTCAATGACCGCGCGAAAGCGTTCGCCTTCGTCGCGGTATTGCGGATAACGGTCCGGTGCGATGGCATACAGATAGGCGTGGCGATAGAGCAGATAGCGCTCGTTCATGAAGCGCGCCAGTGCCGCAAAGCCGCCCAATCCGGCATAGACAAACGGGACTTTCCAGTACTGGCGATTATAGATCTGGCCCCAGCCAGGCAGGACCAGCGCCCGCCAGAGCGCCCCTTGCGGCGAATGTGTCGAGTCGGTGGCAGGCAGCGCAGGAGATGAGACGACAAACAGCAGGCCTGTTAGGAGCAACCCGGTTCCGTTCATTCGCCCAGCAGCAGGTTCAGCAGGCGCTCCAGCTCCTCGTTGGAGAAGTAAGCGATCTCAATGCGGCCACCGCGGTTACCCGATCGGTGGCGGATGTGCACCTGGGTCCCCAGTCGGCGTCGCAGACGGTCTTCATAGTCGCGGAGCTGAAGCGTTTCAGGGTCAGGTTCAGTCGGGGCAGGGACACTTTCGGCGTCGGCTTTACGCTCCTGCCGGCGGTGCCAGGCTCGTACGCGTTCTTCGACTTCACGAACGGAAAGCTGCTTCGTTTCAATTTCCTGCAGCAGGCGGAGCTGAACAGGCTCAGGTAGGCCGATCAGAGCACGGGCATGGCCGGTGGTGATGGTGCCATCACGCAAGCTGGCCTGAATGCGCGGAGGAAGCTTGAGCAGACGCAGGAAGTTAGCGACGGTTGTACGGTTTTTGCCAACTTTTTCCGCTACCTGCTCTTGCGTCAGCCCACATTCTTCAATCAGTCGCTGGTAGCCCAGGGCGACTTCAATCGGATTTAGTTCTTCACGCTGGACGTTCTCGACCAGTGCCATTTCCAGCATTTCCTCGCTGTCGGCCTCGCGCACATAGGCCGGCACACGTTTTAGACCGGCCCGGCGCGCTGCACGCAGGCGTCGCTCGCCCGAGATCACCTCGAATTCATTATTGCCCATGGCCCGCACCGTAATGGGCTGAATGATACCGAGCTGAGCAATGGAGCGGGCCAGCTCATCCAGCGCCTCTTCGTCGAAGTCCTTACGGGGTTGGTACGGATTGGGCCGGATGCGGTCAATCTCGATTTCGGCCACGCGTCCCAGCAGCCGACGACGTTCTTCAAAATGATACAGGCGGCTTTTCGGCGTCTCGACGCCCGATACCTCCTCGGGCGGTGCTGCTTCCTGATTCACGTTAGGGAGCAGGGCGTTTAACCCACGCCCCAGGGCTACTTTTTTCGCGGCCATAAATCTATGTATGCTTGCTTAGGCGTCACGCTCAGGCTCTTGTCGAAGCGGTGTTATGTTGGAGGACGGCGAGGGGGATCGCCGTCCTGCCGGTATAGACAGCCCATTTGTGGAGGCTTCCTCAGAAGGCGATTCAGGCAGCAGAAAACGCTGATTGTTCTGGATGATTTCACGCGCCAGTGCCATGTAGTTACGGGCACCGATGCTTGTGATGTCGTAGAGCAAGACTGGACGACCAAAACTCGGGGCCTCGGAAAGCCGTACGTTGCGTTGCACGATGGTTCGGAAGACCTTGTCACCAAAATAGCGGCGCACCTCTTCAGCCACCTGATTGGACAGGCGCAGCCGCGTGTCGAACATGGTAAGCAGCACCCCTTCAATTTCCAGTTCAGGATTCAGGTGCTGTCGTACAATCTTGATCGTGTTGAGCAGTTGGCCCAGCCCCTCCAGGGCAAAGTATTCGGCCTGGACGGGAATCAGCACCGAGTTGGCCGCCGTCAGCGCGTTGAGCGTCAGTAGTCCCAGCGATGGCGGACAGTCGATGATGACAAAGTCGTACTTGCGACGGGCGCGGCGCAATGCGTTGGCCAGAATGCGCTCGCGCTCCATCACATCGATCATCTCAATTTCAGCACCGACCAGGTTAATGTGGCTGGGCACTACTTCCAGAAAGGGGAGTTCCGTCGCCTGAATGGCCTCTTCCAAGGAAATATCGCCAATGAGCACCTCGTACGTCGATTTCTGGATAGATCGTGGAGTGATACCTACTCCCGAGGAGCAGTTGGCCTGCGGATCGATGTCGATCAGCAGCGTTGGATGCTCAATGGCGGCCAGTGAGGCGGCCAGGTTGATCGCGGTGGTCGTTTTGCCTACGCCCCCTTTCTGGTTGGCTATTGCAATAACTTTACCCATGGATGTTATGAAAGCTTGCAGCCACCGGATCTACAGACCGAGCAGAAACGGACGGTGGCTAACCTTTGTTGCACAGGCAACCCTGTGCAGTGGATTGTTTTTCTAATCTATAAACAAACGCATGCGTAAGCCAGTCCTTCTACAAAAAAGCTGAAGATCGGATCGGATCACCGCCTGTACCGCAGCGTTGAGAAAAGGCAAAACCCGCTTGGTCGATCGGAATGGCGCGCCGCTTCGTTTTAAGACCAGAAGCTGATCTTCCTGCCGTTCGTCTGACGGTTGACTATGCCGGTCAGCTCAATCCGCAGCAGTATGCGGTCGTAACAGCCGGCGGAGGGCCGATCCTCGTGGTGGCCGGGGCCGGTACGGGCAAAACGCGGACGCTGGTCTATCGCGTGGCCTATCTCGTCGAGACCGGGACGCCGCCGGAGGAGATCGTGCTGCTGACCTTCACGCGGCGGGCGGCGCGCGAAATGCTGGCGCGGGCAGCGGCCCTGCTCGATGGACGCTGCGAGCGTGTGCAAGGGGGGACCTTCCATGCGTTCTGCCTGGGATTGCTTCGACGCTACGCCGGTCGCCTGGGCTATCCGTCGAACTTTACCGTGCTGGACGCCTCCGACGCGGCCGACGTAATCGATTTGCTCCGGACGGCCCACGGACTGCACCGGAGCCGCCGTCGCTTTCCCCGAAAACAGACGATCCAGGCTATCTTCTCGGCTGCCGCCAGTCGTCCCGATACCGATCTGGAAGAAGTGCTGCAGGCACGCTACCCGCAATTTCTGGAACACCTGGAGGCGCTTCGCGCCCTTCGCGAAGACTACGCCCGCTACAAGCGCCAGCACGGGCTCATGGACTATGACGATCTGCTGGGCTGCACGCTCGAACTCTTTGCCCGACATCCTGACGTGCAGCGCCAGGTGGCAGCCCGCTGCCGCCACGTGCTGGTTGATGAATACCAGGACACCAACCGCCTGCAGGCCCAGATCGTGCAGCATCTGGCCGCCGTGCACGGCAATGTCATGGCCGTGGGGGATGATGCCCAGTCGATCTATCGCTTTCGCGGGGCCGATTTTCGCAACATCTTCGAGTTTCCGCGCCTGTTTCCAGGCACCCGGATCCTGAAGCTGGAGCAGAACTATCGTTCGACGCAACCTATCCTGGACTTGGCCAATCGCATTATCCGGCGGGCGCACCGCCGCTACGATAAGGTGCTCTTCAGCGAGCGAAAACAGGGCGAGCGGCCAGCTATCATTCCAGCACCGGATGAGCGCACCGAAAGCCGCTTCGTCTGCCAGATGATTCTAACCCTTCGCGAGCAGGGCGTGCCGCTGCATCAGATGGCCGTGCTGTTCCGCAGCAGCCACAATGCCTTCGACCTGGAACTGGAACTCAACCGACGTGGCATTCCCTATGTAAAGTACGGAGGACTCAAGCTCAGTGAAGCAGCGCACGTGAAGGATCTGCTGGCCTACCTCCGGTTGCTCGAAAATCCGAAGGATGCGGCGGCCTGGAATCGCGTGCTGCAGCTAATCGAAGGGATCGGACCGCGCACGGCCCAGCGCCTGATCGAATGGATCACCTCGGCCGACACCACCCCCTTTACGCTGGAAGAGCGGCCGTTTTCACCCCGCTATGCCGAAGCGCTGATCCGACTGTTTACGCTGTTGCGCCAGCTCTGGGAAGCCGAACTGCCCCTGGAGGCGCAGCTAACGGAACTAATGAACTACTACCGGCCACTGTGCGAACAGCGGTACTATGAAGACTATCCACGGCGATTGCAGGATCTGGAGCATCTGGTCAGCCTGAGCGCACGTTTCCAGAGCCGGGCGGCCTTTCTGGAAGCCCTGGTGCTGGATCCGCTGGAGCTGACCGCGCTGGAAGTGGATCCCCTCGTCGAGGACGAACCGCCGCTGGTGCTCTCAACGATCCATTCGGCCAAAGGGCTGGAGTTTCATACGGTGTTTATCATTCACGCGCTGGAAGGCATCCTGCCCTCAGCCTATGCGCTGAACGATCCGGAGGCACTGGATGAAGAGCTACGGCTGCTGTACGTAGCCGTTACCCGTGCGCGCGAATATCTGTTCATCTCCTACCCAATGGTGCGTTATCAGGCAGGGACCGGATCGTATCTGACCAGCCCCAGCCGTTTCCTGGAAAACCTGCCGGAGGAAATCCTGGAACCCTGGGTGCTGGTAGAGGAACCGGATGCCCCTTCGGTTCATGAACTTTCTGCCCCCGGCTCTTCTGCGCTATCGTCAGGAGATTGACGATGGAACTCTATCGCGAAGCGGTGCAGCATGGCACCATCCTGACCATCGAAGAGGTCGGGCTGGAACAACTGGAGATAATTCGTGAACTGAACCGGGCCATCTTTGAGGAAGAGCGCATCATCAACACGTTTGATCGGGATGACCTTATGATTTTGCTGGCCCGGGTGAACGGGGTACCGGTCGGTTTCAAAATTGGCTATCGAGAAAACCGCCGCACGTTTTACAGCGCCAAAGGTGGCGTGCTGCCCGCATACCGGCGTCAGGGCATTGCGCGTCAGCTACTGTACGTGATGATGGAACGGGCGCGCCAGAAAGGCTACCGGCGCTTCGCCTACGATACGTTCCCGAACCGGCACCCTGGTATGGCCGTGCTGGGACTGACCGAGGGATTCCGGGTCACCCGCGCCGACTACAACACGTTCTACCGCGATTATCGCCTGCGGCTGGAAAAAGACCTGTGATGCTAATGGGTGAGGGCAGGCAGATAATCCGTCCTGTGCTATAATGCCCGCTTCCTCCTGAGCTGCGTGCCCCTCCTTACCGCCGCACTTCTACCCGGTAGCGTCCGATCAACCGACGACCCGGCTCGTCCGACAACCGTATGTAAAGATGAAACGCCTCGTCCCGTCCCAGCACCGGACCCGGAAGCGCCAACGCCTGCTGCCACACGCCCGACAACGACACCAACACCCCGTACGCCTCCACCGCCATCGGATCAATCCCCGTACCTACATAATACTCCGGCCGCAAATTCTGAAAATGCGCCAGCACCAATGTGTCCCCCACAAAATACACCCCTCGCATATGCGACACCTGCAACGCCATCGCCCGCATCGCCTCCCGCGACAACGTCGGCGCTATAGCCTCCGTGAGCGGCCGCCACTGAGCATGAAACAACGGCACACGCCCAAGCAACTCGCCCCCCTCCCGATAAACCCGGTAAAAATGAACCTCCGGGCTAAGCTCATAAACAACGGCTGCCAACTGCTTCCTCGACAACACGTCCAGCATCGCCCAGCGGCCGGGAACCACCTTCTCCTGATACAGCGCCGGATACACCCCAAACCGACCCGTCACCCGACCCAGCGCCGTGTCCACCACCGAAAACACCCGCGTCCCCTCACAGGCCGGCTCAAACCACGACGCGCACGGCTCCGCATACGCAACCGAGCTGACGATCAGATGCGAGGCATCCAGCGCATAAAGCGCACCTCGCCCCGTGGCCCCATACCCCTCCGGCAAATACAGCCATCGGATAAACCGACCATCCCGCCTGAAGAGTGCAAAACGACCCTGTGCCTCATCAATGTAGAGCCGATTGCCATGCACCAGTACATGCGATGGCCGACGCAGCGTGCCCGGCTCGTCAAAGCCTGGCCGACCAATGACCTGCAGCGGTCGTCCCAGGCTGTCGTA
>JALSJJ010000080.1 GCA_026989375.1 Rhodothermus sp.
CAGCGCTGGCGTCATGAGCAGCACAAGGGCCGTAGCCATCAACATCCAGGCCGTATCGCCGCTTGAAAGGGCTGCGGAGGCGGGATCCTGTGCCCGGGCCGGAAGGGTCAGCAGGCATAGCAGTCCGGCCAGCAACAGTCCGTGCACGTAGCGTCGGTAGGTCTTCATACCGCTCCTTTTTTAAGATGATCTCGGATGTTCTCGCATAATATTTAGTGAAATAATTCATTATTGTCAATAATTTAGGTTTTTAGTTTTTAGAAGTTAATTTTTAGAAAGCGATTCCGAGATGCTTTCGAAAAAGCTGACAGTGACCAACAGATGTCACCACAGGGTGGGAAATTACCCGGGCAACCTGAATCCACCTACCGCAACCATGAAGACCCGCATCGACCTGAAGCGCCTGCAGGCGCCTTTTAGCCCCGAGGATATTGAATGGAAGCCGATTGCGATTTCGAAACAAACGGGTAAGGCGCTGGTGGCGCCGTACGTAACGAACCGGGCCATTATGGATCGGCTCGATGAGGTGTGCGGCCCAGAAAACTGGCGCAACGAGTTTCGGCCGGGACCGGGAGGTGGCGTGCTCTGTGGGATTTCGATTCGGGTAGGCGACGAGTGGATCACGAAGTGGGATGGTGCCGAAAACACGGACATCGAACCGGTAAAAGGGGGGCTTTCGTCGGCCATGCGTCGGGCAGCCGTTCAGTGGGGCATTGGCCGGTATCTCTATCGGTTACCCAATCAGTGGGTGCGGATTGATGAACGGGGAAGGCTGCTTGAGACGCCCCATCTCCCCGATGCTGCTGAGGTTGCCGCTTCAGAAGATCGGACCGCGCCTGCGCGCAGAATGCGTCCGGCACCACCCCGCGGCACTACGTCGCGGGCGGAGTAACCGGTCGGATACCTTCCAGGCCGACTTCCCAGCCTACCCGAAACACGTCGTCTGGCGGGGCTTTGCGCCAGATCAGGCTGACATGCGTCACCTCAAAGGTAAGCGGTTGCCATTGCGCCTGCAGAGCGCGTTGCAGCGCGACGCAGGAGGCGGCGTCTGGTGCCTGCCCGACACTCAGGTGCGGCGTAAAACCTCCCCGGTGCCGCCGCACGTCGTCGCACTCCGGGGCTACGGCCAGCAACGCCTGCTGGAGTGCATCGAGGGCTGTGGCGGGCTCGGGGGCCAGCCACAGCGTGCAGCGGCCGCTCGGGTGGCGGAAGTACCGAATCGTGGCCAGGCGTACCGTGAAAGGCAGCAACGGTCGGATGCGCTCGGCGATGGGCTCCAGCAAATCCGGCCAGGCTTCCGGTGGACGAAACGGATAGAGCAGGTTGATGTGAGGCATCCAGCGGCGTACCTGACGGTCGTAGCGCGCCCGAATGGCCTGAATCGGTGGCCAGGCCGCCTCCGGAGGGATGATCACAATAGCTGTATGGTGCGTTTTTCGAGCAGGCATTCCGGGCTTGCTTTTGCGCTGAAAAAAAGCGATAGCTTTCGGTAGCTTCACCCTGAAGCGTCCAGTAGGGATCCGGATAGGACGGCAATCTACAACAACAGCACCTGTCATGACAGACGCCTTACGCTATCCGATCGGGCCGTTTCAATGGCCAGACGTCCCGTTGACCACTGAGCAGCGAGAAGGGTTGATTGCCCAACTGGCCGAACTGCCTGTGCAGGTACGCCAGGTTGTGAACCAGCTCTCCGAAGCACAGCTGGATCGGTCCTATCGGCCGGGCGGCTGGACGGCCCGACAGGTCGTGCACCACCTGGCCGATAGTCATCTGAACGGCTATGTGCGCTTCCGGCTGGCGCTGACTGAGGAAGCGCCGCAGATCAAAACCTACGATCAGCAACGATGGGCTGAACTGCCCGATGCGCGTTCGGCGCCGGTTTCAGCCTCGCTTGCTCTGCTGGAAGGATTGCATGCGCGCTGGGTGGCGTTGCTGCGCAGCTTGAAGCCGGAGGACTTTCAACGTACGTTTCGCCATCCAGAGCATGGTCCGCTCACGCTGGATCAGGCGCTGGCGCTCTATGCCTGGCACGGCCGCCACCATGTGGCGCACCTATCGCTGGTCCGGGTGCAGGCTGCCGAAGCCAAACCGACGGGCGCATGAGAACACCGGCGGTTGTGATTGTAGGAGGAGGAATCGTCGGGCTGGCCACGGCTTACCAGCTCATGAAACGCATGCCCGGTGTCTGGATTACCGTGCTGGAAAAAGAAGACCGGATAGCGGCTCATCAGACCGGGCGCAACTCCGGGGTGATCCATTCTGGCCTGTATTACCGGCCCGGTTCGCTCAAGGCAACCTGCTGTCGGGAGGGCAAGCAGGAACTGATCCGTTTTTGTGAGACCGAAGGCATTCCCTATGAACGCTGCGGCAAGGTGATCGTGGCCATCAACGAGGCAGAGCGGTCCCGTCTGCAGGCGCTTTACGAACGCGGACAGCAAAACGGGGTGGCTTGTACGCTGATTCCCCCTGAACGGCTTCGCGAACTGGAGCCGCACGTGCGTGGCGTGGCAGCCCTGCACGTGCCGGAGGCCGGCATTGTCAGCTATCGGGCGGTGGCCGAGCGACTCCGAATAAAGCTGGAGACGGCCGGCCACCAGGTGGTGCTGCGGGCGCCGGTCATGCGCATCGTGCCGGACGGCCGGGGCGTGGTGCTCGAAACCCCGGCCGGCGCCTTCCGGGCCGATGTCGCTGTAGGATGTGCCGGATTGTACGCCGACCGGATCGCCCTTATGGATGGTCTGGAGCCGGGCGTACGTATCCTGCCCTTCCGGGGTGAATATTACGAGCTGCGGCCCGAGCGGCGATACCTGTGTCGCACCCTGATCTATCCGGTTCCGGATCCTGCCTATCCGTTCCTGGGCGTGCACTTCACGCGCATGATCGATGGACGCGTTGAATGCGGGCCCAGCGCTGTGCTGGCCTTCGCCCGAGAGGGCTACCGGCTGGTCGATGTAAACCTGTCGGAGCTAATCGAGATGCTGACCTATCGAGGCTTCTGGCAACTGGCCCACCGGCACTGGCGCAAAGGGGTACAGGAGCTCCTGCAATCGCTCAGTAAACGGTATTACCTGCGCCAGGCTCGGCGGCTCATCCCCGAAGTGGCGCTGGAGGATCTGCTGCCGGCTCCCTCGGGAGTGCGGGCCCAGGCCGTCAATTCCCAGGGCCATCTGGTGGACGACTTTCTCGTGATGGAGTCGCCGCGCATGGTGCACGTGATCAATGCCCCTTCACCGGCTGCCACTTCGGCGTTTTGCATCGGAAAGTTGGTCACCACGCGCGTGCAGGCCCGACTCAGGTGACAACGGTCCAAAAAAGAAGCCAGCTCGCGTGTTCCTCTATCGGGAAAGAGCAGCCTCTGACGGTTTGCTGACCAGCCGTGCTTTAATTTTGTGGCAACGCTGTCTTTGATGCACACCCCCTCAGGCCCTTTGGGCCAGCTCCCCCTGGAAGGGGGAGCAGAGTTTCTGGTTTAGCAACGAACGCTTATTTCAGGGCGCTTGTAAGATTTTCGACGGAGTGTTTTTCCTTGAGTCTCCCCTCCCCTGTGGGGAGGGGGACAGGGGGAGGGGTTCCAATCAACCCTTTCGATCCGGCTGCCGCGCTGTTTTTGGCGGCAATGCTGTCTTCCACCAGGCACCCCCTCAGTCGCTTTGCGACAGCTCCCCCTGGAAGGGGGAGCAGAGTTTCTGGTTCGGTTACGTAATGTTTACTTCAGCACGG